>CAJUTD010000034.1:0-27674 GCA_910589635.1 uncultured Lachnospiraceae bacterium | reverse complement strand
TGAATCCGGGAAATAAAAGCTTTTGGGAATCTATACGCTCGCAAATCTATGTGGATAAGAGCGGCTTGATAGCGCATACAAACAGATGTTTAAATACAAGGGAAAAATTTATCTGTGTCAGCAGGGCGCGGCGTTTTGGAAAGTCCATGACGCTTGAGATGCTTGCCGCCTATTACAGCCGCGGCTGTGATTCCGCGAGTCTGTTTGAGGGGCTTAAAATAGAGCAAGAGGAGACTTTTACAGAATATTTGAATCAGTATGATGTGATTTTCCTCAATATGCAGCAGTTTTTGAGCGAGTCTTCTGCGGATAAAATGACGGATTATCTGGAACAGGAGGTGCTCGAGGAACTTGAGGAGGAGTATGGAGAACTGCTGAAACGGTGGGATATCGGGCTTGCCGTGGCATTGCGCAAAATTTTTGCCAAGACAGGCAGGGAGTTCATTTTCCTGATAGATGAGTGGGATTGCGTGATGCGAGAGAAAAAGGAGGCGGAGGAAGCGCAAAGGAGCTATCTTGACTTTCTGCGTAACCTGCTGAAAGACAGGGAATATGTGGGACTTGTCTATATGACGGGGATCTTGCCGGTCAAAAAATATGGTTCGCATTCTGCGCTGAATATGTTTTGGGAATATTCTATGACAGATCCGTCTTTTTTTGAGGAATATACTGGTTTTACGGAGACAGAAGTACAAGAATTATGTGAGCGGTTTGAAATGGATTTTGAAGAAACCAGTAACTGGTATGACGGCTATAAATTTCAACAATACCAGCATATTTACAATCCCAAATCCGTGGTAGAGGCAATGCGCCGTCATACATTTTCCAGTTACTGGACGTCCACGGAGACGTATGAGGCGTTAAAAATATATATGGATATGGACTTTGATGGTCTAAGGCAGGACATTGTACAGATGTTGGGCGGCGGGCGCACCGTGGTAAATACCCTTAGTTTTCAGAATGATATGAATCATTTTAAAACGAAAGACGATGTGTTGACGTTGTTGATCCATCTGGGGTATCTGGGGTATGATTCGGAGACAAAAGAAGCCTTTATTCCCAATAAAGAGATTATGGGGGAATTTGAAAATGCCATGAGTACAGGAGGCTGGCAGGAGGTTATGTGTGTTTTAAAGGCTTCTGAAAAGCTGCTAAAAGATACACTCCTGCATGATGAAAAAAGCGTTGCCGCAGGCCTGGATTTGGCGCATAGCGAAGTGGCTTCGATGTTGGCCTACAACGATGAAAATTCTCTTAGTTGTGCGATTGGATTGGCTTATTATAGCGCAAGAAAAGATTACAGGCTTATGCGGGAACTGCCCACAGGCCGAGGTTTTGCGGATATCGTCTTTTGGTCCTTGCCTTCGGTGAATAAGCCGGCGCTGGTAGTTGAGTTAAAATACGATCAGACAGCCTGTTCTGCCATAGAGCAGATTAAGGACAGGCAATATACGAAAGCCCTGGAGGGATATGCCGGTGAAATTCTGCTGGTGGGGATCAATTATGATAAAAAAGACAAAACGCATAGTTGTATCATAGAAGAAATGAAAAAGGAATAGAGGGTGCAGCAAATATGACGGAAGAAGAGAGAATGCTATCAGGCGGAATTTTTAACTCAAATAAAGTAAATAGCCAGACTATGGAAATACAATTGCTTCGGGCAGATATAAGCGATGCAAAAGAGCTTCATGCCATGCAAGTGGAATCGTTTCGGGAGTTATTTGACAAATACAAGGATTACGATACGAACCCGGCTAACGAGGATATCAGCAAGATAGAGTCCCGCCTGGAACAGGACGATTCGTATTACTATTTTATCTGTTTGGGACAGCAGAAAGTAGGAGCCATTCGCGTGATTGATAGCAAACAGGCGGGCGAAAGCAAGTGGATTTCACCAATTTTTATATTGCCGCAATTTTGTAACAAAGGCATTGCGCAGCAAGCAATCAAAATGTGCGAACAGATACATGGCAAAACAGGCTGGGAGTTAGGGACAATTTTGCAGGAAAGCAAAAACTGCCATCTTTATGAAAAAATGGGCTACATAAGCACAGGCAGGACGAAAATTATCAATGAGAGGCTTACCTTGGTGTTTTATAAGAAAGCATAAGGTGTTTCAACTAACAAATAGTATAGAATGAGGAGCAATAATGCTTTTAACGGAGAAAAGATATGGTAGATAAAACAGCATTTATGGAAACGCTGCATTCTGTGCAGGAGATTGCCAAAGCAAGCCCTGTGCCGTTGACAAAAGAAGAAATCCGAGACTATTTTCAGGGTATGGATTTGTCGGAAGAACAACAGGAAATGATTTATCAATTTCTGCTGACGCCGCAGGAAGAAGTATTAGAGAATGAAGATGATAAAGAGGCGGCAAATACCCAAGCGGAGGCGAAATCTTGTAAGCGCACGCGATCTAAGCCTGATGTAAAGCCGGCAGGACAATCTCAAAATCCGCATTTTCAGATGTATCTGAGTGAGATTTCTTCCGTTGCCGTTTTGACAAAAGAACAGCAGACGGCATTGTACCACAAATTGTTGTCGGGGGAAAAGACAGCAATAGAGGAAATATCCCATCAATGGTTGAAAAAGATTATTGAGATTGCCGGAGAATTTGTTACGCCAAGGGTATTTTTGGAAGATATAGTGCAGGAAGGAAATATTGCCCTGCTTCTTGGATTGGGGCAGCTTCTCGGCAAAGCCTCAGAATATGGTGCAGACAATGCAAAGGTTTTGGAAGACGCACAGCAGAAGCGTTTGGAGAAACGTCTGGAGAGTCTTGTCAGGGAAGGAATGGACAATTACCGCCAGGAACTGGAGGGGGAGGCCGACAGTGAGAATACTATTCTTGCTAAGGTAAGTTTAATCCATGAAGCGAGGAAAGCGCTGGCTGAGGAAAATGGTACAGACCCCACAGTGCAGGAATTATGCGAATATACTAGAATTCCCCCGGAGGAGATTGTTGATATTCTGGACTTACATGAGAAAGCGAGGAAAGAATAGTATTGGTAATATGTATTGGACAATAGGGAATCAGGTAATAGGCGAAAGGAGAAATGTTATGAATTTAGGACCAATAGAATACACAGTGGCACGTATTGATGGGGATTATGCCTATCTGTTACAGGCGGGCCAGTCCCAGGAGGAAGAAAAATGCGTTGCAAGAGCTTTGCTCCCTCCGGAGATTGCGGAGGGAACAAAGATTCATTATGAAATGATGCAATACACTGTCGTGTAGATTGCCTGCACCAGACTTTTTACGTCGTACTGTGGGGGCTGCGGATGACCGGCTGGATTTGTTTCCCTTTCAGCGCGGCGTCAATTGTTTCCGGCAGCAATTCTGTAAAGGCCGTCATGGAATTGGGTTTTGCCTGATAGTCATCCTGCCCAAAGGGAACGAAGTAAATATTTTTGGTGTTTAAGAGTATACCGATGTTTTTAAGGTTCATTCCCAGAGCATCATTGGTGGACAGTGAGAGTACCAGAGGCCGGTTGTTGCGCAGATGCGACTTTGCAGCCATCAGCACCGGTGTATCTGAGATGCCGTTTGCCAGTTTGGAGAGTGTATTGCCAGTACAAGGAGCAATTACTAAGATATCCATCAACCCTTTCGGACCAATTGGCTCCGCTGCCGGAATTGTGGTGATGGGCGCATGGCCGGTGAGGGTTTCTGCGCGTTTTAAGAAAGACTCGCTCGTACCAAAACGTGAATTGAGGGAAGAGGCATTCAGTGAAAAAACCGGAAGAAGATTGGCGCCGGTCTGTTTTAAATTCTCCAATGCCGTAAATATTTTTTCGTATGTGCAGAAGGAACCGGTAAAACCGACCCCGATGGATTTGTCATGAAAATCATAGAGCATGTTCTGTCATCCTTTCTATTGTTTGGCCGATGATCCTGCCGGCGGTGACAGGGGAGAAACGCCCCGGGATGCCTGGAATTCGATAATAAGGCAATAGGCATTTCTCTGTAGTATCTGCCGGGAAACCAAATGGAGCAGAGGCAATGTCAAAAATGTGGCAGGAGCTGTGCATTTCTGATAAATGCGCCACCCCAAGGATGGGTGCCGGAACGGTATTGATTAAAATCTGGCATTGCGGCAATACCTTGGAAAAATCATTTTTATGGATGGGGGAAGCCCCATCTTTTCTTGCGGCATTTTCTTTCAGCGGATCTTGCTCGATTACATAAATATTGCGGCACAGCGGAAGAAAAAGTCTGGCAATACAAGAGCCGCAGCAGCCGTAACCCAAAAGAAGTATATTGGCAGATGATAAAGCGAAAGGAGTGCAGCGAATTACCTCTGCAAGAAGTCCCTCTGCGGTGAGCCGAGCATTTTCCTTTTGGAAGAATGGGGAATTACCAAATGTGAGAATTCGGCATCCGGTATTTTCCAATGACGTTTGCAGCTTTTTAGAAAGATTGCAGACGGCAAACGTGTGCTCTGCCTTGAGTTGGTCCCATAAATCATGCAAAGGGCAGGGGGGACAGTTTCCTTCTGTTTGGAACAAATTTATTTCATCGCGTGTCAAAGGAGTTGGAGCTAGTATCAAATCCGATTGCCAGGGTTCATGTTCCAGGTAGTCCGCTTTAACAATGTCAGAGTGGTAAGGGAAATCCGGTGTCTGGCAGCATGTAACTTTATACCCCCGGGACTGCAAGTATTCTGCCGCATAACATTGCCTTAAATCTCCGCCTAATATTGTGATGGATGCTGCTTCCATAAGTTTCCTCAAAAAGAAATAATCCTTACAATATATGAAAAAAGAAGAGAATTGTGTCTGTACCGGTGGTATAGACTCATGAAAGGGGATGTTGTACTAATATAATTTTTAAGGTATGGAGTTGTCGCGCTAATATAAATTACAAAGTATAGATTAATATGCACAAAATTATCTTTGGTGTGTTGCAGGAAGCGATTAATAAAGGTTTCATCCGTTCAAAAGGTTTCCATTGCGAAGCAATGTAAACAATATGTACAAAAATTATCTTGGGAAGCTAGCTTCCCAGAGTAATTTTTGTGCATTCTGTCTTTGCCGCATAAGCGGCAAGACCTTTTGAACGAGTAAATATATTAGTGCTACGACCCTATAATTTGTAATTTACGTTCCTGCGGCAAGCCTCAATATCATACTTTAGACAAATTTTAGATTTTTTAGAAAATTTCCATAGGATTTTTTCGGCAAGGTTGATATAATACAACTAGTACGACGAATATATCAAAGACTTAATATTCGTTGTATTAGAGCCAATGGCAAGATTATTTTCAAGTTAATCAATGGCTGTCTGGCTCGTTATTTATGACAAACAGTGATACATTATTTTGGCAGGAATGCGGGAAGTGTTATGAAATTACGGACAAGGCTTATTATTTCGTTTTTTATCATTATATTAGTGCCGGTGTTGCTGGCAGGGGCTACCATGTGGGGTATTGGGAAATATCAGATGCGTGCCATCCGTCAGATTTATGACACGGATGGCAATGCATACGATTATTTTTTGAACTCTTTCGAGGTACTTAGCCGTTTTACCAAGTCAACTTACGAGGAATTACAGAAGGTCGCACGAGATACGCCGGATAATCTGAAAGAACAGGAATATTTGAATAGAATTAACAATGAGCTGGAAGCAAAATATTCTTACCTGGTGGTGAGACGTGGAGGAGAGCTGATTTATGAGGGGAATGGGACTTCTCACCAAGAGCTCAAAGAGAATTTGCCAGAATATGACAGCGATGTTTTGCAGAGTGCAGGCTCCGGGTTTTATATGGAAGGCGAGGAGCAGGCATTGATTAAGCAGATTGATGTCACTTTTAGCGATGGCAGCAAAGGCAGCGTTTTCATCATAACATCTTTAGAGCTGCTTCTACCGGATGTCAAGGGGATTCTGCTTGACTTAATGATTTCGGTATTGCTGATATTACTCTTTACGGCAGGGATGCTGACCGTTTGGATTTACCAGGGGATTATCAATCCCATTCATAAATTGCAGGTGGCAACGGAGAATATCAAGGCGGGAAATCTTGATTTTACTGTTGAGGCAGATGGAAAGGATGAAATTGGCGAGCTGTGCCGGAACTTTGAAGAAATGCGTTTCCGCTTAAAGGAATCTGAAGAAGAAAAATTAGCGGGAGAGAAAGAAAATCGTGTGCTTATAAGCAACATTTCCCATGATTTGAAGACGCCGATTACTGCTATTAAAGGTTATGTGGAGGGCATTATGGACGGTGTTGCCGACACGCCCGAAAAGCAGGAGAAGTATATCCGCACAATTTATAATAAAGCGAATGAGATGGATACCTTGATTAACGAGCTGACACTCTATGCGAAGATTGACACCAATCGTATTCCTTATAATTTCAGCCGTATTAATGTGGCGGATTATTTTGAGGATTGTGTAGAGGAGGTCGGCTTAGACCTGGAGGCTGAGAATATCAGGCTCAACTATATTGATTATGCCGATAAAGATGTGTTGATTATTGCAGATCCAGAGCAGCTCAGGCGCGTGATTAACAATCTAATTAGTAATTCGATCAAATATCTGGACAAGCAGCAAGGGTTTATCAATATCCGTATACGGGATGTGGGAGATTTCATCCAAATTGAGTTTGAAGATAATGGAAAGGGGATTTCTGCAAAAGACTTGCCCTATATCTTTGACCGTTTTTATCGGGCGGATGCTTCCAGGAATTCTTCTACTGGCGGCAGTGGTATTGGGCTGTCTATCGTAAAGAAGATTATTGAGGATCATGGAGGCAAGATTTGGGTTAATAGCAAAGAAGGGACTGGCACAATTATGTATTTTGTGATTCGTAAATATCAGGAGGTAATAAATTGAGCAAAGTATTAATTATCGAAGATGAGGTGGCAATTGCCGATTTAGAGAAAGATTACCTGGAACTGAGCGGTTTTGATGTGGAGATTGAAAATGACGGCAATCAGGGGCTTGAGCGGGCGTTAAGTGAAGAGTTTGACATGTTTATTCTGGACTTAATGCTGCCCGGTGTAGATGGTTTTGAAATCTGTAAGAGAATTCGGGAGAACAAGAACACGCCGATTCTGATGGTGTCTGCCAAGAAAGATGATATAGATAAGATCCGTGGTCTGGGGCTTGGGGCTGATGATTATATCACGAAGCCGTTTTCACCGAGCGAACTTGTGGCGAGAGTAAAGGCGCATCTATCCAGATATGAGCGGCTAATCAACAGCAATATCCAGGAAAATGATATTGTTGAAATTCGTGGTCTCAAGATTGACAAGACAGCAAGACGTGTGTGGGTCAATGAGGAAGAGAAACAGTTTACAACGAAAGAATTTGACCTGTTGTCATTTCTTGCACAAAACCCTAACCGTGTGTTTAGCAAAGAAGAATTGTTCAGTAAGATTTGGGATTTGGAGTCAGTCGGAGATATTGCAACAGTGACTGTCCACATCAAGAAGATTAGGGAGAAGATTGAGATAAATACGGCGAAACCCCAGTATATTGAGACAATCTGGGGCGTTGGCTACCGTTTTAAGGTGTAAAGGAACATTTCATGTATAAGAATGTAGAGATTATTTATGAAGATAAAGAGGTTGTAGTTTGCCGAAAAATGCCTGGTTTCCCTGTGCATACGCCCAGGCTGGGGCAGCAGGATATGGTAAGTCTTCTGCGTAATTATTTTGCAACTAAGGGAGAGGAAAACACGCAGATTTTTGTGGTGCACCGTCTCGACCAGCCGGTGGAGGGCATTATGGTATTTGCCAGGAATAAGCAGACAGCGGCAAATCTCAGCCGCCAGTCCAGGGAAAGGAGTATGGATAAATGTTACCTTGCATTGGTGGAAGGAACATTTGCGGAAGAGTCTGGTGTATTGGAAGATTATCTTTGGCAGGATAAAGAGACGAATACATCTAGTGTGGTAGAGCAAGGAACGCCTGGAGCTAAATATGCTATGCTAAGATATCAGGTGGAGAAGGTGATTAAGCCGGAAGAAGTCAATAGCAGGGATGAAACAATCCAAGTGGCGAGCAAAATAGATAATAAGAGCCAAGAAACTGGAAGTTTGGCAGGTTCCCAAAGGCAGGGTGGAGAAAGGAGCCTTGTGCGCGTGTGGTTGGAAACAGGACGTCACCATCAGATACGGGTACAGATGGCTTATGCCGGACACCCAATAGTAGGAGACAGGAAGTACAATCCAGGCTCTGTCCAGGGGTTTATGCCGGTGGGGCTTTGCGCCGTTAAAATAGCTTTTGTCCATCCAGTTACAGGCAGGAGAATGGAATTTTCTGTAGAGCCGCAAGGGAAGTTATTTCGAGTGATGGACGGGCACGCTGAGAGAATATAAAGTGTGAAATATGCGCATACTGATTCCATGCGGAATGAAATGAAAGAAAGTATGCGGAAAATTGGTAAAGTTTTAGGGATTACATTGGCAGTCTATGCCTGCCTCCGTTGGCTACTGCCGCTGGTAATTCCCTTTTTTATGGCTTTTTTGCTGGCCAAGCTTTTAAATCCATTGGTAGAAAAGCTGGAAGAAAAGTTAAAATGGAAAAGAGGCTTCTGGTCAGCCTTATTGGTAGGAATTCTGTTTCTTGTACTCGGTTTTTTATTGTTCTTATTTCTGGGAACGTTATTGATGCAGATTAGAACAGTAGTAGATAATCTGAATGGTTACAAGCAGCAGGCAGGAGACTTTTTCCGTGAATGCTGCTGCCAGGTGGAAATTTTTACCGGCATAAGAGCTGAAACTATTGAGTATAATGTGCAAAAGCAGCTTCCAGGACTTATGCAGCATATGAAAACGAATGTGGTCCCAATATTGATGAATGGTACAATTTCTTATGCTAAAAGTATGTTTGTGTGGGTGGGGATTTGCTTTGTGATAATTATCAGTACGGTTTTGATACTGAAAGATTATCGGAAAATTCGAGTGTCCTTAGAACATCATCCTATTGGGCAAATAGGTTTAAAGGTATGCCGGAGAACTTATGAGGCGGGGGGCGCCTATATTAAGGCGCAATTAATCATTATGCTGATAATCACGGCTGTCTGCGTAGTGGGGTTATATCTGTCAGGAAATGATTATGCATTGCTCACCGGATGCGGGATTGGGATCTGTGATGCCATGCCGTTTTTGGGGACGGGAACAATATTTGTGCCCTGGGCAGTCATTGAAATGTTACAGGGAAAATACATGCTGGCTGCAATCTACACTGTAATATATACGATATGCAGTATACTTCGTGAAATTTTGGAACCGAAGCTCATCGGCAATAAATTGGGTATGCATCCTTTGTCTGTTATTGTCAGCATATATGTAGGGCTTGGCATTTATGGGTTGTGGGGATTCGCCCTGGGACCGCTTTCATATATTTTAATTCGGGAAATTTACTTGACAATCTAAAAGAATTGGCATAAAATAACCGTTATAGTCAGAGTAGTTGTTTCAGCGATACCTTATAATATGGCCTTATGTCTATCATAGGATGCCATAGAGGGTATATGTTTAGGAAAGCTGCTGATAATATGTATTAGGCGATGAAGAGGAACAGTACGGATAGAAAGATGCACAGAGAGGAGATCGTTGGTGAGAGGTTTCCCATACGGATATTCGGAACCCGCCTTGGAGCTGCGCATGAGGATGCGCCGTTTGGCCGCGTTAAGGCGATTGAGATGAATGACGAATGTGCATTAATCAGGGTGGTACCGCCGGTATTCCGGTCCCTATGGGGATTTGGATGCCGGTGTTTTTTATCTTATAGGATTCGGATGTCAAAAGGGGCTGTTGCACGAAGCAATCTATAAAGTTCTCATCCGTTCAAAAGGTTTCCATAGCGAAGCAATGGAAACAACATGCACAAAAAATTACTCTGGGAAGCTAGCTTCCCAAGATAATTTTTGTGCATTCTGTCTTTGCCGCATGAGCGGCAAGACCTTTTGAACAAGTAAATATATTAGTAATCCTTATAGGAAAGACCTTATCGTGCTAAGTTAAAACAAAGTAAAGGAGACAAGGTTATGGCGAAAGACAAGAAGTTAGTAGAAGCCATCACATCTATGGAAGATGATTTCGCGCAATGGTATACAGATGTGGTGAAGAAAGCAGAATTGATTGATTATTCCAGCGTGAAGGGCTGCATGGTGATTAAGCCGGCAGGATATGCAATTTGGGAGAACATACAGAATGAGTTGGACAGAAGATTCAAAGAGACAGGTGTAGAAAATGTTTATATGCCCATGTTCATTCCGGAGAGTCTGTTGCAGAAGGAGAAGGATCATGTGGAGGGATTTGCACCTGAGGTTGCCTGGGTAACACATGGAGGATTAAACCCATTACAGGAGAGAATGTGTGTAAGGCCAACCTCCGAGACCTTATTCTGTGATTTCTATGCAAATGATATTCAGTCCTATCGGGATTTGCCTAAATGCTATAACCAGTGGTGCTCGGTTGTACGCTGGGAGAAAGAGACCAGGCCATTCTTGCGTTCCCGGGAATTTTTGTGGCAGGAAGGACATACGGCCCATGCGACAGCCGAGGAAGCTGAGGAGCGTACCATTCAGATGCTGAACTTGTATGCTGATTTCTGTGAGGAAGTTCTGGCAATGCCTGTAATTCGCGGCAAGAAGACAGAAAAGGAAAAATTTGCGGGTGCAGAGGCAACGTATACCATAGAGGCGTTGATGCATGATGGCAAAGCGTTGCAGTCCGGTACCAGCCACAATTTTGGCGATGGTTTTGCCAAGGCCTTTGATATACAGTATACGGATCGCGAAAATAAACTTCAGTATGTACATCAAACTTCGTGGGGCATGACAACCCGTCTGATTGGTGCAATTATTATGGTTCATGGGGACGATTCGGGACTTGTTCTGCCACCAAGGATTGCGCCTACACAGGTGATGGTAGTGCCTATTCAGCAGCATAAGGAAGGCGTGTTGGAGAAAGCGGCAGAGTTAAAAGGAAGTTTAGCCAACGCTGGCATCCGCGTGAGAATGGATGACAGTGAGAAGAGCCCTGGCTGGAAATTCTCAGAACAGGAGATGCGCGGCATTCCCATTCGCATAGAGTTAGGGCCAAAGGATATAGAAGCAGGGAAATGCGTGCTGGTGCGCCGTGACACCCGTGAAAAAATCGAGTGCAGGCTGGAGGAAGCAGCAGAAATGGCAGGGAAGCTGTTGGAAAATATTCAGGCTGATATGTATGCACGTGCCAAAGAGCATTTGAACTCTCACATTACAGAAGTGAAGTCCTATGTTGCGTTCAAGGATGCAGTGGAAAATAAACCAGGCTTTATCCGTGCAATGTGGTGCGGGGATGAGGCGTGTGAGAATAAGATTAAAGAAGATACAACGGCAACTTCACGTTGTATGCCGCTCAAAGAAGAGGATGCAGTCTCAGATGTCTGTGTCTGCTGTGGTAAGCCTGCGCATAAGCTTGTGTATTGGGGAAAGGCATATTAAAAGAGTATAAGTAATTGACGATTTGCACTTCCCATTAATGTAGCGCTCAT
Source organism: uncultured Lachnospiraceae bacterium (assembly GCA_910589635.1). GTDB lineage: Bacteria > Bacillota > Clostridia > Lachnospirales > Lachnospiraceae > Petralouisia. The sequence goes on along the minus strand of CAJUTD010000034.1, from coordinate 16,184 downwards.
TTTACAAGAATAAATAATAACAGTAAAAGGCTGCACCGATATTCGCTTATCTGATGCAGCCTTCTATACTATACTGTCCATTGGACTCCTACCTCTTTCTTTCTGAAATCTTCCATTTTCTTTCCGAAATTTTAATACCACTGAATGTTTTGTATGTATCCATATCTGAACGTTTCCGGCTGGAAGTGCATACTTTAATTTTTCATCTTATTTCAGGGATTCGTTATGAAAATGTTGATTCCTTGTTATGTGGTTAAATCCTCTTCTGAATAATTACTTCTGCAAACGCCAGTCTTGTATCTCTGCTCTAAATATCTTATGCTTATGAGTCGTTCCGCCAATTTCTCCATTCCGAAAATACAAGGTCGGATGCTTTCACGTCGATAATACTTCACTATATCTTTCATTGGGATGTGTTGACTATCGCTTTGGATAAATCAATCCTTGTCCTCTATGAAATTTTCTAGCTCTGATATTGCCAGCCGAGAGAAGAACCTTATTGTAATTTCCCATTCCAGAAATCTGGGTTCCTATCAACAGCAGTCAGAATATCTATTACTGAAATCTAAGTTCTGTTATCTGCATCTGTAAATCTTCTTCCAATGGATTTAATGGAAATCTCTTGTACCTCCGTTGGTGTTCAGAGGTGAATCAATTTGTTATCCCTTTGGACCGTACCTCTCTTTCTTGAATTATGGGGTAGTTCGTTATGTTTTGATTGGACTGTACCTCCTGTTCTGTAGTTCTTGTTTGTTTTGATGTGTTTATTATATCTAACAAAAATGAAAATGTCAATAAGTTTTTTGCAAAAAACGTATTAAAGATACTTATAATTAAAATAAAATATATAAGCATGAGAAAATTCTGACAATTTATAAAAAGTTCATAATTCGTTCATGGGATTGTGTATTGTTTAACAGCATGGAAAGTGATACAATATAAGAAGTTGTCCGTGTATGCGGGATAAAGATATGGCAGGGTCCTGCCAGAAGAATATAGGAGCATTTATATGAGTATTATAAGCAAAATGTTTGGTACACACAGTGAGCGGGAGCTAAAGAGAGTTTATCCTATTGTGGATAAGATTGAGTCCTACCGTCCCGCTATGATGGAGCTGACAGATGAACAGTTGAGAGATAGGACCAAGGAATTTAAGAAGCGCTTGAAAGAAGGCGAGACACTGGATCAGATACTTCCTGAGGCTTATGCAACTGTCCGGGAGGCTGCCAGGAGAGCTATTGGTTTGGAGCATTACCGGGTACAGTTAATTGGCGGTATTATTTTGCACCAGGGACGTATCGCGGAGATGAAGACCGGTGAAGGTAAGACGTTAGTATCTACTTTGCCTGCCTATCTCAATGCCTTGGAAGGCAAAGGTGTGCATATTGTCACTGTCAATGATTATCTGGCTAATCGTGATGCAGAGTGGATGGGTAAGGTTCATGAATTTCTGGGATTGACTGTTGGGGTTGTACTCAATTCCATGGATAATGATGAACGCCGCGAAGCGTATAACTGCGATATTACTTATGTGACGAACAATGAGCTGGGCTTTGATTATCTGCGTGATAATATGGTAATTTATAAGGAACAGCTTGTGCAGCGTGATTTGCATTATGCTATCATTGACGAGGTGGACTCTGTGTTGATTGACGAGGCGCGGACTCCGTTGATTATTTCTGGCCAGAGTGGTAAATCTACCAGCCTTTATGAAGCCAGCGACATTCTGGCAAGACAGCTGGTGCGCGGTGAGGACATGCCTGAATTCAGCAAGATGGACGCTATTATGGGTGTGGAACGTGAGGAGAACGGAGACTTTATCGTCAATGAGAAAGATAAAGTTGTCAGCCTGACTGAGCAAGGTGTGAAGAAAGTTGAGAAATTTTTCCGTATTGAGAACCTTGCAGATGCTGAAAATTTGGAAATTCAGCATAATGTGATTTTGGCTCTTCGCGCTCATCACCTGATGTTCCGCGACCAGGATTATGTGGTACAGGACGAGAAGGTTGTGATTGTAGACGAGTTTACTGGACGTATCATGCCGGGGCGCCGTTATTCTGATGGTCTTCACCAGGCGATTGAGGCCAAAGAGCATGTGAAGGTGAAGCGGGAGAGTAAAACGCTGGCAACGATTACGTTCCAGAATTTCTTTAATAAATATGATAAGAAGGCCGGCATGACCGGTACGGCTCTCACTGAGGAGAAAGAGTTCCGTGATATTTACGGAATGGATGTAATCGAAATCCCCACCAATAAGCCTGTGCAGAGAAAGGATTTGCAGGATGCGGTTTATAAGACCAAGAAAGAGAAATTTCATGCTGTGGTGGAGGAGATTAAAGAAGCTCATGCCAAGGGCCAGCCGGTGCTTGTTGGTACGATTACAATTGAGACTTCCGAGTTGTTAAGCGGTATGCTCAAACGCGAGGGAATCCAGCATAAAGTTTTGAATGCGAAATTTCATGAGATAGAGGCCGAGATTGTTGCGGAGGCAGGCCAGCATGGAGCTGTTACCATTGCTACAAATATGGCAGGACGTGGTACGGATATTAAGCTGGACGATGATGCCAAAGCGGCAGGGGGGCTTAAGATTATCGGTACGGAGCGTCATGAATCCCGGCGTATTGACAATCAGCTGCGTGGACGTTCCGGGCGTCAGGGAGACCCGGGAGAATCAAAATTTTTCATTTCTCTGGAAGACGATTTGATGCGTCTGTTCGGTTCCGAAAAATTGATGAATATGTTTAATACTTTGGGTGTTCCGGAGAACGAGCAGATTCAGCATAAGATGCTCACCAATGCGATTGAGAAAGCACAGATGAAGATTGAGAGCAATAACTTTGGCATCCGTAAGAATTTGTTGGAATACGACCAGGTTATGAACGAGCAGAGAGAGATTATCTATGCAGAACGCCGTCGGGTGCTCGATGGCGAGAGTATGCGCGATGTAATTTATAAAATGATTACAGACCGTGTAGAGAATACTGTAGATACCTGTATTTCAGCAGATCAGGATAGTGAAGAGTGGGATTTGAATGAACTGAATCAGCTTCTGATTCCGATTATACCATTGAATGCAGTGACAGAGGAGGATGTGCAGGGAATTCGTGTCAATGAGCTCAAACATAAGCTCAAGGAACAGGCAGTAAAGGCTTATGAGATGAAGGAAGCGGAATTCCCGGAACCGGAGGCTGTGCGTGAGTTGGAGCGCGTAATCCTCTTAAAGGTTATCGACCGCAAATGGATGGCTCATATTGATGATATGGATCAACTTCGACAGGGAATTGGCTTGCAGGCATATGGGCAGAGGGATCCGCTGGTTGAGTATAAGATGAGCGGTTACGATATGTTTGACGGCATGATCGCTAATATTCAAGAAGATACGGTACGGCTTTTGTTCCATGTACGCATTGAGCAGAAAGTGGAGCGCGAGCAGGTAGCGAAAGTTACAGGAACTAACCGTGATGATTCAGGACCCAAAGGGCCTAAGAAGCGAGAGAGTGCGAAGGTCTATCCCAATGACCCATGTCCTTGTGGAAGCGGTAAGAAATATAAGCAGTGCTGTGGTAGAAAATAAGTTGTGGAACCTAGCATAGTCAATAAGCAGTAATCGCTAAGTTTTGCCAGGACTGTAAGAAGTTAGTGCGACAGTCCCAAATGGGATTAAGAAAGCCAGCTGATGATATACTCAGCTGGCTTTTAATATGTAGGTAATTATTGGTCTCTATCTGGCAGTACGAAATGTCCAATGAGTTCATCCAGAACGGATGCCTGTGCAGATAATTCCTCACTGGTTGCCGCAGATTCTTCGGCTGTAGCAGCGTTGCTCTGTATAACTTCTGAGATTACGTTGATGCCGGATTCTACGCGCCGCATGGATTCTGTCTGGCTTTCCATCATTGTCTTCAAATTTCTGGAGAAATCTGCGGTCTCCTTGATGCCTTCTATGACCGATTGAATAGCTTCGGCAGCATGTTCTGCTGCACGGTTTCCCTCATTGACTTCGCTGATGGATTTCTCAATCAATTCCCTGGTATCTACGGCAGCCTGCGCACTCTGATTTGCCAGTTCTCTGATTTCATCAGCGACAACAGCAAATCCGCGGCCAGATTCCCCGGCTCTCGCAGCTTCAATGGAAGCGTTCAGCGATAAGAGGTTTGTCTGGGATGCAATAGATTCAATTTCGGATATAATATTTCCAATGCCAGTTGTAGCGGCATTGATGCGTTCCATGGCAGCCATCATGCTGTTCATTTCTTGGCGGGTGTTGTCCGCTTCGCTTGCATAAAGCTGTGCTTTTTCAAAGGACTCATCTGCGTTTTTAGCGCCATTTTCTATATTGGCAGTAACATCTGAAATTGTCTCATGCAGTTCCTGGACGGAAATACTCTGGTCCGTAGCTCCTTCAGCAAGGGCTTGTGATGCCTGCGCCAGCGAGTCGGAACCGGCGGAAACCTGTGTGGAAACATCTCCGATGGATGATAATGTCTCTGCCATCTGATTGCGTAATGCACGCATGGAATTATATAATTTTTTGAAATCACCTGTATAGCGATCTTCAGCCTTGGATTTGACGGCATAGTTGCCGATGGCCATTTCCCTTAATATTTCTTCGATATCAAAGATAATCTCGTCTAATTTCTCGGCCATCTCCATGGCGTCTTTTTCAATAGCTTCGATTTCATCTCCGGTCTCGATTAATGGGAATGGAGACGTTAGCTCACCATCAGCAAATGTTTTAAAGCGTGCGCCTAAACTGCCAAGAGGGTCGGAAATTCTCTTGGAAAACCGCTTGCCAAGTTTGGTGGATAATATCATTGTTATGGCAATGACGATAATAATGACAATAATGAGAACCCACAATGATACCGTAAGCATTAGTGACAGGGAGTTGCCTTCTCTGACTTTTACCTCTAAAAGCTCAGCCATCTTGTCGTAGATACTCTGATAAATAGGCGCCAATTCAGCCAATGCAATATCCTGTGCCTGTTTGCAGAGTTCCCGGTCAGTGGTCGCCCCAAGTTCCATAATCTTGGCGTCCAATTCCCAGTACGCATCCAGTTCAGCTTTAATTTCATCGTAAGTAGCCCTACCGTTTTTCGATACGATAGTGTCCTCGATTTTTGCAAAAGATTCTTCAAAAGAATCTTTGAGTTCAGCGTGTTGTGCTACCACGGTTTTAATTGCATCTGCATCGTCATAACCGATTGCTGCGCGCAGCGACGAACGAAGGTCCGCAAACTCAAACATTGCCGTCCCAATGTCGCCCTGTGCAAAACCGAAATTCTCTAATGCATAGGAATACCTGTTTGATATGACAATTAGGGAAATCAGAGCAAAAACTACTACTGTCGCCATAATGGATGCTATCTTGAAAAATGACTTTGTAAGCCGTTTTTCAATGTTTTCTTCGTTATTCATTTGTAATGCGCCCCCTTTGGTTTCGTTACATGAGTCATTTCTGACACAGGAAAACGATTCAGTATAGGTGTATTACTGTGATTCTCTGTGAAGTTTTCGTGAAATGGTTGTAACGTTAATAATATAATTATATAACATTTTATTAAAAATGCAATATGTAAAATATTTTTTGTGTGGAATTTTGTTTGTAAAAATATACGAAGAAATAGAATGAAATGGTTAAATATTTGGAGAAAATGCATATAAATCAGGATATTGTGGCTATTGGCAAATGATTTTTTTTGTGCAAAATGTTTATGCTATTGGTTTGCGTGAGGTGTTGGTTAGCAGTGTGCTTATTTGCAGAGTTTTAAATTTAAGTCATGGCAGATAAATGCAGTTTTACAAGGTATAGAATATCAGGTAAAGCCATTGTCATAACTGTCGTGAATCCCTCATACATTATAAAAAAAGCAATGTATGAGGGAATTTCGTTGAAAGGGTACATAGAAGAACGGGCAATTAATATTGCTAATTATATAATTGAGGAGAATGCCACAGTGCGCCAGACGGCTAAAAAATTTGGTATCAGCAAGAGTACGGTACATAAGGATGTAACGGAGCGTCTGGTCCAGATTAATCCCACCCTCGCTTCCCAGGCGCGAAAGGTCCTGGATGTAAATAAGTCAGAGCGTCATATCAGGGGGGGTTTGGCGACTAGAGAAAAATATCTTCACCAAAAAGGGGCTGTCTGAGAGCAGCCCTTTGGTGGATAATACAAAAACGGTTTGGGTGAGATTTTTTAGGAAACCCCTGTATGAAAATTGCACAAAAACAATAAAAATAATCAATAAAAATGATTAAATTTATCACTATACAAGAAGTTTTTTGTGTGTTAAGATAAGACACGTGAAAAGCGCAGAAAAGGAAGGGTAGCTGTGGAGAGGCTTACAGAGAGCTATCGGTGGTGGAAGATGGCAGCGGCGAAACAGTGAACTGGCCTTGGAGCTTCCGGCTGAAAAAATTAACTATATAGTTAAGTATATCTGTTGAGAATAATCCAGACAGGGCAGTAAAAATATTTGTTATGGACTTAACTTTAGAAGGAGCAGGACAAGTATTGTCTCTGCTGGAGAAAAAGTAAGCTAGGACGGGTTCTCCCGTTACAGAGATATGCATAGAAGTGGATGCCAGAAGATATGTAATTTATAACGGCGGGCACGGAGTGCAGATGAGGGCATGGAAACATGAAGTAGAGTGGTACCGCGCAGGATTAAATTATCTTTCGTCTCTATTATCGTTGCGATAGTGGATGCGAAGGATTTTTTTGGTTAATTTAAGAAAATTATATTTGTGCATTTTATATAATTACGGAGGAATGAATTATGCAGAATTTTGAAAAGTATCAGAGACAATATTTTATGCCGCCTGAGGTAACGTATGATTGGGTGAAAAAGGAATATATTACGGAACCGCCCATCTGGTGCAGCGTTGATTTGCGGGATGGCAATCAGGCATTGATTGAACCGATGAGTTTAGATGAAAAATTAGAATTTTTCCAGCTTTTGGTGGATGTTGGGTTTAAGGAAATTGAGGTGGGATTTCCTGCGGCATCGGATACGGAATATAATTTTATGCGTGCATTGATCGAACGCGATATGATACCAGATGATGTGACTGTGCAGGTACTGACCCAGGCAAGGGAACATATTATCCGCAAGACATTTGAAGCTGTAAAGGGCGCGCCGCATGCGGTAGTACATTTGTATAATTCTACATCTTTGGCACAGCGGGAACAGGTTTTTCACAAGAGTAAGGAAGAAATTAAGAAGATTGCTGTGGAAGGTGCAGTGCTGTTAAAGGAGCTTGCCGATGAGACGGAGGGCAATTTTACTTTTGAATACAGCCCAGAAAGTTTTTCGGGGACGGAAGTGGATTATGCATTGGAGGTCTGCAACGCGGTGCTTGATGTTTGGAAACCTACGCCGGAAAGAAAGGCGATTATCAACCTTCCAACCACGGTGGAAAACGCTATGCCCCATATCTTTGCAGGGCAGGTCGAATATATGAGCAAACATATGCGCTATCGTGAAAATGTTGTGCTTTCCCTCCATCCACATAATGACCGTGGCGTGGGGATCTGCGATGCAGAATTTGGAATACTTGCCGGCGCCGATAGGATTGAGGGAACTTTATTTGGAAATGGGGAGCGCACCGGAAATGTAGATATAGTGACGCTTGCCATGAATATGTTTTCTCATGGTGTTGATCCTAAATTGGATTTCAGTAACATGTCTAAGATTGCTGAGACGTATGAGCGATGCACGCGTATGCAGGTGTCACCACGCCAGCCTTATGCCGGAGAGCTGGTGTTTACGGCATTTTCAGGATCCCATCAGGATGCGATCGCCAAGGGCATGACGTGCCGTGAGGAGAACCCACAGGGGGCATGGACCGTGCCTTATCTGCCAATTGATCCCAAAGATGTGGGACGCACCTACGATTCGGATGTTATCCGCATTAACAGCCAGTCTGGCAAGGGTGGGGTTGCTTATATCCTCAAACAGAATTATGGAATTACCATACCGGAGAAAATGCGTGAGGAAGTTGGTTACACGGTAAAGGGAATTTCAGACCGTCGTCATATGGAATTGTCGCCGCAGTTGGTTTATCAGATTTTTGAGGAGCATTATGTGAATAATATGCCGCATTTCCAGATTCCAGAATGCCATTTCAGGCAGAAAGACGGAATTGTGGCGGAAGCAGTGCTTTCCCATGGAGGGCAGGTGCGTACCGTTACCGGAAACGGAAATGGACGCTTGGATGCGGTGAGCAATGCGTTGAAGCAGTATTTTAATGTCAGCTATGAGTTGTCTGTCTATGAAGAGCATTCTCTGTCCAGGGGGTCATCGGCCAAGGCAGTTTCCTATGTAGGGATTTCCCATAACAACCAGCTTTTTTGGGGAGTGGGAGTAGATGAGGACATTATTTCATCTTCTATTGAGGCATTGTGCGTGGCAGTAAATAAACTGGAGCATATCAAAGAAACCGGGCAGTGCCGGGACGAGCGGTTGAATGAGATTATGAATTATATTCAGGAAAATTACCTGACAGTTACGCTGGATGAACTGGCAGAAAAAATGCATTTATCGAAACCGTACCTGTCAAAATACATTAAGGAAAAATCTGATAAGACGTTTAGTGAGATTGTAAAAAATGTCCGCATGAAAAAGGCGAGGACACTGCTCAAAAACACCAGCATGACCGTGGAAAGCATTGCAGACAGCGTAGGATATCAGAACGTGGAGCATTTTAACCGCTTGTTTAAGAAGAAATATGATGAGACACCGGTGCAGTACCGCAACAGCAAACAGGGGATGAAGTAAAATGTGATATTTTTCTTGTAAATGTAAGCAGCCTCCTTTATAATAGGTAAAAGATATAAAAGTCTGAAGCTGTTCCAGTTAAATTGTCCGGAAATGGAGAATACAGGAGGAAAAAACGTTGAAAAAAGAGACAGTGATTGTGCTTGATTTTGGCGGGCAGTATAACCAGCTCATTGCTCGGCGTGTGCGGGAATGTAATGTTTATTGTGAAGTAAAGCCATATACCGTGAGTTTGGATGAAATTAAAGCGATGCAGCCAAAGGGAATTATTTTTACTGGAGGGCCTAACAGCGTTTATGCTGAGACGTCACCGCGTTATCAGAAGGAAATATTTGAATTGGGAATTCCGATTCTTGGGATTTGCTATGGTTCTCAGCTGATGGCATATACTTTGGGAGGCAGTGTTAAGACGGCTCCGGTCAGCGAGTATGGGCACACAGAAGTGGAAATAGATACTACAGATGTACTTTTTGAGGGCGTGTCCTCTAAGACAGTCTGCTGGATGAGCCATACAGATTATATTGAGACAGCTCCCGAAGGGTTTCGTGTCACGGCGCGTACGTCTGTATGTCCGGTGGCTGCTATGGCGTGCCCGGAGCGCAGATTATATGCGACACAGTTTCACCCGGAAGTCATGCATACGACAGAAGGAATGAAGATGCTTGCCAATTTTGTTTATAAGGTTTGCGGCTGTTCTGGTGACTGGAAGATGGATTCTTTTGTGGAGACCACAATTGCCAGCCTGCGTGAGCAGATTGGGGATGGCAAGGTGCTTTGCGCATTGTCGGGCGGCGTGGATTCTTCTGTGGCAGCAGTGCTGCTCTCGAAAGCTGTCGGCAAGCAATTGACTTGTGTATTTGTAGATCATGGTCTTCTGCGCAAGAATGAAGGGGATGAAGTAGAGGCCGTGTTTGGTCCCAATGGAGATTATGAACTCAATTTCATCCGTGTAAATGCACAGCAGCGTTATTATGATAAATTGAAGGGCGTCACAGAACCGGAAGAGAAGCGTAAGATTATCGGCGCTGAATTTATCCGTGTGTTTGAAGAAGAGGCTAAGAAAATTGGAGCAGTGGATTTCCTTGTACAGGGTACAATTTACCCGGATGTCATCGAGTCTGGTCTTGGCAAGTCTGCGGTTATTAAGTCCCATCACAACGTAGGCGGGCTTCCTGATGTGGTGGATTTCAAGGAAATTATTGAACCGCTGCGTATGCTTTTTAAAGATGAAGTGCGCAAAGCCGGATTAGAGCTTGGTATTCCAGAACATCTGGTATTTCGCCAGCCGTTTCCGGGACCAGGTCTTGGCATCCGCATCATCGGAGAGGTCACGGAGGAAAAGGTAAAGATCGTTCAGAAAGCGGATTATATTTACAGGGAAGAGATTGCCAAAGCCGGTCTTGATAAAGGGCTTGGGCAGTATTTTGCAGCTTTGACGAATATGCGTTCCGTAGGCGTAATGGGGGACTTTAGAACCTACGATTATGCAGTAGCTCTCCGTGCAGTGAATACAAGTGATTTTATGACGGCGGAGGCAGCGCAACTTCCGTGGGAGGTTTTGAGTAAAGTGACTAATAGAATTGTAAATGAGGTCAAGGGGGTTAATCGGGTGGTGTACGATTGTACTGGGAAACCGCCGGGGACGATTGAGTTCGAATAATTCGATGAATCAAGAAAGCCCAGTATTTATGCTGGTTGCAAACAAAATAGCTTAGTTACTGGCAACGTTTTGGCAACACTTTTTCTTATTCAGAGAATGATTTACACATTTCAATATAGCACAATGGAAGATTCCTTGCTGATTTTCAGAGTTGAAAACTGAATATCAGCAAGGTTTTCTTATTGTATGTTTCTTTTACTTTTCCTCAGATTTCCCAATGAGGGAATCACTCATTTCTTTGGAAGGCGTCTTTGCCCAATGCTGGCTGGTGTCCAGTTCCGGGTATCGGTAACGCCATTCGTCATATTCTTCCTTGCTGATTTCACCGTTTTCAAGTCTTTCTGCCTGCTGCTGCCATTCCCAGAGCATGGAGCTGACTGTGTCAACAGGGGAAGAACTGGAAGAATCCCGGCAAAGGCAGATAAGGCCGTCTTTTTCAGTTATCCGGAATCCATATATGTCCTCTAAGGCAAAGAGGGTATGTAAAAAACCAATGTATGTGTCGATGTCCGGCACAGTCAGTGCGTGGGGGCTGACGCCGAGTATGCCCGCCATTTCTTTCACAAGGTTCTGTTTGGGGATTCTTGCCTCCGATTCATACTGCGCCATACGCACATCGGAAGTCCTGCCCAGAAAGCCGAGCCGTTCGCCAAGCTGTTTCTGCGTCAGGTTCTTCCTGTTGCGGAAAAATTTGATACGCTTTCCGATTGCCATAAGTAAACCTCCGTGTAGTTGGATTTTGTATTTAGCTGTGGCTAGACAGTTAAACAAATTTGTTGGGTACAGTATAGCATGGTGCGGCAAAGATAGCAAGTGGAAGTTAAATAAAATAATTTAAGATTTTTTTGGAAAACTATTGACTTAAATTGGTAAGTTTAGTAATATATGAAGTACATAAACTAAACAAACAAATTTAGTCATATTTGGGACTGCCAGTAAAAACTGCTGGTTGGGAAGAAAGGCAGATTTACGGGGCAGGCAGTGGAATCAGGAATAAAAGAGGGAAAGGGGGATGCGATAATGGAAGGCAAAAATTTCATGACGGTTGAGGAAGTAGCGCAGGAGCTGAATGTTTCCAAATCTTATGCTTACAAGGTTGTCCGGGAGCTGAATGCGGAAATGCGGGAGCTTGGCTACCTGACAGTAACAGGCAGGGTAAACACAAATTTCTTCCGCAAGAAGTTATGTTACAGCGAGTAGTTTTCCGCAAGAAATTATGCTCAGTGGGCAGTTTTCCCATAAGAAGTCATGTTACAACAGATAATGTAGGAATCTTAAAATTATTACTGGGGCTGATGGCGGAGGTTTTGTTTCTGCAACCAGCTCTGGGGAAAGGAGCGTGAGGGTATGGCTGTATACAAAGATGGCGACAAATGGCGCGTCATCTACCGATATACGAATTACAAGGGAGAGAGGAAACAGACGCAGAAAAGGGGCTTTGCGACCAAAAGGGAGGCTTTGGGCTGGGAGCGTGAGGTCATGCTCAAAAGCGAGTCCAAACTGGACATGACCTTTGGCAGTTTCTTTGAAATCTACGAGGCGGACAAAAAGAAGAGGGTAAAGGAGAACACATGGGAATCCAAGAGCCATGTGATACGCACGAAGATACTGCCTTATTTCGGGGAGCGGAAGATTGCGGAGATTGAGCCGAGGGACGTGATTGCATGGCAGAATGAAATGCTTGCCTATAGGGGCGGGAATGGCGAGGTCTATTCGCCCACTTACCTAAAAACCATCCATGCACAGCTAAGCGCAATTTTTAACCATGCCGTGAGGTTTTACCACCTGCCGGGCAACCCGGCGCAGAAAGCCGGTGCGATGGGCAGCGAGGAACATAAGGAAATGCTGTTCTGGACAAAGGAGGAATACCTGAAATTTGCGGACGCAATGATGGACAAGCCGCTGTCCTATTATGCCTTTGAAATGCTCTACTGGTGTGGCGTAAGGCTGGGCGAAATGCTCGCCCTAACGCCGTCAGACTTTGACTTTTTACGGAATACCGTAACCATAAACAAGTCCTACCAGCGGTTAAAGGGGAGGGATGTCATCACTTCCCCCAAGACCGCAAAGAGCAACCGAACCATAAAAATGCCGCATTTCTTAAGTGAGGAAATGCAGGAGTATATCGGAATGCTCTATGAAACCGGCAAGGATGAAAGAATGTTCCAGGTCACAAAATCCTACCTGCACCACGAGATGGACAGGGGAGCGAAAGCTGCAGGAGTGAAACGCATCAGAATCCATGACCTTAGGCATTCGCATATCAGCTTACTGATTGAGATGGGATTTTCGGCACTCGCCATAGCAGACCGGGTGGGGCATGAGAGCATAGACATCACCTACCGCTATGCCCATTTATTCCCAAATAAGCAGACGGAAATGGCGGATAAGCTGGATATGGAGCGCATGGAAAGCCTTTCGCAGACGGATAATCATGCGGGAGTGTATCTGCCTATGGATAATGAATTTGAGCCGGAACGGAGAAAGGGGATTTAAAATTATGGAGAAAAGGCTTGATTACAAAGGAAGATGGAGGAATAAGACGGTGGCATTCCATGTCTCAGAGGAGGAAGGAAAGCTGATTGACCGTTATGTGAACCTGTCGGGGCTTACCAAGCAGGACTATATCACCCGGCGTCTGCAATGCCGGGATGTCGTGGTGCAGGGTAACCCGAGGGTGTACAAGGCACTCCGCAACCAGATGGCAGAAATCCATGAGGAATTAAAACGTCTGGAAAAATGCAGCGGGGACAATGATGAACTGCTCTATACCATCCAGTTAGTTGCAGAAACCATGAACGGACTGAAAGGGGAAAACTGATTGCAGTCAGTCCTATATTTACCAGCCGAAAAAGAAAAATTTATAGAAGATATTTGTTTAAACAATACTTGCTTTTTGTTACCCAAACATTCTGTCAGTTTGACAAAATGAAAATAGTTTGACCGCAATGGAATAAAAATTTACGGACAAGGCGACCGACAGCAGGATAATATCAGGTCGCCAGATAGGAGGAAATCATGAGAAAACACATCATTGGTGAAAATGGAATCAGCTATACGGAGGGAACAGATGGGATTTTTTACCCCGATTTGAAACTGCCAGAAGGGGAAACTTATGAGATTGGCAGGTATGGGAACAAGAGGTTAGAGTATCTGAAGAACTACCACAAGGGGATGTATCTGGATTTGCTGACAAGTGGAAAACTTAACAGGCATCTTCACGAATGTGATGAGGAATGCAAGGCGAGGCTGGAATTTCTCACGGAACAGATGAAAGCCGGGGCAGGGATTACGGAGGAATTAAAGGCAAAGGAACAGATGAAATGGGTAGGGTTGATGAATAATGTTCGTTCCGCGGCAGAGGAGATGGTTTTGAAAGAGCTGGTGTATTGTTAGTGAATCTGTGTCGGATAAGCTGGTATATTTGCGATAAAAGTCGTGCCAGAAAGGGGATATACTGCTGAAGGAGTAGGTAGATTGCCTGAAAAAATATACTGATAAAAAGAAGATGGTGCTGGAAGAATTGGCAGACTGTCGGAGGGAGTCATGCTAATAAAAGGGAGATATTGCTGAAAGAATTGCAGACTGCTTGGGAAAACCATGTTGGGAAAATGGACATATTGAAAAGGAAGTAGGGCGGGAAACCGCTCTATTTTCTTTGGGGAGAATCCGTATATAGATTTAAAATAATGGTATTTCTGGTGGAATAGGATGGTGGGAAAGCCTGTGAAAGATTTCTTTTTCGGCTGGTAAAATAGTTTATATTGGGAACAAAAAGCGATTGGAAAATCAATACACAATACCAGCAAGCAACGCCTTTGGATTGCCACGCCCCTATGGGAAGCGGCAACCTCCGGCACTTGTCAGGGGAAATCCCCTCGCCCCTTTTTGACAACCATGCTTTTGAAATGTTCCAGCCTAACATATGGAGAAATTTAGGTTATTGTTATGCAGAATCAGTGTTGGAATTCAACTTTGCGGAATTTGCGCTATCGTTGCCTTTGGCACATTCCATAAATAAAGACCATGCATATTTAAATCCCAAAGTAAACAGCAGTTCATCATTCCTTGAGCTGTACTGTAAGATAATATTTTCCAGCTTGCGGTAATCTTTCATGTCCAGAATACCCTCCAGCCAGTCAATGTCGAAATCGTTGTTCATAAGAATCTCGTCATATTCCCAACTACTGACGTACTTTTCGTAAATTTCATGGATTTTGCGTTCCGTTTCGTCTATCTCCAGAAAAAATGTTTCACGCTTGGCATCCCTGTTTACAATTTTAATCAGGAACTCGCTATTATCAGAAGTTTCTACCGCAAATAAACCTTTGTCTGATTGTATGCGCTTTATTTCTGTAATAGGAAGTCCAGATTTTTCAATGTCTTTTAAAAGCATGGCTGCAAAATTTTTCATATCCATAACATCACCTGTTCCCCTTTAAATTAGTATATTTGGCGGCATTCTAATTCAAAATGACTTCCATCCATCAGCAGTACCGTAAAAATATTTTCTTTGTCTTTCGTTTGAATGTCTTTGACTGCCATATCATCAGAATCGTTAAGCAGTTCAAAGACAGTGTCTTTAAAGTAGTCTAATCCCATTCCTTTCCTCCTGTCAAAACATTTGTTTATAATAGAAGTATTATAATACTTCTTTAAGATTACAAAAATACTATAACAAGTATAAAATGAAAATGCAAGGAAAACAGGGTATCATTTTTCGACAGGAGGAGACAAGGTGGAAGAAAATTACGGTCATCTGGAAATCCGGCTGGCAGAGCTTATAGAGAAAAAAGGACTGAACCGAAACAAAGTGTCGCTGAAAGCGGCAATGAACTGGAGGCAGGTGGACAGGTATTGTGAGAATGATATTACCCGGCTGGACACCTTTGTATTGTGCAAGCTCTGTACCGCCTTGGAATGTGAAATTCAAGATTTGCTTGTCTTTGTCCCAGCAGAGAAAGAACAGGGAAAATAGATATAAATGCATAATCTGCATTTTAGAGAAAAGAACTGACGTTTCTATATATAGTATTCTGATATTTGTTTAGGGTTAGCGTGTTTCTGCAATAAATATAAAATGAAACTGTGAGCATGAAACAAATATGAAAATGCAGAGGTGGGAACGTGGAGGAAGATTACGGATATTTGGAAATAAGGCTGAATGAACTGCTGAAGAAAAAAGGGCTGAGCAAAAACAAGCTGTCGCATAAGGCAGAAATGAATTGGAAACAGATAGATAATTACTGCACGAACAGCATTACCCGGTTGGATGTATATGTGCTATGTAAACTGTGTACGGTGTTGGGGTGTGAGATACAAGATTTGCTGGTATTCCATCCGCCGGGGGAAGAATAGCCAGGTTGTTATTGAAAATATCAATTAGATAGTAGATTTATAAAACTCGCGCCAGTGGTGCGAGAATTGGAGAAAGAATGGGCGGAGTGGAAATTGCAGGCTATGAGCCTTTGGTAAATGACGTGAAGGAACTGATACATAAAAAGCAGTATCATGTCCTGAAAATAATGAATACGGAGACCATCAACCTTTATTGGGAGATTGGAGAGGAGATATACAGGCAGCAGGAAATCAATGGATGGGGCAAATCCATTGTAAAAATTTTGTCAAAAGAGTTGCAGAAAGAGTTTCCGGGCGCAAAGGGATATTCTGCGGCAAACCTCTGGAGAATGCGAAATTTTTACCTGAGTTACCGAAATTCTGAAAATCTCGCACCACTGGTG
>CAJUTD010000033.1:26806-30340 GCA_910589635.1 uncultured Lachnospiraceae bacterium | reverse complement strand
CTGGGGGTGCAAATACCCCGCTGCTCTGCAGCGTTGCAAGCTTGATACCCTGTTGCTTTCAGCGGGGTATTTGATTACATATGGAAGTGGAGATGAAATAATATGAAAAAAGCGTTGTTTTTTGATATTGACGGTACGATTTGGGATGACAACCACTGCATTCCAGACAGCACAAGGGAAGCGTTTCAGCGAATGAAGGAGCAGGGGCATTATCTGTTTATCAGCAGCGGCAGAACCAGGGTATTTATCCCCGACCAGGAGCTGATGCCGCTTGGATTTGACGGTATACTGGCAGGCTGCGGCACGTATGGCGAATTTCAGGGGGAAGTGAAATTTTATCATCAGATTCCGCATGAGGAAATCTGCCGTGTCAATGATTTCTTGCGGAGCGTGAATGCTGCGTATATTCTGGAAGGTAGGTATTTCCTGTATCTGGACGAAGAGCGCTTTCCCAAAGAGTCGGTGTTTCCTCAGAAATTGAAAAAGAGCATGGGCGAGAAACTTATGCGGGTTACCGGGAATGAACATAAGCTTGAAGTCAGCAAGTTTTGTGCAAATTATCTGCAAGAGGAACAAAAGCAGAAGGAGTTAGAGCGCGTCTTGGAACCTCATTACACGGTTATTCATCGGGGCGGGGATTTTATGGAGATTGTACCCAGGAGCTTTAACAAAGCTACGGGTATACAGGAAATTTGCGGGTTATTGGGTATTGCCCATGAAGATACTTATTCTTTTGGCGATAGCACCAATGATCTTGATATGCTTGAATATACGGCACATTCTGTAGCCATGGGTGATGGGATGCAGGAGGCAAAAGACGTGGCAGAGTATGTGACTTCTCCGCTTAGAGAAGATGGCATTTATAAGGCGTGTGAGCATTATGGGCTGGTATAATATACAATGCACTTTCTTTGTTGAGAACGGCTGAACAGTTTATAGAAATTTTAGAATGTTTAAGATTTGCATTATTGACAAATACTGGTAAAAAGAATAGCATGAACGGAAAACGATAGAAGAGGGATGGATGCATGGGAAAGATATTAAAATATTTGGGCGAGCACAAAGCGGCAGTATTTATTATTTTTGTGCTGTTAGTTGTGCAGGCGTATTGTGATTTGTCGCTTCCTCAATATATGTCCGATATCGTGGATATCGGGATTCAGCAGAGTGGAATTGAATACGCTGTACCAGAGGAAATGCGGACGGAAACGTTTGAAGGGCTTAGCCTGTTTTTACCGGAAGAGGATGAGTCTAAGCTGCGAGATTCCTATGAGAAGGCGGATAATGGGAATTATAAGTTAAAGGCTCTGAATGAAGAAGAGATGAAGGAGATGGAGGAGCTTCTTGGTATGCCCATGGTAGCTATGTCTTCCATGACAGAAGAAACTGGAATGGATATCAGTACCCTCAAAGCCATGATAGACAGCGGGCAGATGACGAAGGAGCAGATTTTGCAGGCGGAGCAGGCGGCAAAAGAGAACATGGGAGACATGAGCGAATCCATCGTTTCCCAGCGTGCCCGGCTTATGGTGCGGGAAGAATATGAAGCGTTGGGCTATCATATGGTAGATTATCAGAACCGCTATATGCTGCGCACCGGCGGGAAAATGCTTGCAGTCTCTATTATTATGATGCTTGCTGCCATTGTAGTGGGTTTTTTTGCTTCGCGTACGTCTGCGAAAATTGGCATGTCGCTCAGAGGCAGGGTGTTTCAGAAGGTAGTGCGGTTTTCAAACAGTGAGATTGAAAAGTTCTCCACAGCTTCCCTGATTACCAGGAGCACAAATGATATACAGCAGGTGCAGATGGTTTCGGTGCTTTTACTGCGTATGATTTTATATGCGCCAATCATCGGTATCGGCGGTGTGTTGAAAGTTACGAACACCAAGACGGGGATGGGCTGGATTATCGGCATCGCTGTGGGCAGTATTATACTTTTGGTGGGTGTGCTGATGTCAGTCACTATGCCTAAGTTTAAGAAAATGCAGACGTTGGTGGACCGTTTGAATCTTGTTTCAAGGGAGATTTTGACCGGTGTTCCGGTTATCCGTGCATTTTCGAGGGAGAAATTTGAGGAAGAGCGGTTTGCGGGCGCCAATGAAGATTTGATGCGTACGCAGCTCTTTACCAGCCGGGTAATGTCTATGATGATGCCGGCAATGATGCTGATTATGAACTGTATTACGGTGATGATTGTCTGGTTTGGTGCAAAGGGCGTGGATTTGGGGAATCTCCAGGTCGGAGATATGATGGCCTTTATCACTTATACGATGCAGATTGTTATGGCGTTTTTGATGATTACGATGGTCTCTGTCATGCTTCCGCGTGCCGGCGTTGCAGCTGACCGTATTGAGGAAGTAATTCACACGCAAGAGACGATCTTAGATCCCGAGAAGCCGGAAGATGGCAGCAGGGAGAATTGGCGTGGGGAGGTAGCGTTTGAGGACGTATCCTTCCGTTATCCGGGTGCAGATGAAGATGCGATTTGCCATATTTCTTTTCGGGCAAAGCCAGGACAGACGACAGCGATTATTGGAAGTACCGGCTGTGGGAAATCCACCGTATTGAATCTGATTCCAAGGTTTTATGATGTGACGTCGGGGCGGGTAACCATGGATGGTGTGGACATTCGCCAGATGAGCCAGAGGAAGTTGCGCAGCCTTATCGGTTATGTGCCACAGAAGGGAGTGCTGTTCTCTGGAACGATTGCGTCTAATATCGGGTTTGCAGGTAATGTATCAAAAGAGCAGATTCAGGAGGCAGCCGGCATTGCGCAGGCGCAGGAATTTATTTTAGAGAAAGAGGAACAGTATGACAGCGCAATCTCCCAGGGAGGTACGAATGTCTCCGGCGGTCAGAAGCAAAGGCTTTCCATCGCCAGGGCGATTGCTAAAAATCCCAAGGTGTATTTGTTTGACGACAGTTTTTCCGCGCTGGATTATAAGACGGATGTTGCGTTGCGCAAAGCCTTGGGAGAGAAGACAAGAGAGGCGTCTGTTATTATTGTTGCGCAGCGGATTAGCACAATCCTGCATGCTGATCAGATTATTGTCCTTGAGGAAGGTGCAGTTGCAGGCATCGGTACGCATAGAGAGCTTATGGAAAATTGTGAGACTTATCAGGAAATTGCCAAATCCCAGCTTTCGGAAGAAGAGCTTGTGAGCCAAGGAGGTGCCGGACGATGAGTGAACAGAAAAGACCAAGAAGAATGGGGCATGGTCCCGGACACGGTCCGGGAGGGATAATGCCGGGAGAGAAAGCAAAGAATTTTCGTGGAACAGCAAAAAAACTTTTGCAATATATGGGGCGCTATAAGATTGGCGTGTTTGCCGTACTTATTTTTGCGATAGCCTCCACCGTATTTGGCATTACTGGGCCTAAGATTCTGGGCAATGCGACGACAGAATTATTTAACGGCTTAGTGGCGAAGGTGACAGGCGCAGGAGAGATCAATTTTGGCAGAATCGGGGAGATTTTGTTGTTTCTGCTTGCTATTTATTTGTTCAGTGCACTCTGTTCTTTTATTCAGAGTTA
>CAJUTD010000033.1:24212-26796 GCA_910589635.1 uncultured Lachnospiraceae bacterium | reverse complement strand
ACTGGAATTACCCAGAAGATTTGTTTCCGTTTCCGCGAGGACATTTCAAAAAAGATTAACCGTATGCCCATGAAATATTTTGAGTCGCGGACTGTGGGTGAGGTCCTCTCCAGGATAACCAATGATGTGGATACTTTGGGGCAAGGGTTGAATCAGAGCATTACACAGCTTATAACTTCTGTCACAATGTTGATTGGAATTCTTGTGATGATGCTAAGTATTAGTCCTGTCATGACCTTGATTGCCCTTGTGATCTTGCCGGTTTCAGGAATTTTGATTGCGGTTGTAGTAAAATTTTCACAGAAATACTTTGTGGCGCAGCAAGAGTATCTGGGCAAAATCAACGGACAGGTGGAGGAGGTCTACAGCGGGCATAATATTGTAAAGGCCTTCAATAAAGAAGATGATATGCTCAAAGAATTTCATGAGACGAATGACATTTTATATCAGTCGGCATGGAAATCGCAGTTTTTATCCGGCATGATGCAGCCGATTATGAATTTCGTGGGAAATCTCGGTTATGTGGCAGTGGCAGTTGTGGGCGGCATACTTGCCATTCAAGGCACGATTGAGGTGGGGGAGATTCAGTCCTTCATCCAGTATGTACGCCAATTTACCCAGCCAATCGCCCAGGTGGCGCAGGTTTCCAATATGTTGCAGGCAACGGCGGCAGCTGCGGAGCGTGTCTTTGAATTTTTAGAGGAGGAAGAGGAAGCGCCGGTAGAACATCCCGCCCAGGCGGCAAAAATGCAGGGCAAGGTATCTTTTGCACATGTGCAGTTTGGATATGACAAAGAGAAAGTGATTATCCATGATTTTAACTGTGAAGTAGAACCTGGGCAGATGGTGGCGATTGTCGGGCCTACGGGCGCAGGTAAGACGACGATGGTAAAACTTTTGATGCGTTTTTATGATGTGGTTGGCGGAAATATATGTGTAGACGGCAGAGACATCAGAGAATTTGAGCGCAGCAAGCTTAGAGAAAATTTTGGCATGGTGTTACAGGATACGTGGCTGTTTAAGGGCACCATTATGGAAAATATACGTTATGGCAGGCTGGATGCTACGGATGAGGAAGTGATTGCTGCGGCAAAAGCGGCGCACGCGCACCGTTTCATTTCCACATTGCCAGGCGGTTATCAGATGGAATTAAATGAGGATGCAAGCAACGTCTCTCAGGGACAGAAGCAGCTATTGACGATTGCGAGGGCTATCCTTGCTGACAATCCCATCCTAATTTTAGACGAGGCGACCTCCTCTGTGGATACCAGGACAGAAGAACGAATCCAAAAAGCGATGAATAACCTTATGAAAGGAAGAACAAGTTTTGTGATTGCCCACCGCCTTTCTACAATTAAAGATGCAGATTTGATTTTGGTCATGAAAGATGGAGACATTATCGAGCAGGGAAATCACAAAGAGCTGCTGGCAAAGGGCGGTTTCTATGCAGAATTGTATAATTCACAGTTCGATGCGGCATAAATGTGGTGTGATAACCGCGTAAGGATGGAAGAATTTGTATTAAGATTATAGACAAAGCGTAAGATTACTGATACCATAAGAATGAGTTTTATTTTTTATAAGATTAAAATTATCTTGTTGGGGTGATTTGGGTTATGAGCGCTGTGTTTTTGGGACTAGGGATATTTGCTATCTGCATTATCGCTTTTGCATTATTGCTTCTATTCAAGGGAGATGGCTCAAGTGAGCAGAAGCTAATGCAGTATTTTCTGGTAGGTTCACTTATACAGAATACCGGGTATTTGCTAGAACTGACCGCATCCGGGATGGATGCGGCCATTGTAGCGGTTAAGGTACAGTATATGGGCTCCCTTGTAGTTCCCATCAGTTATTGTTATTTTATGTTCAGCTACTGTTACAAGAAAAAACCGGCTATCGTATTAAACATTTTAAAAGTAGTAGACATATTTATTTTGGGGCTTGTGTTTACTTGTGATATGCATAGTCTTTATTACCGTCAGGTAAAATGGCTGGTTACGGAAGGCGGACATGGTTATCTGAGCCTGGAGTATGGATGGGGATATTGGATTTTTCTGCTGTGTGGCTTGGGAGTGCCTTATGCCTTGTCTTTGCATGTATTGATTCGCGCCTGTATGAAGCATCCGCAATATGCTGCGGAGCGCAAGTACAGGTTGATTCTTGTGCTTTCTTTTCTTCCTGTCGTGTCGCTTTTTTCTTATAGTATGAAGCTTACTTACATATATGATCCAACGCCGTTCACGCTGGGAACTATTTTGTCAGTTGTGGTAATACTCATCTGGAGCAGAAAAGTTTATGATTTCAGCGGTTTAGCGGCCGGAATTCTGCTTAACAGCATGAGTGATGGCGTAATTGCCTTAGATGAGCAAAAGAGGATTGTCAGCTATAACCCTGCTGCCGCGGGCATCTTTGTGGATTTGAATAACCGTTATATAGGAAAGGATATTGGACAATTAGAAGGATTTCCTCAGAATATACTCAATGGTAACGTGAAGGAAGAGTTCTTTTTCAACAATTCCTATTATCAGGGGCATGTTGAGCAGATTCCAGATAAGCGTGGAAGGAATAAGGGCTATGTGGTGCT
>CAJUTD010000033.1:0-24202 GCA_910589635.1 uncultured Lachnospiraceae bacterium | reverse complement strand
GCTTATTTTAGATGTGACAGAGACTAGGAATTATATTGAGGAGATTAAGCGCGTGCGGGAGCAGGCAGAGCAGGCAAATATTGCCAAAAGCGCGTTTCTTGCCAATATGTCCCATGAAATCCGAACGCCCATGAACGCAATTGTTGGCTTGAGCGATATTATCATGGAGGAAAGCAGGGGGAGCAAAGTATACGAGTATGCCCGTGATATCAAATCCTCTTCGCGGAATCTTTTGATGCTTATCAATGATATTCTTGATTTGTCTAAAGTGGAAGCGGGGAAGATGGAGCTGGTGTTGACAGAATATCATGTGAAAACGCTTGTCAATGAGGTATTGAACATGCTGGACATTATGGCATCGCAACATGGGCTTAGGCTGCGAAGTGAGTTTGACATGACAATGCCCTGTCGGTATCTCGGTGATGATGGAAGAATAAAACAGATATTAATCAACATTTTAAATAATGCTCTTAAATTTACAAAGGAAGGGCATGTTAAGATTTCTGTTGCAGGCGCACCCGGTGAGACGGAGGATATAGAGAACCTGTCTTTTCGGATAGAGGATACCGGCTGCGGAATACGCGAAGAAGATATTGTGAACATATTTGAAAATTTTAGGCAGGTGGACTCTAAGAGAAACCGCAGTGTGGAGGGAACGGGACTTGGCTTGTCTATTACAAAACATTTTGTTGATTTGATGCAGGGAACGATTGAGGTGGACAGTGTATATGGCGAGGGAACTGTCTTTACAATAAAGATTCCTCAGAAAATTATAGACAGAAGACCGCTTTTAGAGGTTCCTGAGGCAGAAGTTTCCAAAGAAGAGAAGTTAGAACCGTTTATTGTGGAAGAGTACAAAGTACTGGTAGTGGATGATAATAAAATTAACAGGAGAGTGGCGAGGACTTTCCTGCAATCGTATGGCTTCCAAATAGATGAAGCTGAGAGCGGCAGGGAAGCTATAGCGCTCGTCCGTGGAACGCGTTATGACATTATTTTTATGGATCATATGATGCCGCAAATGGATGGCATAGAAGCCGTACAGATTATCAGGACGGAGTGTGGGGAGAACGGCAGCCGTCCGGTGATAATAGCGTTGACCGCCAATGCTATGGATGGCGTCAAGGAGACATTTTTGAATAATGGATTTGAGGATTTTCTTGCCAAACCATTAGAACGGAAGATGTTACATAAGACCCTGCTGCAATGGATTCCTGAGGAAAAAAGAGTTGCAAGCAAAACATGGGCAGTAAGCGGACAGCCGGAAAGCGCCAGACACGTGGAGTTTAAGAATATTGATATTAAGGGAATAGATATAGATGAACTTGTAGAGCATTATTCAGGCAGTGTGGAAGAGTATCAGGAGCTGCTGGATCTTTATTGCCTGGATGGGAAACGTAAATTGACGCTTTTGCGTGAACTTTGGGAACAGAAGGATTACAGGACTTACGGTATTGAGGTGCATGCATTGAAGAGCGCATCGGCAAATGTTGGCGCCATGGCGCTTTCTAAGAGCGCCAAAGAGCAAGAAAAAGCGGTAGACAGGGGAGATGAAACATTTGTTGACAGCCATGTGGAACAGCTTCTGGCCGATTATGAAGAGCAAATAGAACATATTACAGGCTTTTTAACGGGATGCAGGGAGAAGAACCAAGGAGAAGCAGGGAGTGGAAACGAAATAGCTAAGGGGGAATTGGTACAGGGGTTGAAGGAAGCGCTCGAAAGTTTAGAACATTTCCGGGCGAAAAAATGTGCTGCAAAAGTGGAAGAAATTTTGCAGTGCCATCTTTCAGATGACGTTAGAACAAGGCTCACAGAAATAAAGGAACAGCTCAAGTTATATGAAGACGATGCAGCCGAAGCGCTTTTAAAGGAAGTAATTGCACAAATGGAAAAGGAGGATATATAACAAATGGGAAAGAAACGACAGATATTAGCGGTAGATGATAACAGTATCAGCCTTGCAACAATTGAGCAGGAATTAGATTGGGAGTTTGATGTTATCCCATTAAACTCCGGCATACGTGCCTTACAATACTTGAAAAAGGAAGAACAAAAACCGGATTTGATTCTGTTGGACATTCAGATGGCGATTAAGGATGGCATTGAAACGCTCAAAGAAATCCGCCAGATTAAAGATTGCCAGGATATTCCGGTGATTATGCTTACATCGAACGCGAATAAGAAAATGGTTGTGGAGAGCTCAAAATTTAAGATTTATGACTATGTGCTCAAACCGTTTAAAAAGCGTGAGTTGTGTGAGCGGATTGACATTGTTTTACATAAAGTGTCTGAAGAAAAAGAAAAAGGTTCTTTTCTACATGAGACACGAAGCCTTCTGGAAATAGAGCAGGGGACGAAAAAGTAAAAGCGTTACTCTGGTGCCCAATTTAAAAAAATTTACGATATTGACTTTGTGGTAATATCATGTTAGGATAAGACACAAAACTATATATTGTTATTTTGAACACGAGAATAACAATATATGGTATACGAGGATATTTGAGGTGTTTTTGTTCCTGTGTAAGAGCCAGGAGAGAATGGCCCGAGAGGAGTGAGCGAAAGTGAAAGAAAATTGCAAAGTCATTAAGAAAGATGGAACCAAAGAAGATTTTAACGTACAGAAGGTAATTGTTGCCGTAAACAAGTCTGCTTACCGTGCGCTTATTAAGTTCACAGATGAGGAATTAAGGTTCATTTGTCAGTTTGTGGAGGAGAAAGTGGACTCTATGGGGCTTCATGAGGTTCAGATCGCCCAGATGCACAATATTGTGGAGGGAGCTTTGGAGAAAGTCAATCCAGTGGTGGCAAAGAGCTATCGCGACTACCGCAATTATAAACAAGATTTTGTGCAGATGCTTGACGAGGTATATAAGAAGAGCCAGTCGATCATGTATATCGGGGATAAGGAGAATTCCAACACAGACAGCGCTCTGGTGTCAACGAAAAGAAGCCTGATTTTTAACCAGTTAAACAAGGAACTGTATCAGAAATTTTTCATGACGACAGAGGAAATCCAGGCATGCCGGGACGGCTATATCTATGTGCATGATATGTCGGCAAGGCGCGATACCATGAATTGCTGCCTGTTTGACGTGCAGAATGTGTTGCGCGGCGGTTTTGAGATGGGGAATCTGTGGTATAACGAGCCCAAGACGTTAGATGTAGCCTTTGACGTGATTGGTGATATTGTGTTAAGTGCTGCGAGCCAGCAGTATGGCGGGTTTACGGTGCCAAGTGTAGAGAAAATCCTCGAACCTTATGCCGAGAAATCTTACATAAAATATAAAAAACGATACCGCGATCTGGGATTGGATGAAGAGCGCGCGGAGCAAGAGACTATCAAGGATATTGAACGGGATTTTGAGCAGGGCGTCCAGGGATGGGAATATAAATTTAATTCGGTTTCTTCAAGCCGTGGCGATTATCCCTTTATCACAATGACGTTTGGTACGGGAACCGGACGTTTTGCAAAGATGGCATCCATTGCCATGCTCAATGTTCGTAGAATCGGGCAGGGCAAAGCAGAGTGCAAGAAGCCGGTGCTTTTTCCTAAGCTGGTATTTCTGTATGATGAGAACCTTCACGGACCGGGAAAAGATTTGGAGGATGTTTTTGAGGCAGGCATTGAATGTTCCAGGAAAACCATGTACCCGGACTGGCTGAGTCTGACAGGTAAAGGGTATATTGCCAGCATGTATAAGCAGTATGGGGAGATAATCAGCCCTATGGGCTGTCGGGCTTTTCTGTCCCCTTGGTATGAGAAGGGAGGTATGAATCCGGCGGATGAAAACGACCGTCCGGTATTCGTAGGCCGCTTTAATATTGGCGTAGTGAGCCTGCATCTGCCTATGATTCTGGCGAAGTCCAGGCAGGAGGGCAAAGATTTCTATGAAGTTTTAGATTATTATCTGGAATTGATTCGCCAGCTCCATATCCGTACCTATGCTTATCTGGGGGAAATGCGGGCCAGCACCAATCCTCTTGCTTACTGTGAAGGCGGCTTTTATGGCGGGCATTTGGGAATTCATGACAAGATTAAGCCTTTGCTGAAAGCGGCGACGTCATCGTTTGGGATTACGGCGTTTAATGAACTGCAGCAGTTGTACAATGGCAAATCTTTGGTGGAAGACGGGCAGTTTGCCATTGAAGTATTAGAACATATCAATGAGAAAATTAATCAATATAAAGAGGAGGATGGGAACCTTTATGCCATCTATGCTACACCGGCAGAGAATCTCTGTGGATTACAGGTCAAGCAGTTCCGTGAGAAATATGGAATTGTGGAGAATGTTTCGGACAGGGAGTATGTCAGCAACGGTTTCCACTGTCATGTGACGGAGGATATCACCCCCATTCAGAAACAGGATTTGGAATACCGGTTCTGGGAATTGAGCAACGGCGGCAAAATCCAGTATGTGAAATATCCCATTGATTATAACCGTGATGCAGTAAAGACTTTGGTGCGCCGTGCTATGGATATGGGATTTTATGAAGGCGTGAACCTTTCTCTGGCCTATTGTGACGATTGCGGCCATCAGGAATTGGAAATGGATGTCTGCCCTAAATGCGGCAGCCGTAATCTTACGAAGATTGACAGAATGAATGGTTATCTGTCTTATTCCAGGGTCAAAGGAGATACGCGTCTCAATGAGGCCAAGATGGCAGAAATTGCAGAGCGCAAGAGTATGTAAGGAGAAAAGAGATGAGGTACCACAATATTACGAAGGACGATATGCTCAATGGAGATGGGCTTCGTACTGTTTTATGGGTGTCTGGCTGTTCCCATTGTTGTAAAGATTGCCAGAATCCCATTACCTGGGACCCCAATGGAGGGCTTGCGTTTGATGACAAGGCAAAGCAGGAATTGTTTGCGGAGCTGTCTAAGGATTATATTTCGGGGGTTACGTTGAGTGGCGGAGATCCGCTGTATTTTGGAAACCGCTCCGATATACTCAAACTGGTAAAAGAAATCCGGGAAATGTTTCCGGGGAAAACGATCTGGATGTATACAGGATTCGTGTGGGAGGCAGTCGCAGGACTGGAAATTATAAAATATGTAGATGTTTTAGTGGATGGTGAATTTATCGCAGAACAGAAGGATACACAGTTATACTGGCGTGGAAGTGCAAACCAGCGGGTTATAGATGTTCCGGCGTCTCTGGAGGAAGGATGTGTTGTGCTTCATTGTGAGTGAAGTCCAGCTAATAAATGTCAATAGATAAAAGAAGTATAGTAATGCTACGTTTGTATGGAGGTATTCTATATCTAAATATTAACAGATCTTGTTGGAGGGAGTGGGACAGCATGAAAAAGAAAGCTGTTGTAAGTATAGGGTGCATTATTATATTATTTGTGATAGGTATTATCTGGTTTTGGATGAGAGAGGTAAAGCCACTGAAAGACATTGACATCACAGAACTTGATAAAGTGACGATAGCGGTTCCTGATGAATGGATAGAAACAATACAACAAGAGGATATGAAAGCCGTAGTTGATGCGCTGCAAGCAATACATATAAGGAGTGCCTTTCCGACTGGCCGTGATGGATTTAGCGTTATCATAACTCTTTATTATCAAGATGGATCTGCTGATAAGGTGTCGTTTAGCGGAGGCACTATTATAGTAAACGATAAATATTACAGGAGTGAACAGAATTATAGTGACGATTTTTTAAAAGTATATAGAAAAATAGAGAAAAATCCCAAGACAATTCGACATGAATCTTAAAAAGCTTTAGCATGTAAGTTGAGGTAATTGAAAATATGCTGACGGATGATATGCTCTCTTCTAAGCAGGCAAGTCAAATAATAAAACTTGCTACTTAGAAGGGAGCGTATTTATGTCTGAAAAAGCAAAAGGATTAAAGTACCAGTGTGCGCAGACTATAAATTAATGATTTATTAATTATTATTGTGCAAAATGCATAATTAAGTTGACAAAAAGCACGTTAAGTGGGACAATTGTAACATAATAAAAAGTTAGGGGACGGAAATATGGGAAATACGAAAGAAGTAAAGAGCAACGATGCAAAAAGCAAAGGTTTAAAAAGTCTGGCCGTAATGGTAGTTTTAGTGGTGTTTCTGCTAATCGCAGTGACTGCCGTTTGTCTTGGTGGGTTAGGGATTCTTTTTTTGAGCCAGTCTATGAGAGAATCTGCTCAGGAATATGAGATGACTAAGAATCAGGATTATCGGACAGAAATCAAGTCGCAGATACAGTCGGCCATTTCACTGGTGCAGGGTTTTTACGACAAAGCGGCAGAAGGAAGCATAACAGAAGAAGAGGCTCAAAAACAGGCAATGGAGGCAGTCAGGACGCTGCGTTACAGGGATGACGATTCTGGTTACATCTGGATTGATGGGGAAGATGGTACCTTGGTGATGCATCCGATTCTGCCAGAGCAGGAAGGAACGAACCGTATTGACATGACGGATCCCAACGGTGTAAAGATTACGCAGGGAATTATTGATGCAGCAGAGAGCGGAGATGGTTTTCATGAGTTTTCATTTACGAAAGCAGATGGGGTCACGGTTGCGCCTAAGATGGCATATGGACAGAAATTCGAGGCTTGGGGGTGGATTGTTGCGACTGGTAATTATGTGGATGATATGAATGAAGAGATACAAGTTGCCAGGGCTCGGATTAGCAATGAATTTAGGCAGATGATAATACTGTTTTGTGTAGCCGTGGTTTTAATTCTGGTGATAGCATTTGTGGTATCCTTGATTTTTGGAAGGAGACTGACAAATGGAATTATTAGAATTGAAGGGCATCTTCTTAAAACTGCGGAGGGGGATTTGTCTTATGAGCTTGATCCAAGGCTGTTAAAGCGTGCAGATGAGATTGGCAATATTGCCCGCTCCCTAGATGGGGTTAAGAATTCTTTGGCGTCGATGATAGGAAGCATAAGCGAGGCAGGCGGTCATTTACAGAGCAGCAGCCAGAAATTTAACGACAAGTTCCAGGATATTACCGAGAGCATACAGAATGTGAATACGGCGATTGAAGAGCTTGCGCTGGGCGCAACGAGCCAGGCGTCTGAGACAGAGACAGTAAACAATAAAATGTCTGAGCTTGGAGAGGTCATTGAGGTAGAGAAGCAGGGAGTAAAAAATCTCGAAGAATCTGTGTATACCATGATGGAGTGTTCTGCCGGAGCGTCTGAAAGTATTGATTTACTGTATAAGATAACGGAGACAACGATTAATACAATTGGAACGGTATATGAGCAGACGAATAAGAACAACGAATCAGCAGAGAACATCAACAAAGCCGTTGAGATTATTAAAGGGCTGGCGGAACAGACGAATTTATTATCGTTAAATGCAAGTATTGAGGCTGCACGTGCCGGCGAAGCGGGAAGAGGATTTGCTGTGGTGGCGGAAGAGATACGCAATCTTGCAGAAGAATCCGCAGACAGCGCCCAGGAAATAGAGGGCATAGTCAAAGAGCTTATGGGCAATGTAGCGGTTTCCGTTGACAATATGCAGGTGGTGTCTAAAAATGTCCAAGAACAGCAAACGCGCCTGGAAGAGACGCGTGAGGCGTTCGACAGTCTGTACAAAGAGATTAAGCTTGTAGAAGATGTGACAAAAGAGATTGGCGGACAGACAGGCATCTTAGATTCTTTGAGGAGGCTGGTGGCAGATTCCGTCAATAATCTGGCGAGCATTGTGCAGGAAAATGCAGCGTCTACGGAAGAGACCAGCGCAAGCATGCAGCTTGTAGCAGAGGGCATTGAGGAATGCAGCAAGGATACGCAGTCCCTGGTGGAATTGAGCGAGCGGCAGGGTGAAGAGACAATGAAGTTTAAATTATAATAATTGCAGACGAATAGAGGCTATACCATGTAACTGGTATAGCCTCTATTAAGTTATTTGTGTTGTGCAAAGTGCATAAATATATTGACAAAAATAAAGAAAGATAGGATAATTATACCATAAAAAGAAATGTTAGGGGATGAAAAGAATGAAAAACAAAAAAGAAGCAAAGAACAAGGGCGTAAAGAGCCTGGCTACCATGGTGGTTTTAGTAGTGTTTCTGTTGATTGCTGCAACTGCTATATGCCTTGGAGGGCTGGGGATTTTTTTTCTGCGCCAGTCTATGGCGGAATCTGCCAACGAGTATGAGGTGACTAAGAATCAGGATTACCGAACTGAGATAAAGTCTCAAGTGCAGTCAGCCATTTCTCTGGTGCAGGGATTTTATGATAGGGCAGCGGCTGGGAGTTTGACGGAGGAAGAGGCGAAAAGCCAGGCGTTAGAAGCTGTTCGGAGTATGCGCTACCGGGATGACGATTCAGGTTATATGTGGATTGATGATGAAGATTACATATTGTTGATGCATCCAATCCTTCCAGAGCAGGAGGGGGATAACCGCTATGACCTGACGGATCAGGATGGGGTGAAGATTATTCAGAACATAATTTCATCCGCTAATGCAGGCGGTGGCTATAATGAATTTTATTTTACAAAGGCAGATGGGGTTACCGTAGCGCCGAAGATAGCCTACTCGCAGAAATTTGAGCCTTGGGGCTGGATTATTACTACCGGGAATTATGTAGATGATATGAATGAGGAAATTGCGGTTACGAGAGCACGCATTAGCCAGCAATTCAAACAGATGATAATCATGTTTGCGGTTGCAGTTGTGATAGTATTGCTGCTTACTTTTTTTGTATCCCTGTTTTTTGGCAAGAGGCTTACGCGGGGAATCCAGCGTGTAGAAGGGAACCTTAGAAAAACGGCGGAAGGGGATTTGTCTTATGAGATT
Organism: uncultured Lachnospiraceae bacterium; assembly: GCA_910589635.1. Taxonomy (GTDB): domain Bacteria; phylum Bacillota; class Clostridia; order Lachnospirales; family Lachnospiraceae; genus Petralouisia. The sequence continues at coordinate 15,427 of CAJUTD010000033.1, read as the reverse complement.
GACCCACGGTTGACATGCCGGGCGGATGAGATTGGCAACATAGCACGTTCTTTGGAGGGTGTGAAAGACTCGCTGGCTGGGATGATTGGGAATATAAGCGAATCAGGAGGGCAGCTTAAGAGTAGCAGCGAGAAGTTTAGTGAGAAGTTTAGGGATATTACGAACAGTATACAAAATGTGAATACGGCGATAGAGGAACTGGCATTGGGAGCGACAAGCCAGGCGTCTGAGACAGAGACAGTAAACAGCAAGATAGCTGAACTTGGCGATGTCATAGAAATAGAAAAGCAGGATGTAAAGAAGCTGGAGGAATCTGTCTCTACCATGATGGAATGTTCTTCCGGGGCTTCTGAGAGTATTGAGTTATTAAACAAAATTACGGAAGTGACGATAAAAGCTATTGGAACAGTTTATGAGCAGACAAACCGCAATAATGAGTCTGCGGAGAATATCAATAAGGCAGTGGAGATTATCAAAGGATTAGCAGAACAAACGAATTTATTGTCTCTGAATGCAAGTATTGAAGCCGCGCGTGCCGGAGAAGCAGGAAAGGGGTTCGCTGTGGTGGCAGAGGAGATAAGAAATCTTGCGGAGGAATCTGCCGGCAACGCTCAGGAGATAGAGGGAATTGTAAAAGACCTTACTGGAAATATCGCTGTTTCTGTAGACAATATGCAGGTAGTATCTAAAAATGTGGAAGAACAGATGTCACGTCTGAAGGATACACAGGAAGCATTCAGTCTCCTGTACCAAGAGATACGGTTAGTTGAGGATGTGAGTAAAGAAATTGGCAGTCAGACAGGCGTACTAGCTTCCTTAAAGCAACTGGTGGCAGATTCGGTAAATAACCTGGCAAGCATCGTGGAAGAAAATGCAGCATCCACGGAGGAAACCAGCGCAAGCATGCAGCTTGTGGCGGAGGGGATTGAAGAATGCAGCAGGGATACCCAGGACCTGGTGGAATTGAGCGAGCGGCAGAATGAAGAGACGATGAAATTTAAGTTATAAGAAGTGAGTGAAAATTATGTTATCATAAGAAATAAGATACCAAGAGAAATACATTTTAACAAAATGTGGGCGCTCTGTACAGGAAATACCTCGGAAAACGTACTTTCCGGGGTGTTTTTCTGTACCTAAGATTTCTGATGTCAGTGGGCAAGACGGTTTCGCGTATTTATCTCTTGACATTTTTGATAAAAACTATTATAGTATTCCTGAAAAGTAACACTATAGGAAGTGCGAGTAGTTATGGAAGAAAAAATGCTGGTAGAATATTTGGTGTCATTTGGGCTTACCGGACAGGAAGCATCCGTCTATCTGGAGCTGTTTCGTATGGGAACCAGCAATGGTTATGAACTGGCAAAGAATACAGGGATTTCACGCTCCAATGTATATAAAGCTTTGCAGGGACTGTCTGACAAGGGGGCAGCATATGTCAGCGAGGGGGCTTCCCGCAAATTTACAGCGGTGGGGGTGGAGGAATTCTGCCGGAACAAGATTGACGGATTGATCCGCAAGCAGGAATTTTTGCTGGCGCATATGCCTAAGGAGAAGGAGGGCACGGAAGGTTATGTCACGATAGCTTCCGATGATAATATTGTGGACAAGATTCACAATATGCTGAGGGCGGCGCAGAAAAGAGTGTATCTGTCGATGTCCGTACCGCTGCTTTTGCAGTTCCAGAGTGAATTGTCAGAACTGGCGGAGCGCAGGATCAAAGTAGTAGTGCTGACGTCTTTTTCCAAAGGAACAAGTTCTAATCTGCCTTTAGAAAAGGGGAAGGGAATCAAATTTTATTTGACTTCTGATAAGAAGAATCAGGTGGCAATTATCACAGATTCTAAATATGTGCTTAGCGGGGAATTGGGAAAAGGCAGGGAGAGTACCTGTGTGTATTCCGGTCAGGCAAATTTTGTACAGGTGTTTAAGGATTCTATGAAAAATGAAATTCGTTTGCTGGAATTGGAAGGTAAGAACAGCTAACCGTGTGTAAACATGTAAGACATTTATATCATAAAACGACAGTTTGAGACAAAAGGAGTAAGAGGATGAAGAAAGAACCATTTGTAACGAAAAAACAGCTAGAAGAAATTGTTAAGGAGTACCCAACGCCTTTTCATCTCTACGATGAAAAAGGTATCCGTGAGAATGCACAGGCATTGCAAGAGGCATTTTCATGGAATAAGGGGTTCAAAGAATATTTTGCAGTCAAGGCAACGCCTAATCCCTTTTTGATTAATATTCTCAAAGAGTATGGGTGTGGGTGCGACTGCTCGTCTCTGACGGAATTGATGCTTGCCGACGCCTTGCATTTTGAGGGCGCCAATATCATGTTTTCCTCCAACACGACGCCGGCGGAGGAATTCCGGTTTGCGGATGAGATCGGAGCTATCATCAACCTCGATGATTTTACGCATATTGATTTCCTGGAGAAAACAATCGGCCATATTCCAGAGACGATAAGCTGCCGCTATAATCCCGGCGGTGTGTTCAAAATCAGTAACAGTATTATGGACAACCCTGGGGATGCGAAATATGGATTTACTACGGAACAGCTCTTTGAAGGTTTTAAAGTGTTAAAGGAAAAAGGAGCCAGGCATTTTGGCATTCACGCATTCCTGGCGAGCAATACGGTGACAAACGACTATTATCCTACACTTGCGAAGACTTTGTTTGAAGTGGCAGTGAAATTAAAAGAGGAGACAGGTGCGGATATTCGCTTCATCAACCTTTCAGGCGGAATCGGCATTCCCTACCGTCCTGACGAGGAGCCCAATGATATTCGGGCGATTGGTGAGGGGGTGCGCAAAGTTTATGAGGAAGTGCTTGTCCCGGCAGGTATGGGCGACGTGGCAATTTATGCAGAACTGGGACGCTTCATGATGGGACCGTACGGATGTCTGGTTACGCGTGCCATCCATGAAAAGCATACCCATAAGGAGTATATAGGATGCGATGCCTGTGCCGTGAATCTGATGCGTCCGGCGATGTACGGCGCTTACCACCATATCACAGTCATGGGTAAGGACAATAGCGTGTGCGACCACAAATACGATATCACAGGCTCCCTTTGTGAGAATAATGACAAATTTGCGATTGACCGCATGCTGCCTAAGATTGATATCGGGGACTTGCTGGTTATCCATGATACCGGGGCGCATGGATTTTCTATGGGTTACAATTATAATGGCAAGCTCAAATCAGCGGAGATTCTTCTCAAAGAGGACGGCAGTACGCAGTTAATACGCCGTGCGGAAACGCCAAAAGACTATTTTGCAACGTTTGACTGTTTCGATATTTTGAAAGATATGAAGCAGAGATAGGGAGGAACGTGATGATTGAGCGAGGAGACATTTTGTCGATTGCTTATCTGAAAAAGGCTGTATTTACCGGGAGCTATGAGGGAATGCGCTTCCGGTTTGCTGTCGTCATGAGGGAGCTTTCCGGTGCAGAAGAAGAGGAAACAGGCAATGGAAAACAAGTGTTGGAGATTACAGTATGGGAAGGACCTTACGCATACGATGCAACCCCGGAGAAGAAAAAACAGCGCAGAGATTTTGAATTCAGTGAAGAGGGAATACAGGATGGCATTCATTTCCTCAATGGATTGTGGGAGGCAGAACCAGGAAAATGGCAGGCGGCCAAGACTTCGTGGTGAGTATTTGTCCTAAGGGGAACCGGGCTTGCCCGGGGGATGCCTTAGGACACCTAACTTTTGTCCAAGGGGAACCGGGCTTGCCCGGTACCCCTTAGGACGCCTATCCTATAAGAGAAAAAACAACTCTTAGAATTTCTAAGAGTTGTTTTTTAATGCCGGTGATGGGACTTGAACCCATACGTTGTTGCCAACAACAGATTTTGAGTCTGCCTCGTCTGCCAATTCCGACACACCGGCACATATCTATAATTTAATTACCCGAACAAAATGTATTCTAGCATATAGAAAATGAAAAAGCAAGTCTTTTTTTGTTTTTTTTGACAAAATAAACACGGATGTTTATACTATAAATGAAATGGCTGCCGTATGCAGATACTATTGGCAGCCGTGATTTTCAAAATTATACTTATAGAAGGAAAGAGGAAGAAAGATGAAGAAGACAATCAACGCGCCAAAAGCGCCGGCAGCAGTAGGACCATATGTTCACGCAGTAGAGGCTAATGGACTGATTTTCACGTCAGGCCAGCTCGGGTTAATCCCGGAGAGTGGCGTCTTGCCGGAGGGCGTAGAGGCGCAGGCGCACCAGAGTTTGAAAAACCTTGCCACAGTCTTAGAGGCAGCAGGAAGCGATTTAGAGCATGTAGTAAAAACCAGCGTGTTTTTAGATGATATCAACGATTTTGCGAAAGTCAACGAGGTTTACGCACAGTATTTTCAGGGAGAAACGCCCGCGCGTTCCTGTGTCCAGGTGGCAAAGCTCCCCAAAGGCGGACTGGTGGAGATTGAGGTGGTTGCAGTCAAGAAGGATTGAGTAAAAGAGCCGCCTGACAGTAATGGAATAAGAAAACAGAAGGTAGAAGAAGGAGTGTACAGTAAGTGGAATTAGCTAGTGTATCTGACAGAATAAAATTGCTTCGGGAAGAAATGCGTGAGCGCGGAATCGACATGTATATCGTGCCCACCTCGGATTTCCATGAATCGGAGTATGTGGGGGATTATTTTAAGACCAGGAGTTATCTGACTGGATTTACCGGTTCGGCGGGGACGGCAGTGGTTACGCAGGAAGAGGCAGGATTATGGACGGATGGCAGATATTTTATTCAGGCGCAGGGAGAGCTTTCGGGCAGTTCTATCACGCTTTACCGCATGGGGGAAGAAGGCGTGCCCACGGTCAAAGAGTATGTCAAAGAGAACCTGCGGGAAGGCGGCTGCCTGGGGTTTGACGGCAGGGTTGTGAATGCCAGGGACGGGGAGACGTATGAGAAGATAGTTAAGGATAAACAGGGAGACCTCGCTGTTGTGGAGGATTTGGTGGGGGCAATTTGGGAAGAGCGCCCTTCCTTCCCGAAGAATCCGGCATTTGTTCTTGAAGAAAAGTATGCGGGAGAAAGTGTGCAGAGCAAGCTGGGGAGAGTTCGTGAAAAGATGAAGGAAGAACAGGCAGACATCCATATTCTGACTTCGCTGTACGACATTGCCTGGCTGTTTAACGTGCGGGGTGGGGATATTGCGCATGTTCCGGTGGTGATGTCCTTTGCAGTAATCACTCTGGAGATGTGCATCTGGTTTGTCCATCCAGAAGTATTAAATGACGAGGTTTGCCGTTATTGTGAGGAAAACCATATTTCTATTAGTGAATATGAGGCGGTTTATGGGTACGTCGAAAGTATTCCCGCTGAAAAGCGTGTGCTGCTGAATAAAAGTATAGTCAATTATCGGATTTGCAGCGGCTTGAAGGCGGAGCTTGTGCAGGCGCCGAATCCGTCAGAGTGGATGAAAGCTGTGAAAAATGAGACGGAACTGGCCAATATCCGGCATGCGCATATCAAGGACGGTGTGGCTTTCACGAAATTCATGTATTGGTTAAAGAATCATATCGGAAAAGAGACGATTACGGAGATTTCAGCAGCAGACTACTTGAGAGAACGTCGGCAGGAGCAGGATTTATTTTTGGATGTCAGCTTTGACACCATCAGCGCTTACGGCGCCAATGCAGCGATGATGCATTATGCGCCGACGCCTGAGACGGATGCTGCGCTGCGCCCGGAAGGATTTCTTTTGGTTGATTCAGGAGGACATTACTTGGATGGGAGCACGGATATTACACGTACCATGGCTCTGGGCGCATTGAGCCATGAACAGAAGCTTTATTTTACTACAGTTTGCCGTTCCAATCTCAATTTAGCGGCTGCAAAATTCCTTTATGGCTGTCGGGGGACCAATCTGGATATTCTTGCCCGGGGTCCGTTATGGGAGCTTGGGCTTGATTATAAATGCGGAACCGGGCATGGCATTGGATATGTTCTCAATGTCCATGAAGGTCCAAATGCCTTTCGCTGGAAGCAGTCGTCGGATCCAGGTGGCGACTGCGTGCTGGAAGGGGGCATGGTGACGACGGATGAGCCTGGGGTTTATCTGGAAGGGCAATATGGGATTCGTACGGAAAATGAACTACTCTGCCGGAACGCAGAGAAGAATGAATATGGGCAGTTTATGGAATTTGAGATTATAACGTATGCGCCTATAGATTTAGATGCTATCCTCCCGGAGAAAATGACAGAGAGGGAGCGCGGGCTTTTAAACGAGTATCATAAGATAGTTTATGGAAAAATTTCTCCGTTTCTCAATGACGGGGAGCGGGAGTGGCTCAGGGAATATACGAGAGAGATATAAAAATTTTTCTTTTAAAAAGGCTTCGGATAGTGTAAAATAGGAGTGATATGATGCTGCCCTGCCGTTTTCGTAACAAATGGCCAGTTAGGGGAGCGGAAAGGGACAGACAGGAGACCGGACGATTATGGGTAAAAAAATAGTTCTGATTGATGGGCACAGTATTTTAAACCGGGCATTTTTTGGGATTCCCGATTTGACGAATGCAGAAGGGCTCCACACAAATGCAGTATATGGATTCCTCAATATCATGTTTAAGATTTTAGAGGAGGAGAAGCCGGAATATCTGATGGTAGCATTTGATGTGCACGCGCCCACGTTCCGTCATAAGATGTATGAAGAATACAAAGGAACGAGAAAACCAATGGCGGAGGAGCTGCGTCAACAGGTTCCCGTCATGAAGGAAGTGCTAAAGGCGATGGGTGTTGCCGTTGTCGAGAAAGAGGGATATGAGGCGGATGACATTCTGGGGACGCTGGCAAAGCGCAGCGAGCAGCAGGGGATAGAGGTATCTCTTGTGTCAGGTGACAGGGACCTTTTGCAGCTTGCCAGCGAGCATATTAAAATCCGCATCCCCAAGACGAAGCGAACTGGTACAGAAATTGAAGATTATTATGCCCAAGACGTTAAGGAGAAGTATCAGGTAACTCCGCAGGAATTTATTGATGTCAAAGCTCTGATGGGAGACAGCTCGGATAATATACCAGGCGTGCCGGGCATCGGAGAGAAGACAGCGACCAGCCTAATTGTTGCTTATGGAAGTATTGAGAACGCCTATGCGCATATCGAGGAAATAAAGCCGCCGCGCGCTAAGAATAATCTCAGGGAACATTATGATATGGCGCAGATGAGCAAGACGCTTGCCACGATTGAAGTGAATGCCCCTATTGAATATGATATGGCAAAAGCGGTCTTGGGCAATCTTTTCACACCGGAAGCTTATGTGTGGATGAAGAAGCTGGAATTTAAAAATATGCTGGGACGGTTTGATTTAGAGACGCAGGCAAATCCTCTGGAAGAGCATTTCCAAAAGATTACAGTGAAATCAGAAGCGGACAGAATCTTTTTGCAGGCAAAACAGCAAGGAAAAATAGGATTTTATCTGTTGGCGGATCCCTACCAGGAGCAGATGGAAAAAGAGGGACAAATTACACTGGCGGAGTTGTTGGAAGCAGATGAAGGCCAGGGGGAAGTGGAGCAGAAGAAAAAGGATTCCCAGGTTGTGGGCGTTGCCCTTGCTTACGGTGAAGAGAACATCTGCCTGATCCTGGCAGACGGCGATATTACCGGAGAGTACCTTGTGGAGGAGACAGAAAAGCTCATTGAGACAGCGTCTTTGGCGTCTACATTTGATTTAAAGACGCAGCTTTCGTATTTGTGTATCTCGGAAAGGGCGAGAGAACACATGGAGGATGTTCTGTTGGGGGCTTACCTGTTAAATCCTTTGAAAAATGATTATACCTACGATGATATAGCGAAGGAGCATCTTGATTTGCTGGTCCCCTCTAAGCAGGATTTATTGGGTAAATCAGCAATAGGGCAAGCCGCACGGGAAAAGCCCCGGGAGTTGCTGCAATATGGCTGCTGGGCGGCATATGTGTCATTGCGGGCGGCAGACGTGTTGGGTGTGAAACTCAAAGAGGAGGGCATGTGGAAGCTGTACCGGGAAATTGAGATGCCGCTTATTTATACGCTTTATGAGATGGAACGCGAGGGCGTGCTGGTGAACGGCAGTCAGCTCAAGTCTTATGGAGAGAATCTTTCCGGCAAAATTGTGGAAATCGAGCAGGAAATTTATGATGCTGCCGGTGAGAAGTTCAACATCAATTCTCCCAAACAGTTGGGTGTAATTCTGTTTGACAAGTTGAAAATGCCTTACGGCAAGAAGACGAAGACCGGCTATTCCACAGCGGCGGACGTACTTGAGAAGCTGGCAGGAGAATATCCGTTGGTTTCTAAGATATTAGAGTACCGCCAGTTAACGAAGTTAAAATCTACCTATGCAGACGGACTGGCGAATTATATTGAGGAAGACGGCAGGATTCATTCTTGTTTCCATCAGACAATTACGGCGACCGGGAGACTCAGCAGTACGGAGCCGAATTTGCAGAATATCCCCATTCGCATGGAATTAGGGCGGCAAATCCGTAAGGTATTCATTCCCAGAGAGGGCTGCGTGCTGATTGACGCAGATTATTCTCAGATTGAGCTGCGCGTGCTGGCGCATATGTCAGAGGACGCCAACTTAATTCAGGCATACCGAGAGGCGCAGGATATTCACCGGATGACGGCGTCCCAGGTATTTCATATACCGTTTGAGGAAGTGACCAGCTTGCAGCGCAGGAATGCCAAGGCAGTTAATTTTGGGATTGTGTACGGCATCAGTTCTTTTGGGCTGAGCCAGGATTTGAGCATCACCACCAAGGAAGCGTCAGAATACATTGAGTCTTATTTTGAGACATACCCGGGTGTGAAGCAATTTTTGGACAGACAGGTGCAGCAGGCGAAAGAACAGGGCTATGTCACGACTATGTTTGGCAGGAAGAGGCCGGTGCCGGAATTGTCTTCAAGCAATTATATGCAGCGCTCCTTTGGTGAGCGTGTAGCGATGAACTCGCCGATACAGGGAACTGCGGCGGATATCATCAAGATTGCCATGGTGAAGGTCAGCGAGTCTTTACACCGGCAGAACCTGAAATCAAGGCTTATACTGCAAGTACACGACGAGTTGTTGGTCGAAGCGTGGGAGGATGAGATTGCACAGGTAGAAGCGATTTTGAAACAGGAAATGGAAGCGGCTGCGGAACTTTCCGTGAAGCTGGATATAGATATGAACGAGGGAAAAGATTGGTACGAAGCACATTAGAGAAGAGGAGCTGAGATTATGCAGGTAATAGGAATCACCGGCGGAGTGGGAGCAGGCAAATCCGTCATCCTGGAGTATTTGAAGGGAAATTATAAAGTAAGGAATCTGGAGGCGGACCGCATTGCCGAGATGCTGATGAAGCCGGGGACAGAATGTTATGACAAGCTGATAAAATTCCTTCCGGTGGAAATTTATAATGATGACGAGACAATCAACCGTTCAACATTGGCGGAAAAGTTATTTGAGTCACCAAAGCTGCGTCAGCAGGTGAACCAGGTGGTTCATCCAGCCGTCAAAGCTTACATTCAAGAAAGAATTGAGGAGCAGCGGCAGATGCGTATTCTTGATTACGTCATCATAGAAGCCGCATTGCTGATAGAAGACCATTACGATAAAATTTGTGATGAAATATGGTACATTTATGCCACGGAGGAAGTCAGAAGACAGCGTCTTTTAGATTCCCGCGGGTATTCTCCGGCCAAAATAGAGCAGATTTTTGAAAGCCAAATGCCGGAAGAAGAATACCGGGCACATTGCCAGGTTGTGATAGACAATAATGGGACGAAAGAGGAAGCCTTTTATCAGGTTGCGCAGGTAATTAAAAATAAAGGAGAAATGGGACAGATGGAAGAGCAGCAAATAGAAGGAATTCCGCTGGTATTTGGGCTGGATATTGGAACACGCAATGTTGTGGGTACGGTTGGATATCGCCAGGAAGAAGAATTTTTTGTAATGGCTCAATATATCAAGGAACATGAAACACGTTCTATGCTGGATGGACAGATACATGATATTGGGCGCGTGGGGCGGACAATCAATGCCGTGAAAAAAGAATTGGAATCACAATTACAAGTGGAACTCAACGACGTATGTATTGCGGCGGCGGGACGAGTATTAAAGACCGTGACGACCACCGTGAGTTTTGAATTTGCAGAGGAATCTGTTGTCAGCAGAGAGGATGTGCATACCCTTGATTTGTTGGGAATTGAGAAAGCACAGCAGATTTTAAATGAGAATAATGATACGAAATTTAAGTTTTACTGCGTAGGGTATTCTGTGGTGAAGTATTATCTGAACGGAGATATATTTTCTAACCTGGAGAACCATAAGGCAGAGGAAATCAGTGAGGAAATCATTGTAACATTCCTGCCGGAGGATGTTGTGGACGGTCTGTATTCCGCAGTAGGCTTGGCAGGTCTGCGGGTTGCCAATATGACTTTGGAGCCGATTGCCGCCATCAATGTGGCAATACCAGAGGCGTTCCGTATGCTCAACATTGCATTGGTGGATATCGGAGCGGGCACGAGCGATATTTCAGTGACAAGAGACGGCAGCATCATTGCTTACGGCATGATTCCAAGCGCAGGAGACGAGTTGACTGAGCTTTTGGTGCAGCATTATCTGGTGGACTTTAAGACGGCAGAACATATCAAACTGCAATCAGGTGTGGAAGAAGAAATTGAGTATCAAGATATTATGATGATTAAGCACACAGTTACCGCTGAGGAAGTGTGGCAATTACTCAAGCCGCTGGTGGATGATTTGGCAGAGAGTATTGCAGCGAAGATTAAGGAGCTCAACGGCGGAGAGACTGTCAGCGCGACGTTTGTAGTCGGTGGAGGCGGAAAAATCCATGGCTTTATAGATCACCTTTCATTTGAATTGGGGCTGCCCCAGGAGCGTGTGGCGCTGCGCGGTGAGGAAGTGCTGCAAGAGATTCATTTTGAGCAGAAGGAGATCAAGAAAGATCCCTTGCTGGTAACGCCAATCGGAATCTGTCTCAATTTTTACGATCAGAAGAATAACTTTATTTTTGTTCATTTTAACGGGGAGCGGATGAAGCTTTATGATAATGATAAGCTGACAATTGTGGATGCGGCATTGCAGGCCGGTTTCCCGAACGAACAGCTTTTCCCGCGGCGGGGCAAAGAAATTAATTTCACAGTTAATGGCAGGAAACGGATTGCCCGCGGCGAAGTAGGAGAGTCTGCGGTTGTGCGTGTAAATGGACATCTGGCAAACATTAACTCGCCGTTAGAGCCTAACAGCGATATCACGATTGAACCTTCTACGCAGGGCAATGACGCTGTCTGCCGTCTGGGAGATTTAGAGGAATACGGCAGAGCTATGCTCAACATTGAGGTTAATGGGCGTCTGGTCTCCTGCCCACGGTTTGCGGAGGTCAATGGAATTATTGAGATGCCCGATTACGAGATTAAGGAGGGCGACCGCGTAGAGATGCGGGGGTATTATACCGTATCGCAGATTATAGAGTTCATGGATGTAGAAATTGACATGGACAAAGAAATTCTGGTGAATAATAAGCCGGCAGATCCTGATACGCTGGTTTATGAGAATTTTTCTATTGAATGGACTGTGCAGGCATTCCGTACGCCGCAGTCTGAAATTGACAATGATGATAAAAAGAAAGAGGCGGCAGCGTTAGAGGGTAAGTCGGAAGATACCGGAAGCGTCAAAAAAGAGAAATCTGAATTACAGAAGAAAATAGACGCTATCCGTAATGTGGACAGGACGTATGAGGAGCCGGAGCGTGAATTGAGCCAAAAAGAACTGGAAGAAAAATTTATGGAGGAACAGAAAGCAGCAGAGAAAGATATAAAACCGACCATTATTGAGCGGGCGGAGCAGCGCGCTGCCAAACGTGCAGCCAAAAAGCTGGCGGGCATGGATATGCATATTGTAGTTAATAAAATGCCGGTAACATTGAGCGGCAAGAAAACGTATGTGTTTGTAGATGTATTTGATGTGATTGGTTTTGATATGCAGGCCGGCAATGGAAGAAACATTGTCACCCTCTTGAATGGAGAGTCCCCCTCCTATACGGCAGAGCTCAAAGAAGGCGATGTCCTTGAGATTTACTGGGAGGAATCATAGGACATGAGAATGTGCAGCATTGCAAGCGGGAGCAGCGGGAATTGTATTTTCGCTGCTTCCGATAATACGAATTTGATGATAGATGCGGGGATTAGTGGGAAACGGATGGAACAAGGGCTTGGAGAGATAGGCTGTGATTTTCGAGATATGGCGGGAATTCTTATTACCCATGAGCATTCGGACCATATCAGTGGCCTCGGCGTTGTCTCCAGGCGGTATGGAATTCCCATTTATGCGACAAAAGGCACGCGGGAAGCTATCTTGAAATGTAAAAGCGTTGGTGAAATTCCCTCAGAACTGTTCCGAGAGATTCGGCCGGATAAGGAGTTTACGATTGGGGATATCACGGTCATGCCGATTGCCATTTCCCATGATGCCGCCCAACCCACGGCTTTCGTACTGAGGCAGGGCCGGAAATCTTTGGGAGTGATGACAGATCTTGGCAGATATGACGGTTATATTGTAGAAAAGCTGCAAAATCTGGATGTGCTTCTTTTAGAGGCGAACCATGACGTACATATGCTTCAGGTTGGGACATATCCTTATTATCTGAAACAGCGGATTCTTGGGGATAAGGGGCATTTATCCAATGAACTTTCAGGGAGGCTTTTGAGTGAAGTGCTTCATGATGGATTTAAAATGGCAATTCTCGGGCACTTAAGCAAAGAAAATAATTATGAAAGGCTTGCCTATGAAACAGTACGATTGGAAATTGACATGGCCGACAGCCCTTACCGTGCAGGGGATTTTCCTATTTGTGTAGCGAAGCGTGAGGAAGTCTCGGAACTCATTGAGTTCTGATTGCTTTTGCGGATAGCACGAGACAGACGGTAGGAACTATTTCTAGGAAAGTTGGCAGGCAGGGCAAAGACATTTTATGATTTGGAAATAAGGCGCGACAAGGCGTCATTTGGAGGTAAAATTAATGGAAAGAAATACAGACAGGACAATCATTACAGTGGTTGGGAAAGATACGGTGGGAATTATCGCTAAGGTATGTACCTACCTTTCAGAACATCAGATCAATGTGCTTGATATCAGCCAGACAATCGTGCAGGATTTTTTTAATATGATGATGATTGCCGATATGAAGGACGCAGATAAACCCTTTGACCAGTGCGCCAAGGATTTAGAACTGTTAGGTGAGGAAATCGGTGTCAATATCAAGTGCCAGCGGGAAGAAATTTTTAAGAAAATGCACAGGATTTAAGGAGCGGTGTGATGATAAATATCTGGGAAGTAAATGAAACCAACAAAATGATTGAGCAGGAAAATCTGGATGTGCGCACAATTACGCTGGGCATTAGTCTGTTAGACTGTATTGATTCAGATTTGCAGAAATTAAACGATAATATTTACCATAAGATTACGACAGTGGCACAGAAGCTCGTGGAGACGGGTGAGGAGATTGAGCGGGGGTATTGTATCCCTATTGTTAATAAGCGGATTTCCGTGACGCCGATCGCTCTGGTTGGGCAGGCAGCATGTAAGACGCCTGAGGATTTCGTGTCGATAGCGCGAACTTTAGATAAAGCGGCCAAAACGGTAGGTGTGAATTTCATCGGCGGATATTCTGCGCTGGTGTCGAAGGGAATGACCACGGGAGACAGGAACTTGATTTGTTCCATTCCACAGGCGTTAGCGGAGACAGAACGTGTGTGCAGTTCCGTCAATGTGGGGTCTACTAAGACAGGAATTGACATGGACGCCGTGAAGCTGATGGGTGAGATTATCTTAAAAACAGCCGAGTATACCAAGGAGAACGATTCTCTGGGCTGCGCAAAACTGGTCGTATTCTGTAACGCGCCGGACGATAACCCATTTATGGCGGGAGCTTTTCACGGTGTGACGGAGGCGGACGCTATTATCAATGTCGGAGTCTCTGGCCCCGGCGTGGTGAAAAAAGCGTTGGAGCAGGTACGGGGAGCAGATTTTGAAGTTCTGTGTGAGACCATTAAGAAGACGGCGTTTAAGATTACGCGTGTCGGGCAGCTGGTCGCTCAGGAGGCGAGCCGAAGAATGGGAATTCCATTTGGCATTATTGACCTCTCGCTGGCGCCGACCCCTGCAATCGGCGATTCTGTGGCGGAGATTTTAGAGGAGATCGGTTTGGAATATGCCGGTGCGCCGGGTACTACGGCGGCGCTTGCACTGTTAAATGATCAGGTCAAAAAAGGTGGGATTATGGCGTCCTCTTATGTTGGAGGACTAAGTGGAGCGTTTATTCCGGTGAGTGAGGATCAAGGTATGATTAATGCCGTGGAGGCAGGCGCGCTGACGTTAGAAAAATTAGAGGCCATGACCTGTGTCTGCTCTGTGGGGCTTGATATGATTGCCATTCCGGGGGATGTGCTTCCGTCAACAATTTCCGGCATTATTGCGGATGAGATGGCGATTGGCATGATTAACCAGAAGACAACGGCTGTGCGCCTGATTCCAGTTATTGGTAAAGGGATTGGGGAGACGGTAGAATTTGGCGGATTGCTGGGCCATGCACCAGTTATGCCGGTCAACAAGTACGGATGTGAGGCCTTTATCAGCCGTAAAGGAAGAATTCCGGCGCCGGTACACAGCTTTAAAAATTAAGCTATGGCAGTCTATTACAATAGCGTGAGCATAACTTTACACAGAGTTTAACCGAGCATGGTATTGCACTTGTGTATTGAGAAACAGTGTGTTATGATAAAGGTACATTATGAGAAAAAGCACCGGAGGTGGAATCTTTGAACGAGAGAGAAGATTACCTGGACAAATTGTTGCGGGGAGTGGAAGGCGAATCAGAGGTAACAAAAGATGAGGATGATTTTTTCAGCCATTTTGGGAGTTCAGTTTCCGATGACGACGAAGATGATTTTCTGAAAGCGTTTGAGAAGAGCAAATCTGTATCCAAGGACAAATCTGATTCCGGGAGCGGGGATGATTTGGACTTTGATCTGGATGATATTGATAACATTGTTAGCAATATTAAAAATGGCACGCTGGATGATCTGGATAGTGTCGATGGCCTGGATGATGGAAAGGACTTGTCGATTGAGGAGTCTTTAAAGAATTATGATGATGATGATTTTGGCTTAAATGATGTTGGGGCAGGGTATACGGATTCTGTCTCGGAACCAGAAGTGGAGTCTGACTTTGAAGTAAATACTTTAGATGGAAAAGCTGAGTCTGATTACAATCCCGAAGAAGTCAATCAGGAATTACTCGATATGCTTTCGGAGATGGGAGAAGAAGAGCCACAAGAAGAGGAACCTTTGGATACTCTTTCTTCTGTGGATGAAGGGAATTTCACGAGCGAGGATTATGTGGATACGATGTCAGAGGAACCGGGCGGAGAGATA
>CAJUTD010000032.1:23438-30474 GCA_910589635.1 uncultured Lachnospiraceae bacterium | reverse complement strand
GAACTGCCGGCCGGCTCCTATAATGTAAAGGTTGCCATGCGTGACCCCTGGCCTGGCGGAAGATTTACGGATATTGTTATAAATGGCGAGACTGTCGGCACGGGCCTAATCTGCACAAATGAAACTGAGATTGTAGCCAATACTTATAAAGCTGTGATGGAACGTGATGGCGAGATGAGCGTGAAGGCTGTAAGGAGCAGCAATAATGCCAGCGATGCGCCGATATTGACGTATATTGAGATTTCTAAGTTTGATGCCCAGGATATGACAATCACTGGTATAGAGGAGCCGCAGATGCTCAATACCATAAGTGGCGTTATTCCGCATCTTCCGTCAACAGTGAATGCGAAGACGGCTAATGACGAACGCGTACCAATAGCGGTTGTGTGGGAAGCGGTGACAGAAGACAAGTTTGTGGGAGATGATTTCACAAAGGTAACGGTAAAAGGCCAAACAGTGACCGAGGCCGGAGAGCAGTTCGAGGTGAGCCAAACCATACAAATTATGCCGGAAAATGTACAGTATTTCATTGATTGTAATTGGGCAGAATCCACACAGCATGCGGCACTACATGCAGCGGTGGGACTGAAAAACGAGGTAGGTGATAAAGCCTATACAGAGGGGTCCTGGGGATATCTGATGAGTGCGAGCGGGCATAGTGGTTCCGATTCTTATACTTCGGGATGGTATGACCCGCAGGGTGACAAGATTCAGTATAAACTCCCCCTGGAGGCAGGAGAGTATGCAGTGAGCTTTGCCTTCAATGATTGGTGGAGCTATATGTCTCATCGTCCGATGAATTTAAAAGCGTATATCGGGGATAAGACGGTTGATTTGGGAACCTGCGGCGGCAGTGATGCAAATCGTTTTGCCATAACAAAGGATTTGACGGTAAACGCTAAGGCGGATGTGATTTTGTCTGTGGAACGTGGAAACGAAGATGCGCCAATCCTTAGTTGGATTTCCATTCAGGGAAAAGGCGTTGACCGCAGCGAGCTGAAAGCGCAGTTGAATGCAGCAGGGTTGCTGGATGCGGCGGATTACTCGTCACAGTCTTATGCAAAGGTCGGTGCAGCGGCGGAGGCGGGAATGGCATTTCTACTCCGTTCAGACGCTACACAAGATGGCGTGAACCAGGCGGCAGCTGCAATCCAGGCTGCAATCGAGGGGTTAGATGTTTCTGCTGAGAGCAGGGACAGTTTGCAGGAAGAGCTCAATACCGTAAGCACGATGGATCTTAGTAAATACACACAAGAGTCGGCGGCAGCAATGACGGCAGCTGTGCAGAAAATTACAACTCTGCTGGCGAAAGATAAAATTTCCAAGACAGAGCTCAATGAGGTAAGGAAAGAACTCGAGGAGGCGAAGAGAGGACTGGAAATCAAGCAGGAGAGCAGGCCGGCAGATGATTTGAGGATAGAGCTGAGCGCTTGGATTTACCGGGCAGAGAACCTCAATTCCATTCTCTACACCGAGGCAAGTTGGAGCAACCTTCAGACAAAGGTTGCGGGAGCCAAAACGGTATACGGTAATCAAACGGCGACCTCTAAATCGTTAGCTGATGCGATTAGCGATATTCAGACGGCAATAGCGGCTTTACAGAAAGCTTCCGGCAGCGGGGATAATGGCAAAAACGAAGTCGGCAACTATCATGTGGCTGTCAGCAAGTCAATCTTAGAGAAGAATAAATATGTGTTATATACGGTAAACTGCGGAACACCGGATCCATTTGAGGTACCGGGCGGCGAAGTTATGGGACTGTTGCAGTCCAAGGTAGACCAGGAATACGGGGAGGACAAAAAGACCGGGGCAGTATGGGGATGCGCACCGGCAGACGAGCACTCTGCGGCAGTCAAAGGAGGAAGTGACGCGGAGGATAGTGGATTATCTTACATCTATATGTCGGACAAAGTAGCGTATGACAAAGAGAAATCAGGGCTGCGCTATGCTTTTGAAACACTTGCTCCCTCCGATAGCTATGAAGGTATCTTGAAGACGTCCTACGATGTGACAGTTTCGTTTAAAAATCCCTGGTCTTCACGGACTGTGAATATCTCACTGGAAGGCAAAACAGTGGAAGAGCGACTGACTTTGCCGCGGAATGTCTGGATTACGAAAACTTACCGTGTGGTAGTGACGGACGGTGAACTCAATGTGATGATTAGCAATCCTAATCGGATTAATATCAATCAGGATCCGTTGGTGAATGCGATTACGGTCAAGGCTGTGGCCGGCACGCCGGATATCAGCAAATTACAGTCATCCGTAAACAGAGCCACATTGTTATCCAAAAATGATTACACGGCAAGTACTTGGAAGACGTTTGAAACCATTTATAATCAGGCAAAATCATTGCTTACAAATCCTGGAAATGACCAGAACGTTGTGGACGTATGCCAGAGCAAGTTAGATGAAGCAATGGCTGGGCTGGTGAAATCCGTTAAGGTTAGCAGGATAACGCTCAGCGGAGATGTGAAGAAGTTGGCGAAAGGCAGGAAATTTACCCTGAAAGCGGCAGTCACCCCGGCAAATGCCGCAAACAGGAGTCTCATTTGGACTTCGTCAAATGAGAAGGTTGCCACCGTATCAGGAGGAGTTGTGACTGCGAAGGGCAGCGGTAAGGCGACGATTACAGCGACGGCAGCGGATGGTTCGGGCGTAAAAGGCACGTATGCGATTACGGTCGTGAGCCATGCAGTGAAGAAAATCACCTTAAAGAGCGGTACGACCGGTCTTGCAGCAGGCAAGAAACTGACGGTAGCGAATACGATAAAGACGACCGGAAAAACAGCGAATAAGTCCTTGGCATGGAGTTCTTCCAATAAGAAATATGCGACGGTTGATTCTAAGGGTAAGGTAACAGCCAAAGCAGCAGGAGCCGGCAAGAAGGTAACGATTACGGCGAAAGCTATGGATGGAAGCGGCGTATCGGGCAAGACGACCATCAAGATTGTCAAACATGCAGTGAAGAAGATTTCCTTGAAATATAAGAATAAAACCATCAAATCCGGCAAGAAGATTTCGGTCAAAGCGGGAAAGAAAGCAACGATAAAAGCATCCGTTAAAACAACTGGAAAAAATGCGAACAAGAAGTTGAGCTGGACGACGAGCAACAAGAAATTTGCCACAGTCAAGAACGGTAAAGTTACGACAAAGAAAGCCGGAAAAGGAAAAACAGTTACGATTACGGTAAAGGCTACCGATGGAAGCGGCAAGAAAGCCACTGTTAAGATTAAGATCACCAAATAGGTCTCCTTTGCAGTTAATCAAAGGTAAATAAGAACACCCCCGTCAGACGGTGATTTCATCCGCTGGCAGGGGTGTTCTTATTCACTTTTATTTCTGTTTCACATATCCAATAAATTTATTCTGGTACAGAATCTGAATATATTTCACAAGCCGTGGAAGCAGAGGTTCCGCTTCCTCACCGAACTGTGTGGAAACTAATTTGGAAATTTCATGCACATTGCGCGCGCCGTCCATTTGCCGCCACACAAAACTTCCGTATTTGTCAAGGGAAATATGGCTGATTTTGGGACGTTTGAAAACCTTTTGCGCAATCCAATTGTAAAATCCTTTATTCACCACATGGACGGTGACAATGCCCTTTTTGTCCGCATCCCAGGTATAATCAGGGTTGCAGACGGGAATGTAATCCATAAAATTTTTCTTCGTCTTGCTCACGAATGCTCCTTTAACTATTTGCGCTCTTTAGCCTTAAGCTGCGAAGCGTCAATTATTTTGCTTTCTTAGATTTGCGGTAGCAGAAGGACCACAGACATAAGGTCAGCAGTGCGAAAGCAATCAATCCGATAATATTGCCGAAGTTGGCGTTTGTAAGTATCGGAATAGCTCCCGGCAGGAAAGAGCCGATTATATCGCCAATGTTGCTGCCGTTTAATGGAATGACGGTCAGGATAGCGAGAAGTATACCAACTAGTCCCTCTCCTGCAATCAAACCGGAAGAGAAGAGAATGCCGTTGGCGTCCGCATCTTTTTTCTCCTTCTCACTGGCATTCTTTTTCTTATCTACCACTAATTTCACAAGGCCGCCGACCATCATCGGTGTGCTTAAGTGGATAGGCAGATATAAACCGATGGCAAACGGCAGTACGGGTATGCCGAGGATTTCTACGACAATGGCGATAAATGCGCCGATGAAAATCAGAGTCCAGGGAAGGTTCCCATCCATAACGCCTTCGACAATCATCTTCATCAAAGTTGCCTGGGGAGCCGGGAGGCTTGGCGTGCCGTAGCCCCATGCCAGGTGCAGCAGGTAGAGTACGCCGCCGATGGCAAGTGAGGATGCGAATACACCGATAAGCTCGCCAATCTGCTGTTTCTTAGGTGTTGCGCCCAAGATATAACCAGTCTTTAAGTCCTGTGAGGTATCGCCGGCAATTGCTGCCACGATACAGATAACGCCGCCGATAGCGATAGCGGCGATCATGCCGGGCTGTCCAGTCATGCCGGTTGCTTTTAAAGCGATGGTGGCAACTAACAGCGTAGCGATCGTCATACCGGAAACCGGGTTGTTGCTGCTTCCCACAAGCCCTACCATACGCGAGGAGACTGTGGCAAAGAAGAAACCGAAAACGACAATCATAAAGGCGCCAAATAAGTTAATCGGAATTACCGGGATAATCCAGATAGCAAGCGTCAGGACAGCCACGCCGATCAGAATGAATTTGATATTCAAATCCTGGTTGGTGCGCTCGTCGGTAACGTCGCCTTTGCCAAAACCTTTGATTGCCTCGCGGAAGGTTTTCACAATCAGAGGCAGCGATTTAATCAGGCTCATAACGCCGCCGCAGGCAACAGCTCCGGCGCCGATGTATTTGATGTAGTTTGTCCAAATAGCAAAAGAACCGCCGTCGGCATAGAGTTCTGCGATGCTGACGTCAGCCGGGAACATCACGATATCCCCGCCGAATAATACGATCAAAGGCATAAGCACGAACCATCCCAGAGTACCGCCGCAGAACAGATAGGAAGAAATCTTGGGTCCGCAGATATAACCGACGCCCAATAACGCCGGAAGCACGTCCATACCGATACCGGAGCCTTTGTATGCGGGAATCTCATAATGTACTTCACTGGGGAATACTTTCAGTCCGTCAGTGATGAACTTATATGCGGCCGCAATGCCAAGTCCCGCAAATACAGTGGAGGCTTTGGCTCCGCCTTCTTCGCCTGCCATCAGCACTTCCGCACATGCTTTTCCTTCTGGATAAGGAAGCGTGCCATGCTCTTGTACAATCAATGCTTTTCTTAATGGAACCATAAATAAGATACCGAGTGCGCCGCCAATAAAAGCGATAACGGCAATTTCAACCAGAGATGGTGAAGAAGTTCCCCATTCAGACGCCCAGAGGAACAAGGCAGGCAATGTGAAAATCGTACCTGCGGCTACGGATTCCCCGGCGGAACCAATGGTCTGCACCATATTATTCTCAAGAATGGAATCCTTTCTTAAAATAATGCGGATAACACCCATGGATATTACCGCTGCCGGGATTGATGCCGATACCGTCATCCCCACGCGGAGGCCAAGGTATGCGTTTGCTCCACCGAACAAGATAGCCAGGAAAATTCCAAGGATAATGGAAGTTGCCGTAAATTCCGGCAGCGTCTTGTTGGCGGGAACAAAAGGTTTGAAATCTTTGTTCTCATTCATTTCATTTACTCTCCTTTGCTTTTAGATGTTAGTATTTTAACAAATTTGTAATAATATGTCTACGATTTCCATGATTTTGCATTTACATATTTTTGTCATATAGGAACTATCCGTGTATAGATTCGTTCAAAAGGTCTTGTTAAAACAAATGAGAAATCTAAAATACAAAGTTAGGATTGTAAAATTTGTCAAAAGCCAGTACAATAGAAGATATATTTTTCAGGAAGGAATGGAGGTAATTATGGAGAATCAAAAAAGAAATTCATTTTCAGGTTCTATTGGTTTTGTGCTGGCGGCAGCGGGAAGCGCCGTGGGGCTGGGGAATATATGGAGGTTTCCCTACTTGGCGGCGAAGGATGGCGGAGGCCTGTATCTGGTAATTTACTTGATACTGGCGTTGACGTTTGGTTTTACGCTTCTGGTAACAGAGATTGCGATAGGGCGGAAGACGAAGCAGAGCCCTTTGACGGCGTACAGTAAGCTGCGCTCCAAATGGGGATTTCTGGGTGTGCTCGCTTGTCTGGTGCCGATTATCATCCTGCCGTATTACTGCGTGATCGGTGGATGGGTGTTAAAGTATTTTCTTGCCTACCTCACAGGGGAAGGTATGCAGGCAGCGGGAGATGATTATTTTACGGGATTTATTACCCAGGATGTTTCCCCGATGGTGCTGCTGATAATTTTCCTTGCCGTAGTGTCAATCATTATTATCCTTGGCGTCAATAACGGCATTGAGAAATTTTCCAAGATACTGATGCCGCTGTTAATTCTGCTTGTACTGGGAATTGCGATCTTCTCACTGACGATTTCCCATACGGACGACCAGGGCATTACCAGAACGGGGCTCGAGGGCCTTAAAATTTATGTCGTGCCTGACTTCAGCGGCCTTACATTAAAAGGTTTCTTTACCTTGCTGTTAGACGCCATGGGGCAGCTGTTTTTCAGTCTGAGCGTTGCCATGGGAATTATGGTGGCATACGGCTCCTATGTAAAAGATGAGGACAATCTGGTACGCTCCATCAATCAGATAGAAATTTTTGATACGGTTGTGGCATTTCTTGCCGGCGTTATGATTATCCCGGCAGTATTCACCTTTATGGGCAGAGAGGGGATGGAGGCTTCCGGCCCCAGCCTGATGTTTGTGTCGCTGCCGAAAGTATTTGCCGCTATGGGCAAGGTAGGGAATGTGGTAGGTTGCCTGTTTTTTGCCATGGTATTATTCGCAGCGTTGACAAGCGCCATTTCCGTGATGGAGGCAGTCGTTTCCAGTCTTATGGATAAATTCCATCTGACCCGGCTGAAAGCGTCCCTCATTGAAATGGTCATTGCACTAATCGGTGGAATTGTCGTGTGCCTGGG
>CAJUTD010000032.1:22587-23428 GCA_910589635.1 uncultured Lachnospiraceae bacterium | reverse complement strand
AATGGTACTTTGAATTTAAACTGCCAAACGGCGCGGTAGGACAGATTCTTGATATTATGGATTACCTCAGCAATAACTTGTTTATGCCTCTGGTGGCAATTGGAACATGCATTCTTGTGGGCTGGATTCTCAAGCCGAAAACGATTGTTGACGAGGTGGAGAAGGGAGGCGCCAAATTTGGCAGGCGCGGGCTCTATATTGTGATGGTAAAATATATTGCGCCGGTATTGTTGATTATCCTGCTGCTCAAGTCGGTGGGGGTACTGACTATCATCTAAATTATAGTATTTATTTTTAATTAAGGAGCCTCAGACGAATAAGGCAGAGAGCTATAACAGCCTTATTCGTCTGAGTTTTTTATTCTATAGGAAAGACCTTGTCACGCTAAAGCGTGAAAGTATGTTCTTATGGAACGCATTGAAGAAAACTATATGGCGCTTATGTGGTTTATTTCGTATTATCTTGCAGATGTGAAAACTTAAGGTGGGTGAATATTACAAATTCCGTCATCAAAGGGAAGTGGATAAATTAAACTTCCCATTGACATTTTTTGACCCCTAAAGTATAATTTGTTATACAAATCATACTAAAGAGGTGAAAGAAAATGATAGGACCAAAAGGCAAATATGCATGGACGGCTACAGTTGGAGAAAAAGGCCAGATTGTCATCCCAAAACAGGCCCGCGATATCTTTGACATCAAGCCGGGAGATACGCTGCTCATTCTTGGCGATGAGGAGCGCGGCATTGCGATTCCTCCGAAAGGAGCGTTTGCGGAATTGTTCAGCGTGGCATTTCAAGAAAAGGATGGTGAGAGAGATTGAAGAAAATTGCATTCTTTT
>CAJUTD010000032.1:21287-22577 GCA_910589635.1 uncultured Lachnospiraceae bacterium | reverse complement strand
CCACACAAATCCTATGCTTCCGGTTGCCGCTGAACTTGTCAGGCGCGGGAATGTAGTCCGTTTTTATTCATTTGACGAATTTGAGAAGAAAATCATAGCCGCGGGGGCAAAATTTATATCCTGTGATTCTTTTCTGCCCAAATTGACGGAGCAGGAGGAGGCAAGATTAAAAAATGTCTCTACGACAGAAATGACGGTGCAGGATATCCGCGTTACGCTCGGCATGGACGAATTTCTGGATAAAGAATTCAAATCTTTTCAGCCAGATATTGTATATACAGACTCTGTCTGTTTTTGGGGGAAGCTGAATGCATGGAAGCACCATGTGCCGATGGTGGTGTCTACAAGCACCTTCGCATTCAATCAAATGTCTTCCGGTTACATGAAGAACAGTCTCCGGGAGATGGCTGACGTAATCTTTGGGCTTCCGAGGATTTCCAGGGAACTAAAAAAACTCGAGCCTTACGGTTACCATGTTAAAGGCATCTTTTCTCTGATTCAGAGCGACAATAACACAGATTCTATCGTATATACTTCTCGGAGGTTCCAGCCGTTTGCGGAGAGTTTTTCAGATCACTATACTTTTGTCGGGCCATCGGTATTTTCAAAAGGGTTGCCCGAAAAAGAAAAGGAGCGGCCGCTCATTTATATTTCTATGGGGACGGTCATCAATGACCGGCCTGATTTTTACCGTAAATGCATGGAGGCTGTGAAAACTATGGATGTTGATGTCATAATATCCTGTGGAAATGCTATAAACCGCGAAGAGATGGGGGCATTACCGGATAATATCCAAGTGTTTTCCTATGTTGACCAGCTTGATATTCTTGCCAAAGCAGATGTTTTTATTACGCACTGTGGAATGAACAGCGTTTCCGAAAGCCTGTATATGGCTACGCCGATGGTTCTTTATCCGCAAACGGGCGAGCAGTATGCTGTAGCGAGAAGAGTTACGGAAATCGGTGCGGGAATTATATTGAAGAATGATTCCTCCGAAAGCGTGCGGGCGTCCGTACAAGAAATTCTGGGCAATAAGGCATATAGAAATGCTGCCCAAGAATGCAGTGCAGATTTCCGTGCCTGCCCGGGTACTGTTGGCGCAGCGGAATTTATTGAAAATGCGCCGCATTCATCAGATAGTATAGACATCATAAGCGAGCTGAACAAGGCGAATGCCAAGTTCCAGCTTCTATATTGGCTGATGGTAATTGCCATAATTAATCTTATTGGTTTTCTTGTCAGCTGGAAATATGTATGGCTGCTCGGAATAGCTGCCGGAATACTGTCATC
>CAJUTD010000032.1:0-21277 GCA_910589635.1 uncultured Lachnospiraceae bacterium | reverse complement strand
AAGGCGACACAAAAAAGAAAATATACCCGTCTGGTATGCAGCAGGGCACAATCTTAAAGGAATATATCTGAGGTCTACATGTTTCTTGCCTGTATGAACCGTACACTATGGAATGATTTATTAATTGTAAGAAATTAGTAAGGTAATCTTATATTTTGTTTAAGGAATAAGGCGTAAGATAATATCAGCAAGAGGCTATATCACAAAAATAAAAAGAGAGGAAAAGAATTATGCAGAAAAAATTATATAAAATTGAACAGGGGAAAAAGTTAGATGGAGTATGCGGAGGAATTGCAGAATATTTTGATATGGACCCGACATTAGTTAGGTTAGCCTGGGTTTTATTCACAGCTTTTGCCGGAAGTGGAATAATCGCTTATATTGTAGCTGCTATTATAATACCTAGAAAATCAGATGTAATCAAGGAATAACAGATTTTAATGCAATGATGCATGATAGTAAAGAAATGATGAAGTTTTTGGCTGTTAAAAACATATTTGGTTTGACACATGTTTGTAATTATCTTACAATAGGAGTATGAAAACTATGCAGATTTTTGGTGAAAGGTGATATGAAATTATCTGCGGAGGGAGTAGAGGGGATGCCGTGAAAGCCGTTTGCGGTATCTTCCGTAAGCAAACTATGAAAATTATAATCTGTGATGACTGCGTGAAAGATTTACAGCATTTGCAAAACCTGCTGCAAAAGTACAGGGACACGGCTGCAGGAATCCATTTTGAGGTGGAAGAATTCACCGACGCCTGCCGCCTGTATGAGCAGATTTCACAGGGGAACCTGGCAGACATCTATATATTAGACATGATAATGTCAAAGAAGACCGGAATTGAAATTGGCAGCCTGATTCGACAGAATGGGGGCGGAGGGGTAATTATTTACGTTACCACCTCCGCTGATTTTGCGCTGGACGCGTATGAGGTCCATGCATCGCGCTATCTGTTGAAACCTGTCGGTGAAGAGCGTTTCTTTGAGGCCATGGATTTTGCACTTTCTTATCAAAATGTGGAGAAGAATCCATTGTTCCCCATTAAGACTAAGGATGGTACAGTGTCAGTTCCATATTCCAAGATAGAATATATTGAAAATTATTCCCGCATGCTCAATGTATTTCTGGCAGATGGAGAAAATATAAGGAGTATTTTTATCAGAAAATCCTTTGACGAAGAAATAAAAGAAATTGCAGTGGACAGGAGTTTTTTGCGTATTCACAAATCATTTCTGATTAATATGAATCATGTAGAAAAGCTGGGACAGGGCAATATTAAAATGGAAAGCGGCAGGCGGATTCCTGTCAGCAAGACAAGGGCGGCAGAGGTGAAAAGAGAGTATCTCCAGTTTATCTCGGAATGTTATCGGTAGGGGGAAGGACATGTACTATAAAAGCATATCTTATATGATAAGCCATGTATTTTTAATGCTGTTCATGTATCTGTTTATCAGCCATCGTTATTCTAAAACAAAGACGGCGTGTATCTGTTTTTCGTCGTTTCTTATCCTGACTATGACTGACTGCTTGAAGCTGGATATTTTTGTGGATAGCAGTTTTTGCTATGTATCAGTGACTGTATTTCAGATTCTTGTGACACAGTTTACCGGGATCCTCATCTCTAAGCACAGAGACAGCAAAGTTTTGTTTATTGGCCTGAGCGCATCTAGTTATGTAATTGCCGGGAGCGTTTCGGCAACAATTTTATTTACGTGGACACAAAACATGCTGGTGTCCGTAATTGGCGGTTTTTTCGTCCATGCTGGAATTTTGGCTGTATTATGTAACCGGATTCGTGATATCGGGCTCAGGTATCAGGAGAGGGAATCCATTCAGGGACAGTGGGGATTGTGTCTGATTCCGGTATTTTTTTATTGCAGTTTTTCTTTTCTGGCATTTTTTCCTTATACGCTTGATGAAAATCCACACAATATTCCCGGCGTTATTTTTTTTATCATTACCATGATTATTTCTTATGTGGTGGCTTTACGGTATCTGGAAAGCGAGTCTGAGAGGGCGGAGACTTATTGGAAAAGTGTGTTTATCAAATCTTATGTCAGAGAGCTTGAAAAGCAATATCATCTACTGGAACAGTCGGATAAGAATCTTAAAATCATGCGGCATGATATGCATCATTATTCTGGCATGATAAACTCGCTGTTGGATCAGGAGGAATATGATGAAATCAGAAAGCTTGCAGAATATATAAAGTCTGTTGCAGATGAAAATAAAGTAGTGAAATATTGTAATAATCTGACCGTAAATTCTATTCTCACCCATATGGTGGAAAAGGCACATGCCCTTGGCGTCACTGTACAGTTGGAGGCCGCGGTTCCCAAAGAGCTTTCTTTCAGCGATTATGAGTTTGCCGCGGTAGTTGCCAATCTGCTGGAAAATGCCATAAGCCATGTCAGCAGATTTGAGAGGAAAGATAAGCGCGTGCAGGCAAACATCCATTGTGCAGACGGACATGTACTTATCCATATGCAGAATGAGTATGAGCAAGAGATTATGCTTGACGGGGAGACGGGGCTTCCGCGCAGGGCCGCAGGGGAAGGGCACGGTTTGGGGATGCAGAGCGTGCAGAATTTTTCAGAGAAAATAGGAGGGAATCTCGGCTGCTATTGTGAAGAAGGTATTTTCCATATTATGCTGTTTGCGAAAATTTAGGTTATTTTGTGAAAAAATAGGAATTAATAAACAGAGGATGGGATGATATAATTTATTTTAGGGCACTTTATTGGCGATGGCAATAAACGCTGCCCTATTTTTAAGTAGATGAAAGAAAGTGATGAATTCTTATGCAGAAAACTTTTATTAAATATGTTTTCGTCATTATGACGTCGGCTATTTTCCTAATCCTTATTATTAATGTGCTGATTAGCAAACATACGCTGGAGAACCAGCAGTATAACAGCTTTCAGGCAAAGATAGAGCAGATCATACATACGCTTGACAATAACCGCAGAGAGTTGGATTTACTGAAAAGAAACTTGGATGAAGATTACCTTATCAGGGCAAGGGCAGCAGCCTATGTCGTAGACCGCCAGGAGGAAGTTTCCATGGACGTGTCTAAGATGCAGTATCTTGCGCGGCTGCTCAATGTGGATGAGCTGCATGTGATTGATGAAAATGGAATTATTGTCTCCGCATCTGTTTCTGAATATGTAGGAATTGACATGGCGAACCATGAGCAGACGCGTCCATTTCTGGATTTGCTGGACAGTGAGGATGAGGACGCCTATCTTATTCAGGAGCCGCAGCCTAATGCAGTCGCAGGTATCATCCGGCAGTATGTGGGAGTGGCGAGAAAGGAGCAAAAAGGAATCGTGCAAGTTGGCTTTGAACCGAAAAGGCAGATGGAGGCGCAGTCAAGAAATACCTATGATTATATGTTTTCAAGATTTCCTACGGATGTGGGGGAAGAATTATTTGTCGTTGACAGTGATACGGGCAACATTTTAGGCCATTCAGAAGGAGGAGAGGAAGATTCTGTCGGCAAATATTATACGTTGGATGCACTCTTAGAGTGTGAGATGGGCGCCTATAAAACGGGCACGGATGGAGAACAACGGTATGTGGTGAGCAGGAGGAATGAGGACGTGCTAATCTGCGCAGCCATACCGGCAGAAGATTTAATGAAGAAGTTGATGGAGAATACCGTTATGACGCTTATGTACCTGCTTTTTATTGAGGTAGCTGTTATTTTACTCTTGAACTATCTTGTCAGGAGTAAAGTCATCGACGGGATTCACCAGATCAATGAGGATTTGTCTGCAATCACAAACGGCAATTTTGACACTACGGTGTCTGTGGGCGGCAACCGCGAGTTTGAAGAGCTGAGCAGTGGAATCAATACGATGGTAACGAGCATTGTCAGTATCTCCAACAGGATATCTGAAATTATTGAAATCAGCGGGATTCCACTGGCTGCTTTTGAGTATGAAAGTGGGATCAATCATGTATTTGTTACCTTGGGAGTGGGAGAACTTCTGGGCATTTCCAATAAAGAGGTTGCTGAATTCTGTAAAAATGCCGATGTGTTTGACAAGTATATCGGTTCGATTACAGAGAATCCCATTGAAGGAGAAACGGACGTCTATCAGATCAATGATGAGAAGTATGTGCGAATCTATATGTCGGAATCTTTAGAAGGAAAACTTGGCGTGATAACAGATGTTACGGCGGACATCATGGAGAAGAAACGTATGCGCTACG
Source organism: uncultured Lachnospiraceae bacterium (assembly GCA_910589635.1). Taxonomy (GTDB): domain Bacteria; phylum Bacillota; class Clostridia; order Lachnospirales; family Lachnospiraceae; genus Petralouisia. Next base: position 17,055 of record CAJUTD010000032.1, on the reverse strand, counting down.
AGAATACGCATGACCCACTTACCGGATTGTACAAATTTCAGTATTTTAAGGAAATAGCTGAGAAGCATTTGCGCGAGCTTAAGGAAGGGGAAGTCTGCGCTGTTGTCATGCTGGACCTTGATTTCTTCAAGAGTATCAATGATACGTTTGGACATGATGTCGGTGATCGTTACCTGCAAAATTTTTCCGCCGTCATGAGTGCGATGCCCACAGAACATTTTCTGACGGCAAGGCGGTCTGGCGACGAGTTTTGTATGATGCTTTTTGGCTGCCGGAACCGGTTGGAGATTATAAAATACATGAATCACTTTTATGATAAGTTAGGGAAGAACCATATACCGTTGTCGGAGACGGAGACCAGGGTGATCAGCGCTTCGGCAGGTTTTGCCTGGACGTCTGACGCGGACACCGATATTTCTGAGCTTTTAAGTAATGCGGATGAGGCGTTGTATGAGGTGAAACGGGACACAAAAGGGACTTTTGGGGAGTATTCGGGGTAGCGTTGGGTTTATCAATTCCCGTTATGGGATTTGCCGTTAAGAGTAAGGCGGCATAAGACAATAGAGAGGAGGAAGTATCATGAAATTTGCAATTTTGGCGCCGGGCGGTATTGCCCACAGCATGGCCAAGGCGGTATCAGAGATTGAAAAAATTGAGCGGTATGCCGTGGCGTCCAGAGATTTAAAGCGTGCGGAAAAGTTTGCGGAGCAGTGGGGGTTTGAGAAAGCCTATGGCTCCTATGAGGAGATGGTGCAGGACCCACAGGTGGAATTTGTCTATGTGGCTTCCCCGCATTCCCATCACTATGAGCACGCCAAGTTGTGCTTAGAGCATGGTAAGCACGTATTGGTAGAGAAGGCATTTACGGTCAATGCCAGGCAGGCGCGGGAACTGATCCGGTTATCGGAAGAAAAAGGGCTCCTGCTGGCGGAGGCAATCTGGACGCGTTATATGCCGAGCCGGCGGATGCTTGACGATATTTTAGCCTGCAAGGCGATCGGCAATGTCACCTCGCTGACGGCAAACCTGGGCTATATCCTGCCACATGTAGAGCGTATGCAGAACCCGGAATTGGCGGGCGGCGCATTGCTTGACCTGGGCGTATATCCGATTAATTTTGCCTTGATGGCCTTCCATGGAGAGATAAAGGATGTGCATGCCACAGCCGTTATGTCCCCCAAGGGCATTGACTGGGTCAACAGTATCACGCTGACGTTTGAGGAAGAAAAGATGGCGGTGCTGCACAGCGATATGCTTGCGCAGACGGACCGCCAGGGCGTTATCAGCGGCGATAAAGGCTACCTGGAAGTACAGAATATCAATAATTGTGAAGAAATCCGCGTATTTGGCCTGGATCGCAAAATGACGGCGCGCTATCAAGTCCCAGAGCAGATAAACGGTTATGAATATGAAGTGCTCGCCTGCATCCGCGCCATTGAGGCGGGGAAGACGGAGTGTGAGGAGATGCCCCACAGTGAAATTCTGCGGGTGATGGAACTGTTAGACAGAATCCGTGGGCAGTGGGATATGGTCTATCCCTGCGAGTAAATTTGCAAATATAAGTGTTCTATCGGTTCTAAAATGTTTTGCTAAGCTGCGGGTTTTACGATATAATGAGTAGCGGAATAGGTAATTGCGAAACTCTGTAATTTTATGAATTTCATATACAATTCAAAGAATTTAAGAAGAAATATTGACACATAATTTTATGAATTGTATATGAAATTTTGGTAATTTGACAGTTTTGCAATTACCTATGAATATTGGAATCAGGAAAGGAGGAGTATTCTGATGAAATATGCAAATCAGGTCTCTGAAATCTTAAACGCCTTTTCTCCCGCGCCTTTGCAAGAGGAACAGATGGCGGAGTTTTACTGTGAAAATACCATGGAATGCCGTACGAGTGATAAATACAATTCTCCGATAGAAGATATTTATGATATTTGCCGTGACCCGCAGGAGCCCAATGCCTGTCTGCTCTTGGGGCACAGAGGATGCGGAAAGAGCACGGAGCTGAACCGCATGACCGAGAGGCTTATAGAGGCCGGCTATCATGTGCGGACGGTCAAATGCAGTACAGATTTGGATTTATTTAATATTGTGCACTCTGACCTTTTTATCCTTATGGGCGAGGCCTTGCTGGAAATTGCAGAGGAATCCGATTGTGAAATCAGGCAAGAGTTGCTTAAAAACATTGAGAGATTTTGGCTGGAAGGTACGGAAACATTAGTATCCCAGGAGGCGCAGGACGATATCCTGGGAGCCGGGACAGCGGTGGAGACCAAGAGGATTTTCGCCGGCATTTTAGATATCTTTGCCCAAATCAAAACGGAATTAAGGTATAATGAGGAGACAAGGAAAGAGTACCGAAGGAGAATCAGCGTCCGCTCCAGCGCATGGATCCGCATTTTGGGGCAGGTGTCAGAGGCGATTACGGACAAAACGGGAGGCAGACGCCCGATCAATATTTTTGAGGATTTAGACAGGCTGAACCCGGAGGATGCGTGGAAGGTATTTTATAACTATGCGGCTATCCTTTCCGGTATGGAGTTTCCAGTCATCTATACGTTTCCCATCGCGCTTTCTTATGATGTGAGGTTTTCGGCGATGGAAAGTTATTTCATCACCAAAACATTGCCGATGATTAAGATTGAGACCATAGAGGGACAGCCGTTTGAGGATGGGATTAACATTATACGTCAAATTGTAGAAAAACGCGCGAACCGGGCTTTGTTTGAAGAAGGGGTCTTAGACAAGATGATCCAGTACACGGGAGGTTCCCTCAGGGACTTATTCCGCGTGATAAATGCGGCTGCCAAGAGGGCGGAGCGCAGGAACAGCGGGCGTATTGAGATGGAAGATGCAGACTATGCGCTGGAGGAGGAGAAGACCTCTTTAACCAGGCGGATCGAGCAGAAAGACTACCGGTTCTTGTTCAATATCTATCAGGGAAATAAGGAGCGCATTGAGGATAAGGAAATGCTGCTTCGGATGTTACAGGCATCGGTGGTGCTGGAATATAATGGCAAACGGTGGCATAATGTCCATCCGTTAGTCGTGAAGTTTTTGGAAGAACAGGGGTTGATGGGAGATGAAGGAGCGTGATCAGGAAGGCTATCGGACCTTAGGCTGGATTATCAATAAATCCGAGCAGGGCTTGTTCCTGGTGATTGCAGATGAAAAGATGCAGGCGGAGATTGCCGCTATTTACCGGCAGGGGAGTGTGGAGATTTACGATTATAGACGTCATCCCGCAGAATATGCGTTCCGTGATCTACAGGAGTGGGTAACTGGATTGCCGGAGACGGAAGTTTTTATGGTCGTAAACTTCCATCTTGCTCTGCAAAGCGAGCAGAGCTTGAGACGTTTAAACTTCAGCAGGGATATGCTGGAAGGCTTGGGGAAAAATTTGATCTTTCTTGTCACGCCCTATGGAGACGACCAGTTAGCGGCGGCAGCGTACGATTTTTATTCCTTTGTGAAACTGAAGGTTACGTTTGCGGATCATTGGCAGGCAGGGCAATTATCTGCTGTTGCAGACAATTTCGCAGAAGAGGGCGGCGGGGAAGATGAAAGCCCCAGACAAAAAATGGCGAGGGCCAATGCGCTGATGGGGCAGGCGCGAGATGCGCTTCAGAACGCAGATTATGCTGCCAGTGAGAGATTACTAGTATATGCGCGGGAAATTAAGGGCCAACTGCTGGGGGCGGAACAATTGGAGCTTGCACAGCTTGATTTTGAATTGGCATATGTCTATAAGAAGCAGGGAAGGTTCCGGGAAGCGGAAGCGTTGTATGAAAAGAGCCTGCGTATTATGGAAGAGATACAGGGGGCGGAACATCCCCAAGCAGCTTTCGGTTATAACAACTTGGCAGTGGTTTATAAGGAGCAAGGGAGATACCGGGAAGCGGAAGAGTTTTATAGAAAAAGCATGCGTATTTGTGAAAAGGCGCTGGGAGAGCAGCATTTGTATACTGCAATTGCCTACAATAACCTGGCAGGGGTGTACCGTAGACAGGGAAGATACCGGGAAGCGGAAGCGTTACATGAAAAAAGTCTGAGTATCAGAAGAAAGATGTTGGGAGAGGAGCATCCAGATATAGTCCAAAGTTATCAGAGTCTAGCAATTTTGTATGAGGAACAGAGAAAGTACCGGGAAGCAGAAGAGTTATATGGGAAGGGTTTACGGATAATGGAACGTGTATTGGGAGAGGAGCATCCTGATACAGCCCAAGGTTATCAAAATCTGGCAGGATTGTATAAGAAACAGGGAAAGTTCCAGGAAGCAGAAGAATTGTATGGGAAGAGTTTGCGGATAATGAAACGCGTATTGGGAGAGGAGCATCCCGACACAGCCCGAGGCTATCATAATCTTGCAGAATTGTATCAGGAACAGGGAAAGTACCGGGAAGCAGAAAAATTCTATCAAAAGAGCCTGCCGATAATGAAACGTGAATTGGGAGATGAACATCCTGACACAACCCTAGGTTATCATAATCTGGCAGGATTGTATTTTGAACAGGGGAAATATCAAGAAGCGGAAGAATTATTGAAAAAGAGCCTGCGGATAAAGGAACGCGTATTTGGAGAAGAGCATCCTGATATCGCTCTGAACTGTTATAATCTGGCGGTGTTGTATGAAAGACGAGAAAAGTATGAGCTGGCATTAACTTATTATTTGCGGTCATATAAGATTTATTCCTCGATATTTGGCATGGAGCATCCAGATACAGAGGACGCCTATAAAGTTATGGAACATGTTTACTGCCGGTCGGACGAAAAAGGAGATTTCCGGCAATGGCTGGAAGAACAGATGAAAGAAACAGAAGAAACAAGCATCGAATGATGGCAATCGTGTATTAAAAAAGGCTGCTGCGGCAGCCTTTTTGATGTTATCCCTGCGTAAACCTTGATAAAAACTGTCTGGTACGCTCTTCCTTGGGATGTTCAAATACTTCTATGGGGTCTCCCTGTTCTAAGATATGGCCGTCGTCCATAAAGATCACATGGTTTGCCACGTCCCGGGCAAAAGCCATCTCGTGGGTGACAATCACCATGGTGGTGTTCTGTTCGGCAAGCTCTTTCATGACCTTTAAGACCTCGCCGGTCAGTTCCGGGTCGAGGGCGGAAGTCGGCTCATCGAAACAGAGGATATCGGGCTGTAAGGCGAGCGCCCGCGCAATCGCCACACGCTGGCATTGGCCGCCGGAAAGCTGGTGCGGATAGTTCGTCATGCGGTCACTGAGCCCCATCTGTTTGAGCAGTTCCATAGCCTGCGCCTCAATCTCATCATGGATTTTTTTGCGTTCTGCCTTATAATTCGGCTGCTCTTTCGCCAGCAGTTCCTTCGCCAGCATCACGTTCTGCAAGGCGGTATATTGCGGAAACAAGTTGAAGGACTGGAAGACCAGCCCGAAATGCAGCCGTTTCTTGCGGATCTGCGATTCCTGCTGCGTTGATGCGTCGTCTGCGTCAAATAAGGTCTCCCCATTGACGCGGATGATGCCTTTGTCGGGACGCTCCAGGAAATTCAAGCAGCGCAGCAGCGTGGTTTTGCCGCTGCCGGAGGAGCCGATGATAGAGACAACCTGTCCTTGTTCCAGAGAAAAGCTGATGTCCTTTAATACCTCAGTGTGCCCGAAATATTTGCGTATATGTTCTACTTCTAAGATTGGCATGCTTTTCCTCCTCTATTTAAAATAATCCAGTTTCTTTTCTAAACGTCCAAGAAGGACGGTCAGAATGCCGTTCCAGAGCAGATAGTATACTGCGGTGAAAAACATCGGCCAAATCTCGCCGGATATGCCCTGTGAACCTTTCATAAACGCCTGTCCTGCCCAGATAATTTCTTGCAGGGCGATAATGCGGGCCAGGGAAGTGTCCTTTACGAGTGTGATAATCTCATTGGACATCGGCGGTACAATGCGTTTAATCATCTGTAAGAGCGTGATCTTAAAGAAAATCTGTCTTTTTGTCATGCCAAGCACTAACCCGGCTTCCTGCTGTCCGGCCGGCACACCCTGGATGCCGCCGCGGTAAATCTCCGAGAAATAGCAGGCATAGTTGAGGATGAAGGAGACGGAAGCGGCAAAAAACCGCCCGGTCTCACCGCCGCCCCAGACTGGATTGTGCAGCACGAGGCCTGGGAAATAGTAGATGATTAAAAGCTGGATCATCAGGGGCGTTCCCCTGACGATCAAGACGATAAATTTCGTAAAATAGCTCAGCGGCTTAAAGCGGGACATCGAGCCAAAGGCGATAACCAGTCCCAGCGGGAAAGCGCCGATAAGCGTGACGAAGAAAAGTTTTAAGGTCTGTAGAAAGCCAACGTTCAATGCTTTCAAGACAATGGGAAGTTGCTCTAAAATCAGTTCCATACGCGCTCCTGTGTTTCATATATTCCTGCGGGGGGTGCCCCACAGAGTTATAATATAGTAAGTTACTGCTCAATAATTGCAGCCTGTACACCATATTTTTCGGCACATTCCGTCATGCTTCCGTCTTTGTAGCTGGAAGCGAAGAAGTCGTTGAGCGCTTTCACCAGATCGGAGCCTTTGCGGAAACCAACGCCGTACTCTTCGTTGTTGAGGCCAACTGTGTATGTAAGGTCGGCGTAGCTGGTGCCATCCCCTACCATAGCTGCTGCCATCAGAGAATCAATGACTGCGGCGTCCGAAGTTCCGGCTGCCACTTCCATCAGGGCGTCTGCCTGCGCCTTTACTGCCGTGTAATTCAAATCGAGTGCGGACACCTGTTTTTCACCGGCGCTTCCTGCCTCTACGGCAAACGTCAGGCCAGACAGGCTGTCTGTGTCCTGGTACTGGTCTGCTTTGTCCTTGGGGACGATGACAATCTGTGCGTTGTTGCAGTATGCATTGGAACATGCCATGGAGCTTGTCACTTCATCTGTCAGTGTCATGCCGTTCCATACACAGTCGATGGTCTTGCCATCTAATTCCATAATCTTGTTATCCCAATCAATTTCCACAAATTCAGCAGTTACGCCCAAGCTCTCGGCAAATGCTTTTGCCATGTCTGCATCGAAGCCAATCCACTCGCCGTTTTCATCTTTGTAATCCATCGGCTCAAAATCGGTAATACCGATAACCAAGGTGCCTTTGTCCTTCACATAAGCTAAATCGCTGTCTTCGGCACTGCCGGACGTCTCAGAGTCAGTTTTGCCGCATGCAGCCAATGACAACGCCATGATTGCTGCCAGCATAAATACAAGTATCTTTTTCATAATGAATAATCTCCCTTTCCTATGGTATTTTTAAGACCTACGCCAATATACTAACAAGTTAGCATACTAAAGTCAAGGGTTACGAAAAATAATATGGAATATAAGAGATATTTGGGTTATAATGGAAGAAACGTTTGGAAGAAAGTAATTTTTGTTTCAGAAAGGGATGCACGAAACGTATGAAGAAATGGAAAATGGTTAGGGTAACAGAGCTGATTGGCAGGCAGAGAGGGAAGCGCAGCGGGCAGTTGGGAAGGCGTTTTGCCATAGGGCTGCTTTGCGCGGCAATGGCTGCCGGGACAGTAACGCCGCTGTCGGGAGTAGAGGCTGTGCAGGCGCAGGAGAACAAAACCGTTGCTGCCAAAAGACAGGTGGAAGCCTTAGACAGAGGCATGGTGGCAATTCAGACAAAGGATGGCGTGTATCTGTCGTGGAGGTTTTTAGGGACGGACGATGCAGGGACAGCCTTCGACATTTACAGGGATGGGCAGAAGATTACAGCGTCTCCCATCACAACAAGCGCCAATTATCTGGATGTTTCAGGGAATGTAGATTCCCATTATGAGCTGCATACTTTGCAAAATGGCACAGATAAGGAACAAAGTGAATCTATTTCGGTATGGAAAGACAATTATCTGGATATTCCCCTGGACAAACCCGCGCCGGGTGTGACGCCGGACGGCAAAGAATACAGTTATGCGCCCAATGACGCGGCCTGTGGGGATGTGGATGGAGACGGCGAGTATGAGATTATTTTAAAATGGATGCCGTCGAATTCCGGCGACAACATGGCGGACGGCTACCGGGGAAATGTCTATCTGGACGCCTATAAGATGGACGGCAGCAAATTATGGCGCATTGATTTGGGCGTCAATATCCGTGCCGGCGCGCATTATACGCCGTTTCTGGTGTATGACTTTGACGGGGACGGCTATGCGGAAGTTATCTGTAAAACAGCAGACGGTACTACGGACGGTGCAGGAAATGTAATTGGGCAGGCCGATAAAGACTGGCGGAGCCTGGCAGGGGTTATTTTGGAAGGACCGGAATATCTGACGTTATTTGATGGCTTGACAGGCAAAGCATTAGATACCATTGATTATGAACCGGGGCGCGGCATCCACGGCACGCCTGGCGTTCTCAATAAGGAGTATTGGGGCGATGATTTTGGCAACCGCAGCGAGCGTTACCTGGCGGCGGTGGCCTATCTGGACGGCAAGAAACCCAGCGCGCTTGTGAGCCGCGGCTATTACGAGAATTTTGGCATGGCAGCTTACGATATTGTAGATAAGAAGTTTCAGAAACGGTGGTTCTTTGACACGAAAGAAGAAGGAAATGAGGCCTATGCCGGCCAGGGGAACCATAACCTGGCAGTGGCGGACGTGGATGAGGATGGTTTTGATGAGATTGTTTTTGGCGCTTGTACGATAGACCATGATGGGACAGGGCTTTATTCTAACCAATTGGGGCATGGAGACGCTATTCATGTGGGGGATTTTGACCCGCAAAGCCCGGGGCTTGAAATTTTCAGCTGTTTTGAGCATGAGCCTTATGGCGTTGCGCTGCGGAAAGCCTCCAATGGGGAAATTCTGTTCCGCTTTACGGCGGGCAGCGATACCGGTCGTGCGATTGCCGGAAATTTCAGCGCGGATAACCCAGGGGCAGAGTATGCGGCGTCTATGAGCGACGATTTGTGGAACAGCAAAGGGGAGGTAATTGGCGCCTGGAGTTCCATTACGAAATGGATGCAAAATTTCACCATCTATTGGGACGGCGATTTAGAGCAGGAAGTCATGGAACGGACAATGATTGACGGTTATGGCAAGGGACGTTTATTCACGGCGTCGTATGATGTTACCTATATTAATAGCAGCAAGGGGAACAGTTCATTAGCGGCGGATTTGTTGGGAGACTGGCGGGAAGAGGTGATCTGGCCGGCACAGGACGGAACGTATCTCAGATTGTATCACACAGTTTTCCCGACAGAGTACCGGTTGGCTACTTTGATGCATGATACGCAGTACCGGGTGCAGGTTGCCACTCAGAATCTGGGCTACAACCAGCCGGCGCATACGAGTTTCTTCCTGGGAACCGGTTATGAGCTGCCTGAACAGCCACAGGTGGAAGCAGTCAAACCAAAGAAGCCTGGAGACACGCAGAATCCGCAGCCCAAACCGGAAAAACCGGGAAATCCAGCTCCCCAACAGCCTGTGCGTCTGAAAGAGACCGCGAAGGTGAGCGCAGCGCAGCTTGCGGCGAACTGTCATGTAAAGGTATCGTTTGCTAAGGTCAGCGGCGCTAAGGGGTATGACATTTATCGCTCCGCCAAAGCCTCATCCGGTTATAAGAAGATCAAAACCGTGACAAAGAACTCTTATACGGACAAGAGCGTAAAGGCAGGCAAGACGTATTATTACAAAATTGTGGCGAAAGGGAGCAAAGCGGCTTACAACAGCCTCATGAGCAAGAAATACGCGAAGATTACGGTGCTGGCAAAGCCTAAAGTTTCGGCAAAGGCATTAAAGAAGGGAAAAGTAAAAGTTTCCTGGAAGAAGGTGAAATCATCGTCCGGGTATGTGGTTTATATCTCCAAAAGCAAGACGAAAGGTTACAAGGCGGTGAAGACTGTCAAGAAAGCGGCGGCGGGCAATGTAACCGTAAAGGCAGGCGCAAAGAAGGGCAGATGTTACGTCAAGGTGCGCCCTTACAAGACGGTAAATGGAAAGCGTGTCTTGGGCACATATTCCAAGACGCTTTCCGTCAAGGTGAAAAAATAAGCGGCTGGGAATGATTGGCGGACAATTGTTTATGAAACGAAGCCAGCGATAGATCATGGAAAATAACGGGAGCAAGTATGGTTAAGGAACAATTTGAACATCTGAAAAACGGGCAGGATTTGCGGAAGAACCTTATTGAGTTGAAACAGGAATTGAAAGGGGAAGCGGCGCGGAGGGAGCTTCTTGCGCTGCTTGCCGGAGATTACAGTCTTTTTACAGGGTTGCTGGAGAACCAGGAGCCGAAGGTCCGCAAAAACGCTGCATTAATTCTGGGAAAGCTGAGGCAAGATGAAAATGTAAAGGCCTTGTACCAGGCATATGAGAAGGAACAGCAGCTGTTTGTAAAGAGCGATTACCTCAAGGCCCTTATGGAGCTGGACTATTCCGTCTGCCAGGCGCAGTTAGAAGAGCGCCTGGCACAGCTTGAGCAGTATCGTCCCATGGAGGAGGAAGAGAAACATATCCGCGAGGAGCTTTTGATGCTGCGCAAGCTGGTGGAAAAGGGCGCTGTCCACAGGAAACATTGTTTTCAAGGGTATGGGGACGCTTGGGAGATTATTCTCACAACAGGCAGAAAGTACCAGCAGTTGACAGCCGGGCAGATCAGAGAGGGCAAGGTAACTGTTTTAAAGAGCGGGGTACGCGTGCATACCACGCACCTCAAGTCTGTCTTGCGCATTCCGACATATCGCGAGTTGCTGTTTCCATTAAATATAAGAAAAATCCCTGCCGATCCCAAAGAGGCGGCAAGGGAGCTGGCGAAGTCCAATCTGCTGGAATTGCTGTATAAGGCGCATAAGGCGGAGGACAGTTTCTATTTCCGCTTGGGGCTGCAAAGCAAAAGAACATTAGAACAGCGCAGTGCATTTATAAAAAAGTGCAGTTTTGCGCTGGAGCAGGAGACGGAGGGAAAGTTGAAGAATTCCCCTTCGGATTATGAGCTGGAAATCCGCCTGGCAGAAAATCAGGAAGGACAGTTTGTACCGTTTTTGAAATTGTTTACATTTGGCAGAGATTGTTTTTCTTACCGCAAATATACGGTGGCATCATCTATCCGGCCGGAGCAGGCGGCTGTGATTGTTCGATTGGCGAAGCCTTATATGCAGGAACAGGCGCAGGTTTTAGACCCTTTTTGCGGAGTGGGGACTATGTTGATTGAGCGTGAGCGGATATGCCCTGCAAAAGTAATGTATGGGGTTGATATCTTTGGGGAGGCCATTGCCAAGGCAAAGGAGAATACGAAACTTGCCGGCAGGGAGATTTACTATATCAACCGGGATTTCTATGAATTTACACATAAATATGCTTTTGATGAGATTATTACAGATATGCCGGAGCGCGGGAAAAAGAGCAAGGATGAACAGGATGCGCTTTATGCGGCCTTCTTTGAAAAGGCGGACAAGGTACTAGCAGATAAAGGGCGGATTATCATGTATTCCAATGAGAAGAATTTTGTCAAAAAACAGCTGCGGCTGCATAAAGAGTTTACGCTTTTGCGGGAATACAGCATGGATGAGAAAGATAATTTCTATTTGTTTATTATTTGTAAATGTTAAGACAATGCCAGATCGTGGCCGGAAGGGCTATTGTTCATTCGTAACCGGAATGTGCGAACAGAAATGACTATTACAATTTTTTTGAGAAATTTTGAAATTGTTATTGACTTTTCCGTCGAGTTTTGTTATTATTTTAAAGTCGTCAAGATGACGTGGCAATTTTAAAGTTGTCTGCGGAAGTGCTGGAATTGGCAGACAGGCAAGACTAAGGATCTTGTGTCTGTATAGACGTGTGGGTTCAAGTCCCATCTTCCGCATGAAAGTATATAAACCGTGAATCTGGAGGTTCTCAGTGGAACCAAGGGTTTGCGGTTTATTTTTGTATGTTTTTGAATCCAAGTGGACATAAGTATCGTTGGAGAAATTATGCTCAGCCAAAAGATAAATTTAAGGATTATTTAATACTTTTTATATTATCATAGACCCATAAAAATGAAAGGGGCGAAGAGATGTATTTACGAATATTGAAGAAAGATTTAAAACGTAAAAGGACCATGAACACCATCTTACTGATTTTTGTTATTTTCGGCGTAATGTTTACTGCGAGCAGCGTGAATAATATGGTTACGGTTGCCACGGCGCTTGACAGATACTTTGAGCTTGCCAATGTGCCGGATTATTGGTATGCCACGTCTTATGAAGAGGAAGCCGGGCGCGTGGAGGAGTTTGCCCACGAGAATGGATATGGGTTTTGCGTGTCCGAATTAGTTCAGATTGATCCCAGGGAGGTAAGCGTAGAGGGGGAACGATTTGAATATTCCAGTTCTGTAGTCCTGGCAAAAGCAGGAGATACGAAGGTTTTTGATGGAAATGAACAAGAGATAACGAAGATAAATGACGGTGAAATCTATATCTCGGCGGACGTTTTTCATTCGGTGCAGAATGATTTCCACATAGGCAGCAAGATAGAAATATCCGCGGAAGGCAAAACAAAGGAATTTGTGTTAAAAGGTTATACGAAAGATGCACTTTTTGGCTCATCTATGATGGGTATGACGCGGTTTCTTGTCAGCGAAAATGACCGCAGCTTTTTTGGGAGCGGGACTTGCACAAAATTCTATTCTCTGATGTTTTATACGGATGACGATACATTTTTGGGTAAATTTGAAGATTTGAATGTAAGAACAACCTTGAGCGTTGACCGTGCAGGGATGAAATTGATGTATATCATGGACATGCTGATTGCGGCCGTAGTGTTAATTGTCAGTATCTGTCTGATTCTGATTTCGATGGTGATTTTGCAGTTCACGATTAGTTTTACGGTCAGCGAGGAATTCCGCGAGATTGGCGTGATGAAAGCGATCGGGATTTCCAACCGCAAAATCCGTGGGCTCTATATCCTCAAATATTTTGCCATTTCCGTTGTGGGCGCGGCGCTTGGGCTTTTGTGCAGTTTTCCTTTTGGAAATCTGCTGATTCAGAGCGTATCAAATAACATTATCATCTCCGGGCAGAATAAGACGTTTCTCAATGTGATCTGCGCTGTGGGCACGGCGTCATTGGTCGTGTGGTTCTGTTATCTGTGCACGCGCAAGATTAAAAAATTTTCGCCGATTGCCGCCATACGCAATGGAGAAATGGGTGAGCGTTATAGACGCAAAGGATTGCTGCATTTGGGCAAGTCTCATCTCATGCCGGCGGCGTTCCTGGCAGTAAACGATGTTTTGAGCAGTATCAGGCGTTATATTTCCATGATTCTGATTTTTACACTGGGGCTGTTGTTAGTGATTATTCCGGTAAACAGTATCAATACCTTGCAGTCCGATAAACTGCTGCCGTTGTTCAATATGGCGGATTGCGACCTTGTGATTTCCCAGGAACTTCTCTTCTCGGCCGATGGAACAAATGAAGAGATGATTGAACAAAAGCAGCAAGAGGTAAAAGAGACGCTTCTTAGCCATGGCATCCGGGCGGATGTTTTTCAGGAAATCATGTTCCGTTTTTATATTTCACATGGCGATAAAAAAATGTCCTCCCTTGCATTTAAGGGAAAAGGCGGAGTGCGGGCGGATGAGTATACTTACCTGGAAGGGACGCCGCCGGAAAATGACGGCGAGGTAGCAATTACTTATATGGTGGCAGATAAAATCGGTGCGCAAATCGGTGACAAGGTCAAAATTGATATGGGTGGCGAGGTAAGGCAGTACCGTGTGACAGCAATCAACCAGAGCATGAATAATCTCGGAGAGGGCATTCGTTTCTACGAGGGAGACGATGTTAATTATAATTTTGCCGCAGGCAGTTTTGGCATTCAAATCCGTTACCAGGATAATCCGGACAGTGAAACGCTGCGTGAGCGTAAGGAGTTGCTGAAAGACTTGTTTGCTGAAACGGATGTCTATGAAGTAGGGGAATATATCAGTCATATGATAGGGGACGTCGCAGGTCAGCTTGAGGGCGTAAAAAGCCTGATTTTGGGAATCATCCTCTGTATCAATATCCTGGTTGCCGTGCTGATGGTGAAAAGCTTTATCACCAAAGAAAAAGGGGAAATTGCCATGCTCAAAGCGTTGGGGTTTGGGAATTCGCTGCTGATTGCCTGGCAGTCTATGCGCATTGGCATGGCGCTCCTCATTTCTGTTGTCATCGGAACGTTGATTTCCACGCCGTTGTCAAAACTGACAATCGAGCCAATTTTTCACATGATGGGCGCGTACAGTATTGAATTTGACGTTGTACCTCTTGAAGTATATGTCGTCTATCCCCTTGCCGTTCTTGCGGCGACAGTGCTTGCGGCGGTGGCGGGAGCGGCGCTGCCCCTGCGAAAAATTTCTGCTGCTGATACATCAAATATAGAATAGAAAGGATGAGAGTGATTATGAGCAATATTTTGGAAGTAAAAAATCTCTGTAAAACGTATATTGTAAATAAACGACAGAACAATGTCCTGAAAAATGTTAATTTCAGTATTAAAGAAGGAGAGATGGCCGCAGTCATGGGGCCGTCCGGCTCCGGGAAGTCCACACTTTTATATGCAGTTTCCGGGATGGACGCCGTCACGGCAGGGGAAGTCGATTTTTGTGGGAAGGACATCGCCAAACTCCCTGCGCGTGAACTTGCAAATCTTCGTCTGGACGAGATGGGTTTTATTTTCCAGCAGATGTATATGATGAAAAACTTGACAGTGCTGGACAATATTATACTTCCAGCCTGCCAGTCCAAAAAAATTAAGGAAAGCCGCAGGCAGACCATGGGGCGGGGACAGGACCTAATGCGAAAACTCGGTATAATCGAGATAGCCGACAACGATATCAATGAGGTGTCTGGCGGGCAGCTTCAGCGAGCCTGTATTTGCCGGAGCATGATGAATAAACCGAAAATGATATTTGCCGATGAACCGACCGGGGCGTTAAACCGCAGCTCTTCCGACGAGGTCATGGAAGAGCTGGCTAAAATAAACGGCGAGGGCACGACGATTATGCTTGTCACCCATGACGTCAAAGTTGCAGCGAAATGTACGCGGGTGTTCTATATCGTTGACGGAAATATTAAGGGGGAGTATAATCTGGACAGATATACGTCCCCTGCACAGCTGCGCGAGCGTGAACGCGAGCTCAATAACTGGCTGATGGAAATGGGATGGTAAGATTTAGAAGCCGTTTTAGAAGACTGTAAGTTAGATGGCAAGTATTTTAGGAGGTGCCGGAGCATGACAGACATTTTAATTGTGGAAGACAACGAAGAGCTGGCGGGGCTGCTCTGCGACTTCCTGCGTGCGGAGGGTTATGTCGTATCGATTGCGGCGACAGGAGAAAAGGCGTTAGCGTTATACGAACGGTATGGCGCCAGGCTTCTCGTGCTTGACGTTATGCTGCCGGGGATGGATGGTTTTGCCATATGTGCGAAAATCCGGGAACAGAGTAATACGCCAATTCTCATTGTGAGTGCGAAAACCACGAAGGATGACAAATTAAACGGGCTTCTTTTGGGCGCGGACGATTACATTGAGAAGCCTTATGACATAGATATCCTGTTGGCGAAAATAAAAGGGATTTTTAAAAGGCGGTATTCGCTGGATGAGATTTCAGAGGGGAATCTTACCTTAAATAAAGAGAGCAGGACAGTCTGCAAAGACGGCGCGCCTCTGGAAATGACAGCCAAAGAGTTTCAGTTGTTGCTTCTGTTGGTTGAAAACAAAGGAAAAGCATTGAGCAAGGAATTTCTCTTTCGCCAGGTCTGGGGCAGCGATAGTTATTCAGAACCGCAGACGTTGACCGTACACATCAAGTGGCTGCGGCAGAAGATAGAAGATAATCCGAAAGAACCGCAGAAAATCCTCACGGTCTGGGGCGTGGGGTATAAGTTCCTATGAAAAGTTTCCGTAAAATATTCGTAGCGGCTGTTGCCTTTATTGCCGCCGTTTTCCTGGGGGCAAACCTCCTCCTGCTGTCATTGCCCCAAAACAGCGGCAGCCCATACCGTGTGGAAATTGACAGGCTCGCCCGTGAGATGGAAGAGCATGGGACGCAAAAGCCAAGTCTGTCAGGGTGCCAATATGTGAAAAATGTTGTGCGCTGCGAAGAACAAATGGACGCTGCTTTTTTTGCGGAGGCAGACGGTGATTACGCCGTGCGAGTCGTTAATAATGTCCTATACCGTTTTGACTATGTGTACCGTCCGGGGCAGCAACGCCAAAAGATGTTCCTGTACGTTAATCTCATACTTGCAGTTGCGTCTGCGTCTGTCCTTTTCCTTCTGTTTTTCCTTTGGCTTAAGATTCTCAAGCCTTTCGAGGAGCTGCGCGATGTGCCGTATGAGCTTTCACGGGGAAATCTTTCGCTGCCCTTGAAGGAGCAGAGGTACCATTTTTTTGGCAAGTTTGTCTGGGGGCTTAATGTGCTGCGGGAAGACCTTGAACAGCACAGAGAGCGGGAGCTTTGTCTACAGAAGGAAAAAAAGACGCTGGTGCTCTCGCTTTCCCATGATATAAAAACTCCACTGTCGGCCATAAAGCTGTATGCAAAAGCGCTTTCTAAGGGACTTTACAACGGACGGCAGAAACAGTTAGAGATTGCACAGAATATAGGAGCTAAGGCCGATGAGATAGAAAATTTCCTTGCGCAGATTATCGAGGCGTCAAGCGGTGATTTTCTGGACCTTGAGGTCCGGCAGGGAGAATTTTATTTGTCGGAGCTTGCAGGCAGGGTTGCAGATTATTACAGTGAAAAGCTGGCGATTTTAAAGATAGGATTTACGGTGGGCGAATATGTGGACTGTGTACTGCAAGGCGACTTTGACCGCAGTGTGGAGGTCTTGCAGAATATCATAGAAAATGCGGCAAAGTATGGGGATGGGCATGAAATTGCGCTGATGTTTTCTGAGGAAGAGGACTGCCAGCTTGTAACTGTAAGGAATACAGGGTGCACGCTGCCGGAAACGGAGCTTACGCATATTTTTGAAAGCTTTGCCCGAGGTACGAATGCAGACAATGTAAACGGCAGCGGGCTGGGGCTATATATCTGTCGCCAGCTTATGCATA
>CAJUTD010000031.1:20835-30779 GCA_910589635.1 uncultured Lachnospiraceae bacterium | reverse complement strand
TCTTTTGCCAAAAGCGCCTGTCACAAAATGTGACAGGTGAACATTGTATACAGATTGCACTTGGAAAACACTGTTTTCCAGATGCAATCTTATACAATTTGACTCTGCTTCTATAGCAGCAGGTCCTTTTGGCATTTGATATTTCTACAAAATTGATTTCCGTGGCCTCAGCTGCGCTTAATATGCTGGTGCGTAAAAAGATGATCCTGACAGTACTCATAGTTACCCTCACATTTCGAACAAAATCGAAACTGTAAGTTGTCTCCATCCTTCTCCGTTCTTCCACAAATGGCACATTTATGCTTGGTAACTCCCTGTGCCTGACGCATCTGCTGGCGGTATACTTGTTTCCGGTGAATCTCCTTAGGAGATATCCTGCGATAATTCCTGGTGCCAAAAAAGAATATCAGGAAATTCAAAATTGAAGAGATAATTGCAACTCTTCCTGCCCAGTTGCTGACAATAAACATGAACGCCATCCAAACAGCATCGACAATCCCCATCCATTTGGCCTTAAAGGGAATAATAAAATACAGCCGGAACTGTGCATTGGGATAAATCACGGCAAATGCCATGAACAATGACATCGTCACATATTGCGAGCCAAAATAGTACCCAATCCCTATCGGCGGTATCCTAGTTAGAATATAATAAATGAAAAACAGGATAAACGCACCAATCGCCGTACACAAGAACCCGCCAATCAGATAAACGTTATAGCGGAAGGTTCCAATCGCCTGTTCAATGGAAGTCCCGATAAAATAATAACAGGACAAAAAAAAGATTAAAAACAGGATATTAACGGACGGTGGAATCAAAAGCCAAGATATCAGCCTCCATACCTGCCCTTGCAAGATCAGGCGCGGCTCCAATGTCAAAAGCATCTGCGCCTCCGGCATCGTATATTGTATGATAAACCCGAGCACCCAGGCACCAATCAGCCAGAACGTCAGGTTCGGAATTGCAAATCTGCCAAACTTCCGTTCCATTTTATTTAGAAAATTCATAATGCACCTCACTCATTTTAGTTAGATTTCATTATAAATTTTCTGGAAAGGTTTGTCAACGAATGGTTCAATTTTCATAAAGATTTTATATATTTATCTTACTTCTCGCGCATAACTTCTTCCATTTCATCTTTCCAGTCGTCTGAGCCCTCCATCTCATTCCACTCACTGTACCCCTGGAATCTGCCGCGCTCCCCTGATGATATGGGCATTGGCTGGAGTGTCGCAGGAATGCACAGTTCATCGCCAATCTGTAGATTATATATATCCACAAACGGATTGGCAAAGATGAGCTGTCCTACGCTCACATGATATCGCTTTCCAAGCAGGTAGAGCGTATCACCCTGTTGTATTACATGTATGGTGCCTCCACACGGCCCGCCAGGATAGATAGGGCCGATTGGAATAGGTATAATTCTTGCCATAATCTTCTTTCCTCCGTATTCAATCATATATTCTTTCTAAATTATTATATTCGGGGTTTGCAAAACGGTTCTACCTATCTAATCTCTGCATATATTAACTCAAAATAAGATTGGCTGCGTTTATAGGCATCAGGACTCCTCCCAGCTTCGGTTTTCTTTTTTGATTCCGCATAGAGACCTAAGGCATCCTCCCAACTCCGTTGGGTCCCTCCTTTGGTCAGTTGGTCCCTCCTCATGCCAATTCTTAACATTCCATAAAATATAAAAAATGAATTGTTTTTTGTTATTTACTGTCGTATAATATACGGTGTTCGATTTCAGGACAAAACATCTTTTTAATAGGAAGAAATTGCCAGGGAACTTTGGAGGTAATACTTTATGGAAAAACAGAATTTACATAGACTAGGCATTGACATCGGCTCAACGACCGTAAAAATTGCAATACTAAACCATCAGAACGAAATCGTCTTTGCCGACTACCAGAGGCATTTTGCAAATATCCGTGAGACGCTCTCACACCTGCTGGCAGAAGCACAAGATGCCCTTGGAGATATTACGCTATCTCCGGTCATCACCGGTTCGGGCGGACTAACACTTGCCAAACATTTGGAAATTCCTTTTGTTCAGGAAGTAATTGCCGTCTCCTGTGCATTGCAGGACTATGCCCCTCAAACAGATGTTGCCATTGAGCTTGGCGGAGAAGACGCCAAGATTATCTATTTTGAAGACGGAAATGTGGAACAGCGAATGAACGGCATCTGTGCCGGCGGTACCGGTTCTTTTATTGACCAAATGGCCGCCTTGCTACAAACAGATGCTACCGGACTAAATTCTTACGCTGCGCATTACAAGGCAATTTACCCCATTGCCGCACGCTGCGGCGTATTTGCCAAGACAGATATTCAGCCGCTTATCAACGAAGGCGCGTCAAAAGAAGACCTGTCCGCTTCTATTTTTCAGGCAGTCGTCAACCAAACGATTTCCGGTCTTGCCTGTGGTAAGCCGATCCGTGGACATGTTGCGTTTCTGGGCGGCCCGCTTCATTTTCTTCCAGAGCTGAAACAAGCCTTTATCCGCACACTCAAACTAGATGAAGAACATATTATTGCACCGGACCACTCACATCTATTTGCGGCGATTGGCTCAGCGCTCAATTATAAGCCGGACGTAAATATCGAATTAAAGAACATCTTAAAAAAGCTTTCTTCTGACATCCATATGGAATTTGAAGTGGAGCGGATGGAACCGCTGTTTGCAGACCAGTCCGAATATGAGAAATTCCGGCGGCGTCATGGCAAACATCATGTGATGACCGAAGACCTGTCCACCTATCAAGGAAACTGCTATCTGGGCATTGATGCGGGTTCCACGACCACTAAGGTCGCACTGGTAGGAGAAGACGGCTCTTTGTTGTACTCCTTTTACAGCAACAACAATGGCAATCCTCTATCCACAGCAACATTAGCGCTTAAGGAAATCCATGACTTGCTGCCAGAGCAGGCGCAGATTGTGCACTCCTGCTCCACCGGATATGGGGAAGCATTGCTCAAATCTGCCTTTATGCTGGACGACGGGGAAGTCGAGACTGTTGCACACTACTATGCCGCCGCCTTTTTCAATCCCGAAGTAGACTGCATCTTAGACATTGGCGGACAGGACATGAAATGCATCAAGATTAAAAACCAGACTGTGGACAGCGTACAGCTGAACGAGGCCTGCTCCTCGGGCTGCGGCTCCTTTATTGAGACCTTTGCCAATTCTCTCAACTATTCCGTGGAAGATTTTGCACAGGCTGCACTGTTCGCGGAACACCCGATTGATTTAGGCACGCGTTGCACCGTGTTTATGAACTCGAAGGTAAAGCAAGCGCAAAAAGAGGGCGCCGACGTATCGGATATTTCCGCCGGACTTGCATACTCCGTTATCAAAAACGCGCTGTTTAAGGTTATCAAAGTCAGCGACGCCAAAGATTTGGGTAAACATATTGTCGTACAGGGCGGAACCTTCTATAATGATGCAGTTCTCAGAAGTTTTGAAAAAATTTCCGGCTGTGATGCCGTAAGACCTGATATTGCAGGCATAATGGGTGCATTCGGCGCAGCCCTTATCGCCAGAGAACGTTACGAAGATACTCCCCACACCACTATGTTATCCATAGAAGAAATAGAAAACCTAGAGGTTGAGACGAAATTGTCACGCTGCCAAGGCTGCACCAATCATTGCCTGCTGACAATCAACCATTTCTCAGGAAACCGCACCTTTATTACCGGAAACCGTTGTGAAAAAGGTCTTGGCAAAGAGAAAAACAAAGAACAGATTCCCAACCTTTTTGAATATAAGAACCAACGTATTTTTAGCTACGAACCGCTGACGGAAAGCGACGCAAAGCGCGGTTCTGTGGGCATTCCCAGAGTGCTGAATATGTACGAGGACTACCCATTCTGGGCAATCTTCTTCCGTACGCTTGGCTTTCGCGTAATTCTCTCCCCACAGTCAACGCGGAAAATATACGAAATGGGCATTGAATCTATTCCCAGCGAATCAGAATGCTACCCGGCGAAGCTGGCCCACGGACACGTTTCCTGGCT
The DNA here is from genome assembly GCA_910589635.1 of uncultured Lachnospiraceae bacterium. Lineage (GTDB taxonomy): Bacteria > Bacillota > Clostridia > Lachnospirales > Lachnospiraceae > Petralouisia. The sequence continues at coordinate 26,759 of CAJUTD010000031.1, read as the reverse complement.
GATTGCACACCATGCTGATTTCATTTTCTATCCTTGTATCCCTTACGAGAGAAATGAATTCCCGGACGCCGTCAACCATTATAACTGCCCCATTGTCACTTCCTATGCGGAAAATATCAAAAACAATGTGGATGAAATCACCTCCGGCAAAGTACGTTTCCTAAATCCTTTTATGTCCTTTGCCTCCAAGGAGGCGCTCAGCGAACAGCTCAAACAAGTATTCGCTGAGGAATTTTCCATCTCTCCGCAAGAAATACAGTCCGCCGTGGACGCTGGATGGAAAGAACTTGGCGACACGCGTGAAGAGATGCAGCGTAAAGGCGAAGAAACCCTTCAATATATGGAAAAAACTGGACGCCGGGGAATTGTGCTTGCCGGCCGTCCCTACCATATAGACCCGGAAATCAACCACGGCATCCCAGAATTAATTAATTCTTACGGTATTGCTGTGCTGACGGAGGACTCTATTTCACATCTTCCGAAAGTGGAACGCCCTTTGATGGTGATGGATCAATGGATGTACCACTCAAGGCTTTATGCAGCCGCTAATTTTGTGAAAACCCGGGAGGATCTCGACCTGATTCAGCTCAACTCGTTTGGCTGCGGCCTGGACGCAGTCACCACGGATCAGGTAAATGATATCTTGACAAAATCAGGCAAAATCTACACCTGTTTGAAAATAGACGAAGTAAATAATTTGGGGGCTGCGCGCATCCGCATCCGCTCTCTTTTATCCGCGCTGCGGGTAAAAGAAAAGCAAAACAAAAAACGGACAATTACGCCTTCCGAATATAAGCGTGTCATATTTACAGAGGAAATGCGCAAAAATTACACCATTCTCTGCCCTCAGATGTCGCCCATCCACTTTGAAATGATTCAGCCGGCTTTCGCTGTTTCAGGATATAACCTGGTCGTGCTTAATAACGATGGCAAGGCAGCCGTGGACATTGGACTACGCTATGTCAACAACGACGCCTGCTACCCTTCTATGATGGTTGTTGGGCAGATTATGGACGCTATTCTTTCGGGCGAGTATGACCTGGATAGGACTGCCGTAATTATCAGTCAAACCGGGGGCGGCTGCCGTGCCTCCAACTACATCGGCTTCATCCGGCGCGCTTTGGAAAAGGCAGGATACCCTGACATTCCGGTAATCTCCGTCAATCTCAGCGGACTGGAGGGAAACCCTGGTTTCAAACTCTCTCTCCCGCTGCTTCGGCGGGCATTGTACGGTTTGATTTTTGGCGATATTTTCATGCGCTGCCTCTACCGCACAAGACCTTATGAGGAAGTTCCCGGAAGCGCCAACGCGCTCCATGAGAAGTGGAAGAAGAAGTGCCAGAGCTTTATCTCTGCTTCTAAGACTCCCTCCCACCGCAAATTCAAACGGTACTGCCGGGAGATTATCCGGGAGTTTGACAATCTGCCCATGGCAAACGTACAAAAGCCCAAGGTTGGCATTGTCGGAGAAATCCTTGTGAAATTTCTGCCGGCCGCCAATAATTACCTGGTAGAACTGTTAGAAGCAGAGGGAGCAGAAGCCGTGATGCCTGACCTGACAGATTTCCTGCTCTACTGCTTCTACAACATGAATTTCAAGGCAGAACACTTAGGCACAAAGAAATCCAGCGCAAGAAAAGCGAACCTCGGCATCAAAGCACTGGAATGGGTACGCAGCGCAGCACGCAAGGAATTTGAAAACAGCCGCCATTTCGAGGCGCCTGCACATATTGAAACGTTAGCAAAATATGCCGCTCCTATCGTCTCCCAGGGAAATCAGACAGGAGAAGGATGGTTCCTCACCGGCGAAATGTTAGAATTGATCCATTCCGGCACTACGAACATTGTATGCGCACAGCCTTTTGGCTGTCTGCCAAACCATGTGGTGGGCAAAGGCGTCATCAAGGAAATACGCCATCAATACCCGCTTGCCAACATTGTTGCCATTGACTATGACCCTGGAGCTTCCGAGGTAAACCAATTGAACCGCATCAAGCTTATGCTTTCCACAGCACAAAAAAACCTCAAGCACAATCATACAGACATTAACTGAGACTAATTTTTTATTTAATTGAAGTCAAATGTCCTCCTGTCTCGTTTTAGTATAACGAATAATAATTTTTCATTTATTATTCATAATACTAGAATAACAGGAGGACATTACATATGAAACATAACCGATTTTTAATTCTCATTGCCGGCATTGCCATTCTTTTTGGCATTTCCTGTTCCGGCATCATTATTGCGCAGGGCATCCGCACAGGGGCAATCCAGACATCACCCACTAATAAAAGAAATCACTATCCAAACGCCTGGGAACTCAAAAAAACAAAACTAGACGAATTCTCTGAGATTTCAGTTTCACTCAGTTACTGCGACTTTTCCATACTCCCATCTGACGATTATGCCCTTGAATACCGTATGGACGGCATTTGTGAAGAACCTGAATACAATGTTTCCGACGGTAGCTTTCATTTCCAGGAAGGGCACACGCAGGAAAAATACCGCGCAGGCTTTCACTTTTTCTTCAACCCTGCCAACTTTTCTGCCAACCAGGGACCATTTTATGTCAATCTCTATGTACCCAAGGACGCATATTTTAATCTGTTATCCTTATCTGATGAAAGCGGAACTATTGAGATTGGCGATATCCAGGCCGAACAGGCAGAAATCACCGCAGATTACGGAAATTTAAACATAGATAGCTTTTCTGGAAAAAAACTATCTCTCAACGCCGATTCTGGAAATATAGATTTAGGTAATGTGACTTGTGATAACCTTGAGATATCCGATGAGTACGGAAATATATCGGCAGACAGCCTTATAATCGCTAAAAATACTGTCATCAAACTGGAAAGCGGCAACCTCAAAGTGTCCAAACTGCAAAGCGACCAGCTCACGCTCTCCAATGAATATGGCAACTGCACCTCAGATGAAATTACGGTGAAAAGCAGCGATATCTCCATGGAGTCCGGCGTCCTCAAGCTACGGAAGGCAACACTTGGAAATACCGAAATTAACAGTTCTTACGGAGATACCACATTGGACCTTGTCGACGACGTCTCCAATTATAATTACGACTTAAAGGCCGAATATGGCTCTGTAACGCTGAACGGCACGAACATCAACGCCAATGACGATGGGGAAATCTACTATCAGAAAGACAATGGACAGGAAAATGATATCCGCATTATCAGTGAAAGTGGAAATATTAAGATTCATTAGTGCAGTGAATGGGGCTGTCCTGAATTGCGTTTTCAGGACAGCCTTAAAAGTTAATCTTCCAAACAATAGCATAACTATATCTTAATCAAAGTATTCGCCACAGTGGGGGCAACATCTAATTCCCCACCACCCCAGAGGATATGTGTGATGGCAAAACGAACAACGCATTTTCAGATGCATGAAAATTAATGCGGCAACCAGCATAATGCCTCCAATCAGACATAAAACAGCAGAAAGAGAAAACGCTAGCTTTTCTAACTGATAGAGTCCCATCCCCGCTCCAATTACACAAGTTCCACCACAAAATAAGAATGTAAAAACTCTTTGTTTTGTTTTAAATGACATAACGATCTGCTCCTTTTTCCTATCTCTAATTCCAATATCCTAATTGCATTGCTGTTGAGGGATGCTGTAAATATACATTGCGAATATTTTTCCCATTGCATCCACTCATTTTTATATTATATACCCATGAATTATATGCACTCCCTTTCTTAAAATATCTGATTGCATTATTCACATTTCCATAATTTGGGGCAGTAACCCACTTACTATACTTTTTTTGTTCAATATCAGAATATCTTTTGCCATTTTTCACTTTCAAATTGGGAATATTCATAGCAACGATATACTTTGCTTTATTATAGCTTGCCCCGATTCCATAATTCCTTACCCTTTTATCATATATATAAATAAAAGAACAAACTTCTTCTACTGACCATGTATAGTTTACTTTAACTTTTTCAATTTGGGTTGTTTTTTTTAGCCCGCCAAGGACACCTCCCACTGCAAAAAACAGTGAAATTGATTGGATAGCCTTACTTTCCGGCGCCACAAATCCAGCAACTGTATTTAATAAACTCGGAGCCTCGGCCTTTATTGAATTACCTTTATAACTTTGTGTTACACTGCCCGTATTATAAAGCGTACCTAAATCTTTCGGGGATGCCGTTATCTTCATTACTTTATATTTCTTTCCTTTGTATTTTACTTTTGTGATCACTTTTGTAAACGTTACATTTGTTGATGCGGCAGAGAATAAACTAATACCTGAATTATATGTACGATTTTGGTATTGTGATTTTAACAAATCTTCCGGTGCTTTTCCTGTTAATTTCTGTACCTCCTTTGCAGAAATATCTTCACATCCATGTTCTTCTAAATCTTCAGAAAGTTTACGGTATCGATTCATATTCCCCTCTGCCAAAGCATCTACACGTTCTTCAATCAAGTTATCTACAGCCTCAAAATCTGCAAGGCTTGATATTTTCTCCTCTGAACATTCATCTCCACTGCCATCTTCTGCTTTTATAGACACTGAATATGACGATAACATTATACTACAAGCCATAATAAAACACATTGTTTTTCTGAAATTCCTTCCTTTTTTCATTCCCTTTTGACCTCCTTTAAAATAATCTCCATGTTTTGTCGCTAGATTTTTATCATCTTAATCCTAATTTTCCTTTTTCATAATCTCCCCCCTTCTGTTTTCTATTAAGAGATTTCATATGCCCCTATATTAGAAACGTAGAAAGAAAGGAAAACACTACATAATTTTTCAAATTTTTAATCAAAAAATCTCTCTCCATAATTCTATATAAAGTCTCTGCACTTCCCTAAACAAAACCTTTGCTTTCCTAAATAATCCAATTTGTCTAACACTACTCTAATATCTCACTTTTATATATGTTACACTCTTTCAAATAACCAAAAAGCGGCTCTAGCCCTTCATTAATCTGTACATGTAACCTATATGCTATTTTGAACTTTTCAACTGCCTTCTTCCTCTCATGGTGCATAGCCTCAGCAACTGCAAGATACGTTAAGTTTCTTGCTAAACCCTGCTTATTATTGACTGATTTGCATAAATTTATTGCTTTTTCCCCATATTTTGAAGCCAAGTGATAATCGTCATACATATATATACTACATATACCACCATAACAAAATCCTTTTAGTTGTGTCTTAGTCTTCCACACACTAATCTTTTCTGCATATTCTATCGCAATCTCTTCTGCTTGAAATGCCTCCATTTTACTTAATGCAAGCATCGCTTTTTGATGATACAAATCAGACATTATTTCAAAAAATTGGTCATCAGCAAAAATTTTCATTGAACGACACAATTGCATTAAACTCATACATTTCTCATGATAAAGACGTGCAATATTTTTTTCATCCAATGTAAGAGCCAAATTTGCTATATTATAAAAAACAAATGCAATCATTCTTTTTTCTCCATAGGGAATCAATTGCTGGCTTTTATTAATTAATTCCTGCAATAATGATTTGTTTCCTAAATTTTGAGCCGCAATACCTCCATAATATGTTACTAATATTTCTAACGCATATGTAATTTCCCCATCATTTATAAGCTCCCGGTAAGTAATTTCAAAGTCACTTTTTAACTTTAAATTATCATAAGATACATTTTTCAATTTGTATTCAAAAACCAAATAATAATATTTGCCCTTTTTAAAATATTTTCCAGCACGCTCATTCTTACAGTTTGTATCATAAAATTCTAAATATTTTTGCGCTTTTTGTTTATCCCCATTAATCGCCGCTAATATTAGTCTTTGTAATGCTATCTCAGCAATATAATAATAAGAATGACGCATCGAACAATGATATGCTTTCTCAACACTTATAATATTTAAATTTAACTGAAACCTTAATCTATCCTCATCATCAAT
>CAJUTD010000031.1:19968-20825 GCA_910589635.1 uncultured Lachnospiraceae bacterium | reverse complement strand
GTTCTAACCCTTCCTTCCACAATTTGATTGATTCGTCATATAATCCATAGTCAGAAAGATATTTTGCCAACATAGCTATTTTTCTTGATGTTTTAACGGCTTTAAATTGCTCTCTTATATATTTCTTCCAATCTATTTGATTACTTATTTCGCCTTTGGGCTTAACATCATCTGTTAAATACATGAGCAATTCCGTCATATCTCCAACCCATATATGAAACTTATCTTCCGCATTTTTATGTAACGACCTGCATGGAGCTAAATCATCTGCTTCTGAATACGCGTTCCATATCATATGATTTGGGCTATTTGGAATACTTTGATAAAGTATTGGATATAAGTCGTCATCGTAACCACTATAACCCAAAAATAATACGTTAAAATTATTAATTATATAAGAAAAAATTTCACATAAATAACTTGAGTTACTTAGTTTTGCAACCTTCGTTCTTGTATAACAAAGCGACACCTCTTCCCGACAATCTCCATGTGGTTTCCATAGTACTGTTTTTCCCAGCTTTATCGTATCCAAAAGCTGCTGTGCCTCTTCCTTTGTGCCTGGAATTTTATTATACATATTATATGATATATTTTTTGTATCCATAGCTTTTTCTAAACACGCATCGAAGTTCGGCGTCACAATACATTGTGCTCCTTCTAATATTAATTGGGCTATTAGATAATGATTTATATTTGGTTCCGCATATTGAAAGCATTTAACCGAATTCAAACCGCCATTTGTATAATCCCATAGTATTTGCAACAGCTGTTCCGGTTTTATATGAATATCCGTAATATATTTTTCCGTAACATATTTTACTTTATCATTTTGATACAAATTCAAAAGTATCTCATCA
>CAJUTD010000031.1:0-19958 GCA_910589635.1 uncultured Lachnospiraceae bacterium | reverse complement strand
GAAATGAAGGTAATGATGAAGGTTCCTTTATTGATGCCCCCGCTCCAACAAAAATACAAAGCTTTTTTCTGTCTTTCAGTATTCTTTTTATTTTATCTATTTCTATGTCAACACTTATCCCCATTAAAACACCCCCAAATTATCATTTTTATATTATTGTACCTGTCCGCATTTTCCATGTCAAATTTTTGTGACAGGGGTTTATGAAAAGGCTTGTTATATCTATAAATAGTAACAATAAAAAACGCCTTTTTGATAAGAATCAATATAATCACTATTCTTATCAAAAAGGAGTTTTTATTTTTGCTGTCAGCAATCTATTCAGTCAAATACCCCGCAGTAAGCTACGGGGCATGACCTAGCTTGTTCTTTCCGCCCCAAGGGGCGGGGTATTTGCACCCACAGGGCACTTACCCTCGCGGCATCTACATTTCATTTCGGTCCGTGCTTAAACATGCGCCACTGGCGCATAGCACCGTCAAATATCCATGCAGGCATGTCTATTTTCCTCATTGCTCGCGGGAATGAAACCGCACAAAGCGCCCGCCTATCAAACCAGTAAATCTAACGCCTGATAGGGATGTCTCTTCCCAGACGCCTGATAAGCCTCGATATTCCTCGCTTGCAGCCTCGCCACAAGCTGCTGCTCTTCCATTTCCTGCTCCTGTTCTTCCATCTGTTTCGTTTCCTCGGCAAGTTTCTCCTGTGCCTCTTTTGCCTCCTGCATTTCTTCTGTCTCTTCGGCAATTTCCTCGAGTTCTTTGGCGTTTTCTTCCACAGCCTCGACTTCCTCGGCAAGATCTGAGACATCTTCCATCATCTCTTCCATCATGGTCTCGTCTCCATCTGTACCCACGGCTTCTTCTGCCATGTCCTCGCGTCTCTCTTCCGCCGTCTTCGGTTCCATCTTCTCGGCAGCTTCCGCAATCTTCTCGCCAAGCTCCTCTGCCTCATCCAGGATATGCCACATCTGCTCATTGTTAAAAGACTGCTTCGCCGCTGCAATCTCATCCTCATAACTGTGCAGCGCTTTCAGCTTTTCGGCAATCTCTTCCACAGATTCACATTCCTGATTCTTGAGATTCTCCTTCTGCTTCTCCCAGAATGAAATTTCACTCTGCGTCTTCTGCTGCCGCTCCGCCTTGTCCTGCGCACTCTTTGAGACATTATTCTGCAACATAGGCAAATTTCCGGCAAACACAGAGCCGCCCTTTTGATAAGAGTCTGTCCCTATATTAGTCAATGAAATATTCATACCGTCCTCCTTTATGCCAATCTGTTCCTACCTACGCTATTTACAGGAAACGTCATAAATTTGTTATGATGTTTCCTGCGCTAATCTTTGCTTCTATAAACACAAAAATCTCGTTTACTATAGTATATGTTTCGGCATAAACAAAGGAATTCTTTACCAGCTCCAACATGCTTTCAAACCCAAAAAAGTATCTTTCAGTCCTAATCCTTCTCTCATTTGCCAACGCATCCGCAAGAACGGTTTATCCACGCGGTTGACGCATCCATAGCCGTACGGCAGGCGTTCGTCTGATCCAGCGCATTCAGCATCACAAAATCATGAATCGTACCCTGTACCCGCAAAGCAGTTACCTCCACGCCTGCACAGCGAAGTTTTTCGCCAAAGGCTTCTCCCTCGCTGCGTAAAACATCCGCCTGGCCGTTTATAATCATAGTCTTGGGAAGACACTTCAGACACTCTATACTCGCTCGAAGTGGAGACGCCGTTATCTGATTTCGCTCATCTATCGAAGCGGTATACTGCTGCCAGAACCATTTCATGCCTTCCCGATACAAATAATAGTCCACTGCGAATTGACGATAACTCGGCGTGTCAAAGCAGGCGTTCGTTACCGGGTAATATAACAGCATCTTGTGAATACACGGACCATGCCGCATCGCTGACATCAAAGCCATAGCGATTGCCATATTTCCACCAACACTGTCGCCTGCAACTGTGAGTGTGGTACCGTTGGGCATTGAGAAGCAATCCCCAATGATTTCCTTCATATGGGAAAAAATAAAATAGCACTGTTCAATCGCTGTCGGATATTTTGCTTCCGGCGAACGGCTGTATTCGGGAAATATTACCAGTGAATCTGTCCTTGCGGAAAGCTCCCTGACTAACTTTTCGTGTGTATGGAAACTGCCGAATACCCAGCCTGCGCCGTGAATATAGAATATAATATTTTTGACTTTTTCACCCTTGGGCGCAATAAAATATACTGGTATGTTACCCCACTTCCCAGTGTTTATAAAATGCGAAGATATATTTGCAGGATATTTATATACCGGTGTATCCTGCGCCTCCTCCAATACTCTTCTGCCTTGTTCCGGCGGCATCTGAAAAATCAGCGGGGGCACAGAACTTTGATTGCAAACGGCCTCTGCCGCGGGTTCCAACGGAATGCATCGTTTCATAATATGATTCTCCCTATATGTTTTAACTGGTTTTTATTATCATATGCAGCGCTTGTGGCTTTGCATCCGTGTGGGGTTATCGCACAAAGAGAATCATAATACATAAATGTGTCTAAAAGGGTCTGTCGCACGAAGCAATCTATAAAGGTTTCATCCGTTCAAAAGGTTTCCATAGCGAAGCAATGGAAACAACATGCACAAAAAATTACTCTGGGAAGCTAGCTTCCCAAGATAATTTTTGTGCATTCTGTCTTTGCCGCATGAGCGGCAAGACCTTTTGAACGAAATGATCACTTCGTACGACGCCCCCATTTTGCACCATAAAAGCGCTCTGAAAAGTTAACTTTCCAGAGCGCTTTTTGTGACAGTGGAATACCTGATTTTTTAACGATAATTACTGGCTTACTTGATTTTTCTGCAAATAATGAACATGCAAAAGTTCATGTTCACGGTTCTTGAGCAAATCACTGTACAAGGTATCTACCAGCGGATTCTCCTCGCTGCGCTTAATCTGCAATGCCTTGTCATTTTTGTAAAGTCCTTCGGCACGCATCCGTTTCTCCGTGGAACGCGCAAATGGCTGTCCAGCTCCTGCCACGCATCCTCCCGCACATGCCATAACCTCCACAAAATCAAAATGCTCTTCGCCGCTCTCAATCTTCTGGATCAACCTGTCCGCATTGCCAAGGCCGCTGACAATTCCAATCCGCACTTTACGCCCATCCAAATCAAACGTACACTCCTTGAGCCCTTCCATACCACGGACACCGATAAATTCAATCTCCTTGAGCGCTTTCGGGCTCTTATCCGCCACTACCCGGCGAATTGCCGCTTCTGTCACGCCGCCGGTCGCCCCAAAGATAACGCCGGCTCCTGAGTAGATAGAAAACGGCATATCAAACGCCTCCGGCTCCAAGCGGTCAAAACGGATACCAATCTCTTTGAGCATGCCGATTACCTCCTCTGAGGTCAGCACATAATCTACATAGGGAACACCGTCTTTCTTAAACTCTTCCCTGGAAGCCTCGTACTTTTTAGCTGTACAAGGCATGATTGCCACTGAAACTGTCTCCTTATGTTCCTTCTTGTCCTGCTTCCTGTAATATTCCTTGATGACTGCCCCAAACATCTGCATCGGAGATTTGGAAGTGGAAACATAAGGCATCAAATACGGATATTTCGTCTCCACAAAACGAATCCAGCCCGGACAGCAGGAAGTAAACAGTGGGAATTTGCGTCCTTCTTCCTCTAAACTCTCCACCAGCTCCTCGGATTCCTCCATAATTGTCAGGTCGGCGCCTACCGACGTATCGAAGATAGCGTCTACGCCCAACATACGCAGGGAAGCAATCAGCTTGCCAATTGTATTCTCGCCCGGCTCATAACCATATGCCTCTCCGATTGCCACGCGCACTGCCGGCGCAATCTGCACTACCACCCGCTTATCTTCGCTGTGAATTGCCTGCCATACGTCATGGGTATCGTTTTTAATCGTAATCGCGCCCGTCGGGCACACTGCCGCACACTGCCCGCAGTTGACGCAGTTCGTATCTGCAATGTCTCTGCCAAATGCGGTGGAAATCTCCATGTCGGAACCGCGGTGCGCAAAATCAATAGCGCCCACATGCTGAATCTCGCTGCACACTCTCACGCAGTCTCCACAGAGAATACATTTGTTCGGATTGCGCACAATCGCTTTGGAGGAGGTGTCAATCGGACGGATGGGATTCGTATTCTCAAACCGTACGCTGGGAATGGCAAACCGGTTTGCCAGCTCCTGCAATTTACATTTCCCATTCTTCTCACAAGTCGTACAATCCCTACAATGCGCAGCCAAAAGAAGCTCTAAAATCCGCTTCCTGTGATAATAAAGCTGCGGCGTATTCGTGCGAATTTCCATGCCGTTTTTGGGCGGTGTGGAACAAGACGCCACAATGCCTCCGCGGTTATCTTCCACCACACACATACGGCATGCACCATAGATAGACAAATCTGAATAATAACAAAATGTCGGTAAAATAATTCCCGCCTTGCGGATGACTGCAAGGATATTTTTCTCATCGGTGAACGGTACACGCTCTCCGTCAATAATCATATATTTTTCCATGTCCGTTCCCTCCTACACTTCTTTTACCGCGTGGAAATTACAGCCTTCCATGCAGGCGCCACACTTAATACATTTGCTTGTATCAATGGTAAATGGTTTCTTAACCTCACCGGAAATTGCACCGACCGGGCAAAGCCTTGCACATTTGCTGCATCCCTTACACAATTCAGGGTCAATTTGGAGCGTCACCAGCGCTTTACACTGGCCTGCCGGACATTTTTTATCCACTACATGGGCAAGATACTCCTCACGGAAATATTTCATCGTGCTGACTACTGGAGAAGCCGCCGTCTTACCCAGTCCGCACAAGGCCGTAGCGGAAATCGTAGAAGCAAGCTCCTCTAACAGCGTAATATGCTGCATCGTACCGCGCCCCTCGCAAATATCATTCAAGAGTTCCAACATCCGCTTCGTGCCCTCGCGACAGGGAATACATTTTCCGCAGGACTCATTCTGAGTAAAGTTCATGAAGAAGCGGGCAACCTCCACCATACAGCTCTTATCATTCATGACTACCAGGCCGCCACTGCCAATCATAGCGCCCACCTTCTTGAGCGAATCAAAATCAAGATGCAAATCCAGATGGTCTTCCGTCGCGCTGATACAGAGACATCCGCCGGACGGCCCGCCAATCTGCACCGCCTTAAAATCACCGCCCTTGACGCCGCCGCCAATGTCGAAAATGACCTTCCTCAGTGGTGTTCCCATGGGCACCTCAATCAAGCCCGTATTCATAACGTTTCCGGTCAGGGCAAACGCCTTCGTACCATGGTTATTGTCGGGACCGATTGACTTATACCACTCCGCTCCCTTGGTGATAATAGGCGGAACATTACAGTAAGTCTCCACGTTATTCAATACCGTCGGCTTCTCAAACAGTCCTTTCTCCACGGTACGCGGCGGTTTTACCCTGGGCATACCACGGTTACCCTCAATAGACGCCGTCAGCGCAGAACCCTCCCCGCAGACAAACGCGCCCGCGCCCTGGCTGATTTTCAAATCAAAGTCAAAGCCGGAATTTAAAATATTTTCTCCTAATAATCCCTTCTCTTCCGCCTTATTGATTGCCGTCTGCAAACGTTCCACGGCAAGCGGGTACTCCGCACGCACATAGATATAGCCATAATGCGCTCCTGTGGCGATTCCGGCAATCAGCATACCCTCAATCACGCGATGGGGATCTCCCTCCATCATACTTCGGTCCATAAACGCGCCGGGGTCGCCCTCATCACCATTGCAGACAACGTATTTCGTCTCTTCCTCCTGCGCCAATACTTGTGCCCATTTCCGTCCGGTGGGGAAGCCTCCGCCACCGCGCCCGCGCAGGCAGGCTTCATTGACCTCGTCCACAATCTGCTGCGGCGTCATGTCAAATAACGCTTTTGCCACGGCACTATATCCGCCCACAGCTATGTATTCCTTGATAGATTCTGCATTAATCCTTCCACAATCCTCAAGCGCCACACGCGTCTGCTGTTTGTAGAAAGGAATGTCATCCTGTTTTTCGTAAGCTTCGCCATTCTGATCATGATAAACAAGACGTTCAATCACCTCGTCATTGACAATGCTCTTTTCAATGATTTCCTCACAATCTTCTACCTTAACCTTAACATAGAGGATTCCCTCCGGCTCGATACGCAATAGCGGACCCATCTCACAGAATCCATGGCAGCCTGACTTTTTCAGGCCGACACTGTCATCATGAGGCTCTTTCTCCAACACCAGCGAACATTTAATTCCGCGCGATATGAGGATTTCCTGCATTTTGGCAAAAATATTCAATGAGCCGCCGGCCACGCACCCAGTTCCGGCACAAATTAATATCTGTTTCCTCTGGGTCTTTAAAGACGCCGCATATTCTGCTCTTCTTGCTTCCAGTTCTTCTCTCGTATTAATTCTCATCCGCGGCCTCCTCTCCGGCAGCTTTGCCTTCTTTTAATTGTTCTATCAATGCTCTTGCCTTCTCCGGCGTCATCGCCGGATGCACCTCGTCATTTACTGTACAGACCGGCGCCAGCCCGCAGGCTCCCAGACAAGATACCGTCTCCACAGTAAACATCATATCATCCGTGGTAGGCTTCGATTCTGTCACCCCCAAAAGACTGCGGATTTCATCTAAAATGGCTGTTGATTTACGCACATGACAGGCTGTCCCATCGCAAATCTTGATGACATATTTCCCCTTCGGCTCCAGGGAAAAGTTCTCATAAAATGTTGCCACCCCATACACTTTCGCTTCGCTCAAGTCCAGCTTCTTAGCTATGTAACAGAGCGCATCCTCCGGCAGATAGCGGTATACTTTCTGGATGTCCTGCATAATTGCAATCACTGCTGTCTGGCTGTAATCATGAGCTTTTAAAATCTCATCCAGCACTTTTTGTTCCTTTTTTTCCAAACCTTCTCCTCCTTAAATTTTCGCTGTTGTTTGCTTTGCACACAGTAATTGATTCTCCTTTTGTGCCACTTCTCCAGTATAACATCATCCGTCGTTTATCTCAATTAAAATCTCGCTTTTTCCAGTTTTTAATTTATCAATTCAAAGCTACACAATGGACTTCTCTTTCCAACCTCCCTGGAAATACCGCAGCAAAGCAATAGCAAGTCCCACTGTCCAGCCTGCGGGGTTTGCCCACATGATAATCATGCCCTGGGTAACATCAGCCAAAGCATAAGTCAGCGCCACCCTGGTGATAAGGTTACATACGCTGCTGGATAAAAACCATCCCATGTCTGCCGCGCCCCGCAGGACACCGTTGCTGACATTCATGCTGCCCATGACAAAATAGAACATGGAAACCGTACTGAGATAGCTCGCGCCCACGGAAATTGCCTCCGCGCTGGAATCAGAATCCAGAAACAGCCCTACAAAACTTTCACCGGTAAAATGCAGGATAACGGCAATCATCAGGCCTATCCCCGCCGCCATCACCAAGCAGATACGGTATCCCATCTTAATTCTCTCAGGCTTCCTTGCGCCCATATTCTGCGCCACATAAGTGGACGCCGCATTGCCCACCGCGACCATGGGCACAATGGCAATACCGTCAATTTTCGTCGCCGCCGTATACCCGGCAAGGAATGTAGAACCGAAACGGTTGACCGCCGACTGGATTAAGATCATCCCCACCGAAACGATGGACTGCTGTACAACCGTAGGTATCGCCACCTTCACCATCGTGAGCAAAAGTTCCATGTCAAACCTGGCAAAGTCTTCCGTCTCTATCTTCCGTAATTTGCGCATAAGGAAGAAAAAAGACAAAATCGCCGACAAAGCCTGGGCAATCAGCGTCGCCCACGCCACACCGGGCACTCCCATGTGAAGCTCTGCAACGAAATACAAATCCAACGCAATATTGAGCAGAGAAGAAAACATCAAAAATAACAGGGGCTTTCTCGAATCCCCCAGCGCATTGAAAATAGCAGAAAACGCGTTATACAAAAAAAGAAATGCGAATCCTAAAAAATAAATCTGCATATACTCCGCGGCGTCCGCAAAAATATTCTCCGGTGTACCCATCAGCCTCATTAGCCCCCGGTTAATCACAACTCCCAAAAGGCTTAAGAAAACGCTGAGTCCCAAGATGGACAGTAGAGCAGTGGAAATCGCCGTTTTCATCTTCTCTAACTGCCTGGCCCCGAATAGTTGGGAGATTACCACCGAACAGCCGATGCCGGTGCCCATCGCCACCATCACGAACAGCATCGTGATGGCAGAGGAGGCGCCGACTGCCGCCAGCGCCTCCTCTCCTACCACGTTTCCCACGATAATGGAATCCATAATGTTATAAAACTGCTGAAACAGATTGCCCGCTACCATCGGCAATGTAAACCCAATCAACGCCTTTGTGGGATTGCCGCTGACCATGTTTCCTTTGATTTGTTCTGCCATGACTATTCTCCTACCCTCTGTGATACAAATACTTTTCCTGCATCAGCTGCATTCCCTTATATACTCCCGCACTCAGAAATTTATACCGTACTCTGCCGTTCAAGTTTCTTCCATATCGGTGTCAATTTCCTCCATCTCTTTTCTCGACATACGGAAACACTCCATAATCTTGGGAGAAAACACGCCGCATTCTCCGCCTAATATCATATAATACGCTTTTTCCCTGGAATAGGACCGCTTATAGACACGTTCACTAATCAGGGCGTGATAAGCATCTACGACCGAGACTATCTGCGCCGAAATTGGTATCTCATCCCCCTTCAGCCCTTCCGGATATCCCCTTCCATCATAACGCTCATGATGGTACAGACAAATTTCCATGCTTATTCTGTGATATTCCGGCGTCTGCAAATCTTTCATCATCTTCATAATTTCGCAGCCCTTCGCTGTATGGGACTTCATGTATTCCGCCTCTTCTTTTGTGAGCTTAGCCGGTTTATATAATACATGGTCGGAAATCAGAAGTTTCCCAATATCACGCAGGGAAGACAACTCTGCAATAATATCCACAGCCTCATCCGTCAACTTATATTCCGGGTAATTCTGCTGCACCTTCTTGCCGATAATCTTGGTAATTTCTCTCGCAATCTGTACATTATCCAAAAATTCTGGATAATTTCGCTCTAAGATATTGCAGATAATGTCAATCATCTTCTCATTTGCCTTTTTGAGCTTTTCCGCCTGCACTTTCATCACGGAATACTGTTTGCGCAGAATTTTGCTCTGTTCCTGAACCTTCTCTTCTATCTGGTTCTTATGCTGGTACAATGAGATGCAGTTATTTACACGGTTCTTTACAACATCTGCATCAAAAGGCTTTCGGATTAAATCAGAAGCGCCCATCTGAATACAGTTCTTTTCCACTTCCGTGGAATTTTCCGCCGTAACAATCAATACCGGAATGTGAGCCATCCACCCCCTTTTTTTCATGCTCTCCAATACTTTGCTCCCGTCTTCCCCTGACAGATGCCAATCCAACAACACGGCTGCCAACTGCCCGTGATATGTTTCCAGAAACTGCAAAGTATGGGAAACATCCTCTGCATGTAATATCTGGTAATCTTCTTGGAAGATTTCCGCCAAAATCATACGGTTACTTTCCAAATCATCTACAATTAATATTTTATGCCGCTCCATATAAGCTCCTCCTTAATTCCGAAATACGCCTATTTCTTTGAATGAACGACGCACAGTGACATTTTTAACCGAGCTCGCCGCACTCCAAGTCATGCCGTTCATCTGCACCACTGTACCGGCATTAAGCGTTCCGCGCACGAGCATTTTTGCTTCGTCCGCCTTGCTTCGTTTCTGTTCTAACTCCTTCGTCAGCTCTAACTGCCGTTCCATCTGCTTGCGTTTTATATAAGTCGCCTGTTCCACTTTGAGGTATATTTCCATCTCATTGCGGACTTCCGGCGGATACTGATTTTGCAGCTTTTTATAAGCCTCCTCAAAAATTGCCAGCTCTGATTGCAATTTTTTAAGCTTGATATCCGCCTCTTCTTCTTTCTGTATCATTGCCTGGCTGATTCCCAGGGAAATATTAGTGAGGAGTCCGGCGCGGTTCCCAATGTGATGGGCTTCAATCTTATTTACCGCAGCCGTATTGCCTCCGATAATTGCACCTCTGGAACCGGAAATGACAACCTCCTTACCTGCAATCAAATTACTGTTCATCACATAATTGGCATAGATTCCATCATTCGCCATCAACGTGGCCCCCTCAAAGAATTTGCCATGGATATCTCCTGCGGATTCTATCTTTGCCAGCCCGCCGCCGGACACGCCATTCTTGATGACAATCTTCTTCCCACTCTGCAAATGCGCCGCTTCCACATTTCCCTCAACCACAAGTTCATCCTCGGCCTGGATAACCACGCCGCTGCCAACATTCCCACGCACCCAGATACTGCCGTTAAACCTCAGATTGCCCGTGGATATCGTCACCTCATTGACTACCAAAAGCGGCTGAATCGTAATCTTGTTGTCTTTCAATTCAATCTTACCGGACTCCCTGGCAATATACGTCTTCTTATCCTGGGACAACAGAAATCCCCTTCCTCTGAGAATCTGCTTCTCCTGTCCGCCTTTTGCCGGAAGCTCCGTACCGTCCACCGCCCTTCCGCCGATCCCCGGCTGGGGCTCATGATATACAGCAATGACCTGGCCTGCCTTTACCTGCTCAAAATAAACCGTATTCTGATAGTCTATAGAGCCGTCCTCACGAATCGCCGGAATCTGCGGAATCCCGGTGCGGAAAAAGTATTCATAATAGCCATCGCGTCCCCGCTCCGGCCTTATCCCTTCTGCAGCCAGAAAACGATTCGTAGACTTGTCGGACTCTTTGAGGTATTTCTCTATATTATTCTGCTTAATACCAAAAACAACGTTTTCCTTCGCCAACAGGCGAATAATATCGTTCTTTGTCTTAGATGCGCCTTTTTCTATGGTCACGTACGCTTCCATCTTGTCCTCACTGACGGTCACCATACACTCCGATGCAAGCTTAGCCTGTTCCTCCAACACTTCAAACTGGAAATCCTCGGCTATTCTCTCCTCTTCCTTTTTCTTCTTATCCGCCTGCTGCTCCTGCATTTTTTTGCGAATCCGCTCCATCTCTTTTGCAGAGTACATCATGCTTTTGTAAGCAGACACATCCAGTCCTTCTTCCAGACCCAGGCGGATTTCACGCATCTGCTGCCAGCGGTACAATTCCCTGGCATAAATGGAGATGTCCACACGCCGCTCTAATCCCATCCTTATTTCACGCATCTGCTGCCAACCGAAGTTAATCTTAGCATAGGCGGACACGTCCAAACCTTCTTCCACACCAAGTCGGATTTCCCTTATGGACTCCCCCAAAAATTCTTTAATCAGATACACGCTTACGTCTGCTTTGTGTTCCAATGCCAGCCGAATCTCTTCAATCTGATCCGGCTCATACCCTTCCTTGATATATGGAAAAATGTTTACATTTCCCTGTTTCGCCTTGCGAATCTGCCGCAAATAGCCTGCCGACATATCCTGATACTCTGACAGCTTAATCCCTTCCTGTAAACCCTTACGGATTTGACGCATCCTGTCATAAGAAATATCCTGTCTGGCATAGACGGACACATCCAGCCCCCGCTCCAGGCCTTTCTTAATCTCTTCCATCTGAAACCAGTCATATTTGACAGAAGTATACCAGGACACATCCAATCCCTTCTCAATACCCTGGCGGATTTCTTCTAACTGCCCTTTGTCAAATCCCATGGATTCATACTTTTTCATCAACTGATTATTCATATTTCACCTCTGTTTCACAATTAATTTCTTGCATATAATTTTATTAAAAAAAACGCGGACTGTCAACTGACATTTCCTGTTTATAAACTTTTAAGAATTGTGTCACTCCTTGATTTTTCAGGCTTTCAAGCACCTTGTTAGCACTCATTCTTAAAGAGTGCTAATTTTCTATTGACTTTTACAGCCATGGGTATTACAATCTTTTTTAGATGAAAAAATGAAATAGCAATAAGCAAAATAAACGTAGACAAAGGAGTGTTATTTTATGAGCAACAAACACGGAAATCTTTCCATCAACAGCGACAATATTTTCCCTATTATTAAAAAGTGGCTGTATTCTGACCACGATATTTTTTACCGCGAATTAATTTCCAACGGCTGTGACGCCATCACCAAATTGAAGAAACTGGATTTGATGGGAGAATATGAACTTCCTGACGACTATGAAGCCAAGATTCAGATTCTTGTAAATCCAGAAGAGAAAACACTCAAATTTATCGACAATGGACTTGGCATGACCGCCGATGAGGTGGAGGAATACATCAACCAGATTGCTTTCTCCGGCGCGTCCGACTTCCTGGAGAAATACAAGGACAAAGCGAGCGAGGAACAGATTATCGGCCACTTTGGATTAGGTTTCTACTCTGCTTTCATGGTTGCCGACGAGGTGCATATAGACTCCCTCTCCTACCAGAAAGATGCTGTACCTGTTCACTGGACCTGCGACGGCGGCACAGAATTTGATATGTCTGATGGCTCTAAAACAACCGTCGGCACAGAGATCACGTTATTCTTAAATGAGGATTGCCTGGAATTTGCTAACGAATACCGCGCCAAAGAAGTCATCCAGAAATACTGCTCCTTCATGCCCACCCCCATCTATCTGGCTAAGGAAGACGCGCCGGAAGAATATGAGACGATACCCGCTGAGGAAGTAACGGAGAAAGATACCGTCATTGAAAACATTGTCGAAGAGGCAAAATTCGAAGAGAAGGAAAACGAGGACGGCACCAAAGAACAGGTAGAAGTATCTCCACGCACGGAGAAGGCAAAAATTGTCAAACGCCCGGTTGCTTTGAACGACACGCATCCTCTGTGGGCAAAACATCCTAACGACTGCACGGATGAGGAATATAAGGCATTTTACCGCAAGGTCTTCCAGGACTATAAGGAACCGCTGTTTTGGATTCACTTAAATATGGACTATCCGTTCAACCTCAAAGGTATTTTATACTTCCCCAAAATCAACACGGAGTACGATTCCATTGAGGGAACGATTAAACTGTACAATAACCAGGTATTTATTGCAGATAATATCAAAGAGGTCATCCCTGAATTTTTGATGTTGTTAAAGGGCGTGATCGACTGTCCCGACCTGCCTTTGAATGTGTCCCGCAGCGCCTTACAGAATGACGGCTTCGTACAGAAGATTTCTGACTACATCACTAAGAAGGTTGCCGACAAACTGAGCGGCATGTGCAAGACGGACAAGGAATCTTATGAGAAATACTGGGATGATATCAGCCCCTTTATCAAGTTCGGCTGCCTCAAGGATGAGAAGTTCTGCGACAAGATGAACGATTATATCCTCTTCAAGAATTTGGATGACAAATACCTCACGCTGCCGGAATGCTTGAAGACAGAGGATGAGAGTACAGATACTGAAAATACAAATAATGATTCTGCAAATGCAGATACCGATTCTGCAAATGGACCTGATTCCGAACATGCAGACGCTGCCGATACAGACAATGCAGATTCTGCGGATGATGCTGAAGAAAAAGACACGCGCAAACCTGTCTACTATGTAACCGACAGACAGCAGCAGGGACAGTATATCAAGATGTTCCAGGAACAGAACATGGACGCTGTCATTTTAGACCACAATATTGACACTTCCTTCATTACACAGTTAGAGCGCAGGAATGAAAAGATAAAATTTGTGCGCATTGACGCCGACCTCACAGATTCCATGAAAGAAGACGTTTCCGAAGAAGATTTGAAAGAGGCAAAAGACACACTGACTGAGACGTTCCGCAAAGCATTAAACAACGAAAACTTAAATGTAAACGTAGAAAAATTAAAAAATGCCGACATCTCTTCCGTCATCACACTCTCCGAGGAAGGACGAAGGATGCAGGATATGATGAAGATGTACGGCATGGCTGGCATGGACCCTTCCATGTTCGGCGGCGACCAGACATTGATACTGAACGCCAACAACGAACTGGTAAAATATATCTTAGAGCATAAAGATTCCGAGCATGTACCGGTATTCTGCGAACAGCTCTACGATTTGGCGCTTCTCGCCAACCATCCGCTGACGCCGGACGCCATGAGTAAATTCGTGGCACGGAGCAACCAGATTATGCTGCTGTTAGCCAAATAAATTACGACAAACTTTCTAACAGGATTTGTCCTAAGGGGTACCGGGCTTGCCCGGAGGATGCCTTAGGACAGCTATCCTATAAGAGAAAAACAGGGGTATCGCACAATATAAATGCAGTACCCCTTAAATTATCTGTTTCCTTTTACTTAATCAACACCCTCAAATATTTCACCTAATGTCATCTTAATATACGGAAATGCCTCCTCCAACAGTTCCAGAAATTTGTGTTCAGCTATAGATTGGCAAATGTAATTGTTTCCCTTTGCAGCTCAGCCGCAACCTTATGATTTATGTCCATGCGGTTTGTAATTTCGGTCATATCCGTTACCAGATGCTGTGCGCTGCCTGCGACGCCGGAAATACCGGAAACCTCGTCATCAATGGCTTTCGTAATTGTCTCTATGGATGACACGATTTCCGTCATAGAAGATCTCAGACGGTCGGTGTTTGCATTAAATTCAGCCATAGCATGACGAATATAGGCGGCATCGTTCTGGTATTGCTGCCCTGAGGCAACAAAAGAAAGAAATTCTCCGAGTACAGCAGTCTCGATATAATTTACAAGGTTCTGAGCATTTTCAGAAAGGTTGGAAACAGCATGGGTTACGGTGGCATTGACTGTTTGGATGCGGTTTGCAGTCTCGCTGCTAGAGGCAGCAAGCTGGCGGATTTCTTCTGCCACTACGGCAAAGCCTCTTCCTGCTTCCCCGGCTCTTGCCGCTTCAACCGACGCATTCAGAGCAATCAGGTTCGTCTGTGAAGAGATATTCAGAATCGCATGGGTAAGACTGTTGACCTGTTCTACGCTGCGGCTTCCCTCTATGGCCTCGTGCAGAACATCGAGAATTTCCTTTACTTTGGCGCCGGTATTATCTAGGCTCTCTTGCGCGGACCGCCCCATCTCCTCAGCCCTTGTGTTCATTGTATTGCAATAGGCGGTAATCTTTCCGCATTCCTCGGCCATGCCTTCCGCCTCCTGCTGCACATTTTTTGCATTATGATTTATATTGGAGGCATTGCTTGCCATTTCCTGAATTGACGCTGAAAACTCTTGGGCAAGAGCGGATAATTCCGTGGCGCTTTCGCTAGAAGTGCGCGTCCGCGACAATACATCGTCTACCACGCCGCTGATTCGTCCGGAACATCCCCGGAGTGTGTCCAGAATGTTGCCTATCGGTCTGACTACGGACCGCAAAATGAGGGAGACCGAAATGAATACCAGTATGATACAGGCTAGCGTAGATGCGCTATTCGTAATCATAGAGCTAAGATAAACGGAAGAAAGCTGTGTTCTCGCCTGTGCTGTCTGGTTGCTGATCGAGTTATCCAGTATACCGATATTTTTTTCAACCGCGCTGTTGAAAGCTGCCACGTCCTTGTTGGCGCAGGCATAGGCATCCTGTGTTTTGCCGGAAGCGCTGGCGCACACAAGATGGACGAGGGCATGTTTTAACGAGTCATAATCAGAGAGCAGGGCATTATAAGCATCCCTGTCATCATCAGTAATATAAATCTCATAATCCGCTAGCAAACCGTTCAAAATTTTTTCTTCTTTTTTGATATCATTGACAAGCGTGATCATCGTGTTGTAATCGGTCGCTACAATGTGGGACAGCGCCATTTTATGTATATTCATGACGGACTGATGGATTTGGGCCAGCTGGGTCTTTCCTTCCATATAATTGTCCGCAATATTGACAGCGTTGTCATTGACATTTTTTATATTGGAAACTGCAAGGAGATTTGATATCAGCGCTACAATTCCAAGCAGGGCAATAGGCAGTATCAGACGATATCTGATATTCCATTTTTTTCTCATGTTCTATTTATCCTCCTTTATGGCGCGGTAATTCCTTCTACCATGGTATCAAGCTGTTCCTGTAGCTGTTTCCCTTCCGGATTTCCTGCCGCCATGTTTGTGGCGAATGCAGATACCGGATCCCAAAAGTTACCGCCAATACGTTGCAGGCAGGAGAATTCTGACTGTTCAATCAAAGCGGTGATGGCCGGAGATTCCTGCACGCTGGCCGATGATGCGGCATTTGTGTTTGCAGGGCCTTGCCCGCGCACCTCAAAACGCAGCTGCTGGTTTTCCTCGTTGGAAATCCATTCTGCCAGCCGGGAAGCCCACATATATTGCTGGGAGTAGGCATTGACGCCAATCAGTTTGTAGCCGGAAAAAGAGGCCATTTGTATTTGACGGTCCAAACAGGTGTAAGTAGGAAGCTTGGCGGCGCCGTAATCTGCACCCAGCTCCTCCTGCATAGTAACCGCATTCCACACGCCGCTGACGCCGGCAATCACAGAGCCATCCGAAATCCCTGAGAGAAAACCGGATTCTTCGGTGCTGAGAAACGCAGGGCTGCGGGCGATGGAGAGCATGGCGTTGGCAACATCTACGCCCTTAATCTCGCCGTCTGTTGCATTCCACGTACAGTAATTCGTGATTCCGTCGTCGTTTAATCCGACTTCCAAGCCGGTATTGCCAAAAAAGGCGTACACATACCATGCGGAGGACCAGTCCATTGTGACCTTTTTTCCCTTCTCCTGCGCAATCTGCAATATGCGGTCGAAGGTTCCAACGTCCTCCGGTTCAAAATATTGTTTATTGTAATAAAGGAAATAGCCGTTGTCCGCCGTCAGGGGATAGGCATACAGAACATCTCCGACAGAGGCAGCCTCCACGGCGCCGGGAAGATTTTCCGTTTTAATCTGATCCGCATTTTCGACCGGTTCCAGAGCTCCTGCCGCCACAAGGGCATTCAGCTGGTCATCGGCAAAGGCAAACACATCTGCTCCCGCCTCCAAATCTGCCATTAACGCATCTTTGCAGCCAGATTCGCTTTGGGCAGCATAGGTGATGTTGAAATTGGCCTGTCCTTTGTACTCTTCCTGAAAACTTTCAATAACCTGACGCAAAAGCGCCTCGTCCTCTTCGGCGCCCCAGACAACCAGTTCCACATCTTCATTCTGATGCGAAGCGCTTTCCTGCTCTACGTTCTGATGACTATTTTGTGATGCGGTTTCTGTATTGCCAATCCCGCTCTCATCCTTTGCTCCGGTGCATCCAGACAACACAGCAGCTAACACGGCTGTCACCAAAAACATGCCGAATTGTTTGCTCATAATATCTCATCCTCTCAGCGTTTCGTTATTTTCTACAGTTCTTTCGATTACTCCCCCACTGTCCCATCATTAGATCAGCTTTTCGGTAAAACTACCAAACACAATATTTTTCGTATACCTGGAAAAAACTATCTGTTGTCACTTCTGGATTCACTTCCACTTTTACTTCATCCCAAAGCTTCTCATTGAATTCTGATGGAAGATCCAACAGGAAGCCTTGATAGACATCATCAAAAGCTTCTTTTCTGCGTTCTTCCAATATCACAGACTTATTATCATCTGTCTTTTCCTGATCATAGTGGTTGATACATTTCACAAAATAATATCCGTCTGCTGTCTTAATCTCTTCGCTGACCTCACCATTTTCCAATGAGAATACGACCTCCGCCATCTGCGGTTCCACGCCGTTCTTGCTGAAAAACACTTCAGTCTCCGCATCTTCATTGTAGCGGTTGGCAACCGTGAGAAAATCATTTCCCTCCTTTAACTGCTGTGCCACTTCCTTTGCAGTTTCTGCATCAGATACAAAAATCTGTTCCGCTTCCATAACTCTTGCTTCCTCATCACTGACTTCGTCATTGACACCTTGAGTCAGGAATGTATAAAGTTTATTTGCAAGTCCATAGCGGGTATACAACGTCTCTATATCGCCCTGCTTTACCTGCATGTACTCTTTCTCAGCATCATTCAGAGAACCATAATATTCGCCGGCTGCTTCCTTTATCTTCGCCTGTTCCTCTCCTGTAAGAACAATCTCATTCTCCTGTGCAAGATAATCCATAGCCATAATCTGCGCAAGCCTGGAGATAGTCAAATCCTTAACATAATTCTCCAGTTCCTGATCTTTGGAACCATGATTCCACAAATCTATGCCATACATGGTGTCATAGATATTCTGATAATTCGTCAGCACTACCCGCGCTTGCTGTAGCGTACATACTGTATCCCTGATTTTAAACACTTCATTATCTGCATGGTCTGCATTGACGACCACTTCTGCACCTACCATTTTACATCCACTAAACGACATTAAAAACAAGGCGCATATCCCAGCCATCTTTAATTTCTTGCCTATCTTCATTGGTATACCCATCCATTTCATCCGAGTTGTAAAATATTATATTTATGCTAAGATAATTCCGCAATGATACTGCGCGCTACGCTCAAACCATTCGCGGATGCCTGCTGCAATCCTCTTGTGACAGAAGCCCCATCGCCAATGGCACGTAACCCCGGCAGATTTGTCCTAAACGCCTGATCCACCACCACTTTGTTGGAGTAAAATTTGACTTCCACGCCGTAAAGGAGCGTCTCATCACTGGCAATGCCAGGCGTCACCTTATCAAGTGCAAATATCATCTCCTCAATATCCACCATAATCCGGTGCGGAAAAACCAGGGATAAATCCCCCGGTACAGCATCCTTGAGAGTGGGAATAAGATTGTTGCGGCACAACCGTTCTTCCGTGGTTCTCCTCCCTCTGCGGAAATCACCAAACGTCTGTACCAAAATCTTGCCGTCGCAGAGCATATTCGACAACTGAGCAATCTGTTTGCCATAGGCAATCGGCGTCTTAAACGGTTTCGTAAAATTCTTTGATACCAGCAAGGCAAAGTTCGTGTTGCTGGTTTTCAACTCATTCGACTTATAGGCATGGCCGTTCACCACGGCAAGCCCATCCTCGTAATACTCCGTTGCCACCTCACCCGATGGATTCGTACAGAATGTGCGCACTTTATCGTCAAATGTTGGCGTATGGTAAACTAACTTTGCCTCGTAGAGATTTTGATTGAGAAATTCCATGACCTCATCCCGAACCTCCACGCGCACGCCAATATCCACCGTGCCGACCTTCGTCTCTACTCCATGTTCCTTGCAGATACGGCTGAACCAGTCCGCGCCTTCCCTTCCAATGGCACAGACAATTTCTTTGCCAAAGAAAGATTCCCCGCCTTTGGTTATTACGCCCACTGCCCTGTCATCTTCCACCAGCACATTTTCCACCATGGTGTGAAACTTCATCTCAATACCCTGCTGCAAAAGATGCTCCTGCAAACGGCTGTATATTTTGTACCCCTCCTCCGTTCCCAAGTGACGGATGGGACACTCCACCAATTTCAAATTGGCATTAATTGCTTTCCTGCGGATTTCCCGGATTTCTTTCTCTTTTCCAATGCCGTAGACATTTTTGTCGGCGCCAAATTGCAGGTAAATCTCATCCGATTCCCGAATCAGTTCCACAGCCTTGTCATACCCTAAAATCTGAGGCAGATTTCCGCCAACATCCGGGGACAACGATAATTTACCGTCCGAAAAAGCCCCAGCCCCGGCAAATCCGGTAGTAATGGAACATGGCTGGCAACCAACGCATTCTTTCGTCTTACGCTTCGGGCATTCCCGGTTCTCAATTCTTCTGCCCTTCTCGATCATCAGCACCTTGAGTTCTGGCTTTTGCCGAATAAGCTCATAGGCACAGAATATCCCCGATGGCCCAGCGCCTATAATAATCACATCATATTTTGTCATCTCATTCCTACTTTCCGTGCAAATCAAATACCCCGCAGCAAGCTACGGGGTATGCCTTAGCTTGTTCTTACCGCCCCAAGGGGCGGGGTATTTGCACCCACAGGGCACTTACCCTCGCGGCATCTACATTTCATTTCGGT
>CAJUTD010000030.1 GCA_910589635.1 uncultured Lachnospiraceae bacterium | reverse complement strand
CTTAGAAAATCCTGCCATCCTCATGCCAAATTTGACATTTTCCAAAACAGAGAGCCAAGGGAACAGCCCATGCTCCTGAAACATCACAGTGCGGTCTGCACCAGGTTTTAATACCTCCTCGCCATCGAGAAGCACTTTCCCCTGCGACGGCTGCTCCAATCCGGCAACAAGATTTAGCAGCGTACTCTTACCACAACCGGAAGCCCCCACGATGCACACAAATTCCCCCGTTTTCACTTCCAAATCAATCTCATGCAAGGTGTCTTTCTCACTGTTATCAAAACGCTTGCACAAACCGTCTAACACCAAAGCCATCGTTTCCCTCCCACGTCTACTCTACAAACAAGGATGCCTCGTCCGGCAACTCGTCAATAAAATCCTGATCCTTGCTAATCTGTGCAAAGTCCAAAACAGACTCCTGATTTAATTCTGCGCTTACACCAATCCTGTCAAACGATTCCGAGATAATATCCTCACTCAAAGCCTTGCCGGTTGCGCTCTTTAACTCTTCGTTAATAATGGTAAGGGCAGTTTCCTTATCGTCATTGATTGCTTTTGTAGCCGCCTCATGCTCGGCCAGGAATTTCTCAACCACTTCTGGATTTTCCTCCATAAATTCCTTGCGCACAACTACCACTGCCACATTATATTTTCCTTCCATATAGAACTCGTCGTAATCCAGCAAAAGTTCTGCACCGTTTTGCAGCAACGTTGCCCCCCAAGGCTCCGGCACTAACGCTGCGTCAATATCGCCGCGCTCCATCATATTTGCCACATCTGCATTTGCCACAGCGCTGACTGTCACCGTACCACCCTCTGTCACTGGCTTTAAGCCGTTCTCTTCTAAAAGCTTCAGCAGGGACAGATGCTGCGTATTGCCAATCTGTGGGATAGCCACCGTTTTACCATCAAGATCCTCCACACTCTCTATATCTGCATCCGGGTGTTTCACCAAAATTGCCCCTCCAGAGGAAGAACCCGATAGTATTACCACGTCTCCGCCGCTCTTAACATTCGCGCTGACCGCCGGAACCGGACCAATATATCCGATATCAATATCCCCTGAAAAAAGGGCTTCCACTTCTGCGGGCCCCGCATTAAAAGCTGTCCAGCTTACCTTCTTGTCAGCTCCTAAACTTTCCTCAAGAGTTTTCTGCGCTTTCATATAAAGAGCCTGCGGATGAGTCACATTATTGAAATAGCCGACTGAGACCTCATTTGCCTCATCATTAGAAGCACAGCCAGTCATTCCCAGCACCAGAAATACTGCCGCCAAAATACCTAGCCTGCTTATTTTTCCCTTATTCCTCTTTCTCCGTTCTTGATGACAAAAAGATTGCATTTTTTTCTTAATCATATAAATATCCTCTCTTTCCACTATAAATTTATATAATAAATGTGATAGAAATTTGAGATTAAAAATCAATATTACAATCTTTTATATTTCTGTAATATATTATTAACTTGACGATAAATACCATTATAATTCAATGGTAAAGTATTTCGAGTTTCCACATTTTGTATTTTTATTGTACCGAAGGGTTTCCCATTATTAAAAAAGGTCCACACCACAAAGTGATGCAAACCTTTTCATTAAATATATGGAATAATTGAAACAATTTATATTGTATCTGCTATTCGTTCAAACATATATCTCATACTGCAATCATTTATTTTGAGAACATTATCTTCTCATTATCAAACATTTTAGCAAGTACAAACACACCGATACCGGCATAACATACGTTTGCCACCACCGTCACTACAATGTTCAATACATCCGCATTCATGGAAAAAATACCGTTCATACTCTGCACACTGTTATAAAGTGGTATCAAAAACCATACTGGTTCCGTTTTACACAGACTAGGCATCATGGAAGTAACGCCCAAAAGCATAGAAATAATCATTACAGGCGTCACCCATCCAGTCGCTTCCTTCACGTTTCTGGCAAATGCAGAGATAACAGATACAATGGTTATGATTACAAGCACCGTCGACAAGACTACAAGAAGTACCAGTATATAATCTGTCATATTATATACGCTTGCATCCACGCCCTCGGCGCCGCCCATCATCTTAGGAAGGGAAAGCATCATACCCAGGAAGCTAGACAGCCCGCTTAAAATAGCGATAGCGCTCAGACTGACAATTTTGCCGATTGCCAAATGGCTGCGTTTCATTGGAGTTACAAGCAGTGTAGCAATTGTCCCGCGCTCTTTCTCTCCCGCAATAGATTCTGGAGCCACCGCCATGCATCCGCTGAACAGAAAGACCATCATCAACATAGGCACCATCATCGAAAAAATCCGGGCAGACAAATCCTCATCCGTCGCCATATCATAACCTTCCCCACCAGGATTGATATCAAATTTATTGGCAAGCGCAGACTCATATGTATTGAGCATTTCCGTCAACATATTATAGGAGGACTGCGAGTCGTTGTCGGTGGAATTATAATACAGCTCCACAGCCGGCGCTTTCGCACCCGTCGTCACATCATACGCTGCCACCTGCACGTCAAAATCTTCCGGGAACACAGCTAACACATCAAATCCCGCTTCCGATGACGTTAGCTCCTCTTTCGCCTTATCTATGTCTTTCCGAGAAATCTCCGTAAACTGCAAAAGCGCCTCTCCGTCTTCCAGTGAACGCATACTCCCCGGAAGATCCACGGCATAAACACTTGCCTTATAATCCTCTGCTGTCTCAAACTGGGAAGCCAGACCGCTCCCCATAAAAGAATACAGTAGATAAATCATCAAACCTGGCATAAGCACGGTTGTCAACACCATTCTCCGATCCGTAAAAAACCGCGTAAATTCTTTTTTCATAATGGTTATAATACTATTTCTCATTCATCTCACCTGCTCTTTCTGCAAAAATATCGAAGAATTTCTCTTCCAGCGGTTTCTCTGCGGTAAGATTTTCCAAAGTATCGCAGACAGCCATCCTGCCGTCTATCACAACTCCTACCCTGTCGCAAATTTTCTCAATCAGACTGAAAATATGCGTAGATACCACAATCGTCTTTCCCTGCTCCTTGAGTTCTAACAGGAAATCCGTTACAACTTTCGCCGTCAGAACATCGAGGCCGTTGGTTGGTTCATCAAAGATAATGATATTCGGGTCATGCACTATGGAAATTACCAGCGATACCTTCTGCTTCATTCCTGTAGAAAGATCACCAACTTTAACCTCAGCAAACTTTGTAATTCCAAATTTATCAAACAGGCACTGTTTCCTGGCTGTCTCTGTCGCTTTATCTACGCCGTGCAGCTCCGAAAAAAATGTAAACAGGTAATTCGGTGTAAAAAATTCTTCCAATTTCAGCTCACTGGTAAGAAAACCAATCTTTTTACGGACTTCCTCCGGATTCTTGACCACGCTTGCGCCATCCACAAGTACATCCCCCTTATCCGGCTTCACCAGCGCAGACATCATACGCAGTGTAGTGGTCTTGCCTGCCCCATTAGGTCCTAATAGTCCGAACACCTCACCCTCATAAGCAGTAAAGCTCAAATCGTCAACCGCTACCTTAATGCGCTCTTTCGTCCTCTCAATCTTCTGCTGCTTGGCAGAAATCTTAAATGTCTTCCTTAAATTCTGCACTTTCAACAATTCTTTCATATTCTGTCCTTTCTTTCCGTTGTACTATTAACTTAATACAGTAGTATAATAATATAATCTTAAAGATTTGTCAAGAATTTGCTACCTTTGTATTTCAATAAGTTTCCATAGCGAAGCAATGGAAACAATATGCACAAGAATCATTCTGGGACTGTCGCACTAATCAATCTATAAAATTTTCATCCGTTCAAAAGGTTTCCATAGCGAAGCAATGGAAACAATATGCACAAGAATCATTCTGGGAAGCTAGCTTCCCAAGATGATTTTTGTGCATTCTGTCTTTGCCGCTTAAGCGGCAAGACCTTTTGAACGATATAATGTATTCCTGCAACAACCCCAGTCACAATTCTATACTCTCACATTCTAAGCCTATGAATCTTTCCCGTAAGTTTCAATGACATTAAGAAAAATCCCGCTGCCGCAAACCAGACAAGAATTAGACAAACAAAGAAAATAATGTCTAAACTACCAAGACTACCAGCTCTGCTCTCCCAGAAATGCAATACATTGCCAGTATTTGACAGTGCAATCGAAAGCTCCAACATTCCGAAGAGCAAAAACATCCAGCGAATCCTCCTATACAACGCAATCTGAGATTCCATGTCTGTGTAAAGGGCAAACTCTCCCTTTGCAGCCTCCCTGCGAAATATCAGCCACCAGCCCCAGCGACAGACATACTCGGCGCCAGTCTCTTCTACCAATTCTATATATTCCTGATAATCATTCCTCCAGACAGGCGTACGCCCCGCCTCTTTCTGCATGTCGATCCGGTAAATATACTGGCCTGGCTCACAGGACGTAAAAATATACAACCCTAAAAGAAATTCCGTCATCGCCCAACCCTGCCGACTCATCTCATTCAGCCATTCTTCCTCTTTATCTTTATCAAAATACAACCTGAACTTCTTCATCTGCCGCCTCCTCCTTTTCTTTCCTTTCCCCTGCGTTCGTTCCCTCCGACTTAGCACACCCTTCATTTATAACGCGCCTGCCATTCTCTAAAAGTTCTTCCAGACGCTCTATTTCCTGCTCAAGAGCAAGCACTCCCTGTTCCGTAATCAAATACTGCTTTTTCTTGCGTGATTGTTTATCTTCACTGTACAGCCGAATCCATCCTCTATCTAGCAATGTATTGATAGCGCCGTACAACGTCCCTGCCCCCAACTCCAACCTTCCATCTGTCAATTCTATGGTATTCTGGATAATCCCATACCCATGGTTGGGCGTATTTAAAGACAGAAGTATATAATAAAATGCCTCTGTCATCACCATCTGCTTTTCCGCCAAAACTACCACCTCCCAGACTTCCATTGTTTCGCTCTCATAATTCTCTGCATAACCACTAATATATCATATATCAATGCATCATTACACAATACATCAGCTTTCGATATATTAAATATATCAGATGCCGATATATTTGTCAAGATTCTATTTACACTACGCATAGCAATAGCCCCTAACATGAGTGCACATAATTATTTTCTATCATTAGGAAAAAAGGCTGCCGGCAAAAGCCGACAGCCTGTCACAAACTTCACTATTCTTATTCTCTATTCCCGATGCATAGAGAAGCTATCCATATCGTATTCCTCCAGATTCTCGTGAATCTCACGGTTATCTGCTTGTTGGATCAGTTCATCTCTATCCTTCTTAAACTTCATCTGATCTTTGAATGCACTTGGACCACCGACACAGCCACCGTCACAAATCATGCCTTCAATAAAATCATTCGGCAATTTAGCTGCGCGCAGAAGGAGAAGCGCTTTCTTACATTCCGCTGCGCCGTTCGCCTTATATACCTTAGCATCAATATCTTCCCCGGATTCTTTCAAGCTCTGTAATACAGCTTCGGTAACTCCTCCGGAATTCGCAAAACGCTTGCCATAAACGGAAGCGATCTGATCGTCATTGCCACATGGCTGTAAGGCAACACCCTTTGCACGCATAATCGCACGCAATTCACTGTAAGTCAGCACATAATCTGCATTCCCCGGAATCTTCTGGTCTACTACCTCAGATTTCTTAGCCAAGCAAGGACCGACAAACACCGTGACAGCATCCGGCTCCTTCGCCTTAATCAGACGGGACACCGCGCACATTGGAGAAACTGTAGTTGATACACATTCTGCAAGCTGCGGATAATGCAGGCGCACCATATTGACAAACGCCGGACAACAAGACGTCACTTTCTTCTTGCCTTCCTTATATGCTTCGGCCCACTCCTCTGCTTCATAAGCTGCTGTCATATCTCCGCCGAGGCCTACATCATAGAAATCATGGAATCCTAATTCCAACATAGCGTTTTTCCAACTCGCCATCGTAATGTCACGGCCAAACTGCCCTTCTGTTGCCGGAGCTGCCATCGCATATACCTTCTTGCCAGACTTCAATGCTTCTATGACATCGACAATATATGTCTTAGAACCAATCGCACCGAACGGACAGCTATGGATACATTTACCGCAACGGATGCATTTCTCTTTATCAATAATGGAAATGCCGTTCTCGTCGTATGTAATCGCGTCTACCGGGCAGCTATACTTACACGGTCTCTTGAGATGCGCAATTGCATTGTACGGACAAGCATCGGCACACTTCCCGCATTCCTTACACTTGGAAGCGTCGATGTGGGAACGATGTCTTCCCATCCTGATTGCACCGAAATTACATGCATTGATACAAGCCTTACCAATACAGTTCTGACAGTTCTCTGTTACCGTATAACTGGAAATGGGACAGTCTTCACATGCCGAACTGATAACCTGGATTACATTGCCATCATCCTCTGCCCCTGGCGCCTTGCCCTCGGCAAGACGAACCCTCTGCCGGATAATCTCTCTTTCTTTGTAAATACAGCAGCGGAATTGAGGCGTAGGCCCTGGTATCAGTTCCATTGCGATATGGTCCCTTCCTGATTCTAATTCACCGGCAAATGCCAGCTTCGCTACTTCGTACAGTACATCATGTTTGATTCTAATCACATTTTCATCTGCATACATCGTAATTACCTCGCTCTTTATTGTTTGTCAATATTTTAACATTATGCCACTAGTCTTGCAAGCGGAAATTGTTTCTGTTTTTGGTATTTTATCATAAAATGTTACTGTTCACTCGTAATTTGATTCTTTATGCAACCGCAGGGCTGTCGCACGAATATTTAATTTCGTTCAAAAGGTCTTGCCGCTATCGCGGCAAAGACAGAATGCACAAAAATTATCTTGGGAAGCCAGCTTCCCAGAGTAATTTTTGTGCATGTTGTTTCCATAGCGAAGCAATGGAAACCTTTTGAACAGATAAAAACTTTATTCCTAATGCGTCTTTCGATTAATGTACTCCGTCTTATACTTGGAATATACGATCTTCTGGCTGCGATACAGCCCATAGTAGCCTGATAACATATAGCTGAGAGCAATTGCCAACAAGAAATATGGCATCCCATCATAGCCGAACATTTCAAAACAAATCAAGAGAGATGTAATCGGACAGTTGGTGACGCCGCAGAATACAGCGCCCATGCCTACCGCTGTGCAAAGCGCCGGGGCAAAACCGATTAAATTGCCAAACAAGCAGCCGAACGTCCCACCCACCACAAAAGAGGGCACAATCTCACCGCCTTTAAACCCGCAGCCAAGCGTAACCGCCGTGAACAGCATTTTCAAGAGAAACGCATAAGATACATATTCATTTTCAAAGCAGCGCTCAATAATCGGCATACCAGCCCCATTGTAATCCTGGCATTTTACTACCAGCGTCATGATAACGATAAACGTCCCTCCGGTAAAGATTCTCAAGTACGGATCAGGAAGATATTTCTTATATATTTTCTCACCGTGGTGGAGCATAATGCAAAAAACAATACTGACCCCGGCGCAGAGCATGGCAAGTACTGCAATTTTGACGCTAGATGCAATGGAAAACTCCGGCAACCCGGTCAAGAGAAATTGCTCTGGAACTACCTCGAAATACTCGGCAATTCCTTTTGCCACAAGCGCAGAGATTACGCAGGGAACTAACGCCGCGTAATGCATAATTCCCACGCTCACTACTTCCATAGAAAAAATTGCCGCCGCCATCGGGGTTCCGAAGAGCGCAGAGAACGCCGCACTCATGCCGCACATAATCATCACATGCTGATCTTTATCATCAATTTTAAAAAGCCGCCCCAGAGAATTGCCAATGCTCCCGCCAAGCTGCAATGCCGCGCCCTCGCGGCCGGCAGAGCCCCCGAATAAGTGCGTCATAATCGTGGAAATAAAAATCAAAGGGGCCATTTTCAGCGGAATGCGCTCTCCCGAATGAATAGCCGCAAGAACAAGATTCGTGCCTGTGTCTTTTTCGTCATGTAAAAGATGGTAAGCCCCAACAATCACAAGCCCGGCAATAGGCAACAGAAGAATCAGCACAGGGTTGGCTGTCCTGGTATCATTTGCCCAGACCATGCAGTAGTGAAATAGCGTCCCCGCTCCTCCAATCACCACACCGGACAGTAACGAAAAAGCCAGCCATTTACAAAATGCAGACATACTGCCCGCGAAATGGCGCATATAATAGAAAAATGTCTCTTTGAAGTCAAATTCATCTCTCATATGTAAACTCCCTGGAAATCAAATTTATCTCTGTTTATAACCAAGTTCATACTTCCACCGTTTTAACGGCTGTCTTTCATCTTATCACCCATCGGATTAATTGGCAAGAGGCTTGTAATTTTTGCTGACAGCGGTATAATGACAAAAGACAACTATACAAAACGGAAAGGTGAAAACCATGCGATTACTTTTGGCAGAAGATGAAAAAGAACTCTCACGCGCACTTATTGCCATCCTTGCGCGAAACAATTACTCTGTAGACGCCGTATACGACGGCGAAGAAGCATTGTCATATTTAAACAGCAATAATTATGATGGGGCAATTCTAGATATTATGATGCCCAAAATGAACGGACTTTCCGTCCTCAGGCAAATCCGCAGCCAAGGCAATCCCATTCCCATCCTCCTGCTGACGGCGAAATCAGAAATTGACGATAAGGTAGAAGGACTTGACGCCGGAGCGAACGATTATCTTACCAAACCGTTTGCCGCCAAAGAACTGCTGGCAAGAATCCGCGCTATGACAAGGGAGAACACAGGCGCTGTCAACTCCAGCCTGCAAATGGGGAACCTTTCTTTAGACCTCGCCTCTTTTACGCTCTCCTCCCCCAGCGGTAGTTTGCGGCTTGCCAACAAAGAATTTCAGATGTTGGAAATGCTGATGGGGAATTCCGGACAATTGATCTCCAGCGAGCGTTTTTTCGAGAGGATTTGGGGATACGACAGTGAGGTGGAAATTAATGTTGTCTGGGTCTATATTTCCTACCTCCGCAAGAAACTGACAACTCTGAATGCCAACGTACAGATTAAAGCAGCTAGAAACGCCGGTTATTTTCTGGAGGAAACATGATGATCCGAAAGTTACAGAATAAATTCATTGTCATTTCCATGCTCTCCATGCTGTTAGTACTGACGGTCATCATCGGCAGCATCAATATTATCAATTATAGACAGC
Source organism: uncultured Lachnospiraceae bacterium (assembly GCA_910589635.1). Lineage (GTDB taxonomy): Bacteria > Bacillota > Clostridia > Lachnospirales > Lachnospiraceae > Petralouisia. The sequence continues at coordinate 21,666 of CAJUTD010000030.1, read as the reverse complement.
TCATAGAGGATGCTGACCATATCCTGCATATTCTGTCTGAAAATGACGGAGAGTTTCCCAAAGACCGCCCGCGTCCTGATTCCAGGGAACCACAAGGGGGTAATTCCTCCCCTGATTTTAAAGATGGGCTAGTGGATAACGCCTCCCCTGATCCCAGGGAACCGCAGGGAAACAATTCTTCCACCCCTAAAAAACCTAAGCTGCATTCCATGGACATGTCACCCGAAATGCCTTTTGAAACACGCTATTTTTCTGTAGTTTTGACAGAAAACGGCAACGTTTCCTCCACAAACGTCCAAAAAGTTGCCGCCATAGACAATGAGGATGCCAACGCTTATGCCCTGCGGGCATGGAAACGGCAGCAAACGTCGGGTTTCCTCTCCTCTTACCGTTATCTCATGAAGCACACGCCAGAGGGGACAAGGATTATCTTTGTGGACTGCACAAGAAACCTCTCCACATTCCGCGCTTTCCTCTTTACCAGCATCCTCGTATCCATCCTTGGGCTTTTATCCGTGTTTGTTTTAGTGCTCTTCTTTTCCCGGCTGGTTATGAAACCGGTAGCAGAAAGTTATGAAAAACAACGGCAATTTATTACTGATGCCGGGCATGAAATAAAGACGCCGCTCGCCATTATTGAAGCGAACCGCGAACTCTTAGAGATGGAGTATGGGGAAAATGAATGGAACAATAGCATCCAAAGACAGACAGCGCGCCTTGCCGATTTGACCGACGGACTCATTTATCTGTCACGGATGGAAGAAGCTGAAAAACATTTACAGCATATGGATTTCTCTATCTCCGCGTTGGCAGAGGAGACGGCACAATCTTTCCAGACACTGGCAGATTTGCAGGACAGACATTTTTCTGTGGAAATTGAGCCTCTCTTGTCTTACTGTGGAGACGAATCTTCCATCCACCGCCTCTTTTCCATTCTCATAGATAACGCCATAAAATATTCCCCGCCGCAAGGCACCGTCAAAGTTACCCTGAACAAACGGGGAAAAAACATTCAATTTATGGTATATAATACGGTAGCACATCTTTCCGCGGAAAGCCTTCCTTTTCTCTTTGACCGCTTTTACCGCGCTGACTGTTCACGGAATTCTGAGACCGGCGGCTATGGCATCGGACTATCCATTGCACGCGCCATCACCGATGCCCACAAAGGAAAAATTTCTGCGAAAAGCACAGATGGGCAATCCCTCTTAATTACTGTAATTCTGTAAAAAGAATCGCCCAGGAATTTATGCCTTCTCAGCTTCCTTGCTCAATGCTATGGAAGTTGACAGTTTAGAATAGGAATCATTACAGACGGACATCTATGGATACAACATTCACCGGCGGCAATAATTCCTGCGCTGCCGCTGTCATATCAGGCATTTCCGTAGGCTGCGCAGCTGTTTCTATATCCACACTGCCCGCCTCATTACCCTGCGTTCCTTTCTGTACCTTGCTGTTGTCTGCTTTGCCTCTTTGTTCTGCAGCATCTGCCTTACCTTGCGCCTCTTCCTTGTCTGCCTTGCTGCCTTGTTCTGCGGCATTTGCTTCTTTCATCGCCTGGTTTGCCTCGGCAAGCGCAGACATCTGGCCGGCCGTTGCCTGCTGTGCATTCTGTTGGATATCAGCCAGCTCCTCTTCTTTTTTCTCCACGCTGGCTCCTCTTGACCCATCCATTTTAATCTCGCTTTCAAGAATGCTTGCTTTTCCTTCCAGCTGCGTGGCAACGCTGCCCTGCACCTGCGCCTGCTTCATGGAAACGTCCGCAGAAATCATCGCCTGCATGCTTGCCTGCGACATACCGCCGGACTTACGGTTGGATTTCGCAGCGCCGTCTTTCTTACTGCCGGTCTGCTCTTCCATGGACGTCCCCTGAGACTGCTGTTTCTTACGCTCCTCAATCTGATGCTGCCTTAACTGCTGATTGAGATTTGTAATTTCCTTCTGGATTTCCTGCCTTTTTTTCATCTTATCTTCTAACGCCATGTCCTCATTAGAAGAAAGGTCTTGCAGCTTTTTTTGCGCGTTCTCAATTTGTTTTTGAATGCCTTTGCTGACAGAATCCCCTTGCATATTCCTGTTCATTCCTACATGCATGCCAGAATCGGAATTCGTCACATTGCCAATTGTCATCATCATTTTGGCCTCCTTTCCACTTCGTTACATTTACTTTTTCGGATTTCCCTTATGCAGAATGAACCGTAGTGGTGTGGAACGCCCCTTTTCTGTTGTAAATCCAAATTCTTATGTCCTTTCATCCCCTTCCACAAGCCCCACATATATATGGATTTCGGCATTGTCCATGCTGTCATTCTGATATTCCTCAAAATCACACTCAAATGTCCGCGGCAGATCCATCTGCCAAATCTCCTGCCAGGCCGCAGCAACTGCCTGCACCATATCCCCATGAATGACAAATTTTGCATACCGTCCGGCTGGTATCCGGCAAACCGCATACTCCTCCCCCGGCTGCTCCTCTAATGTCTCACAGGCAACCACAACCGTATAGTCCGCTTTCTCGTCTCCGGCATAGTCAGTGTATATACCTAAAGCCTTCCCATCCGCCTTGTTGGGTATGGAAGCATATATCCCTTCTCCATAAAAACGGTTCCAAAGCCCGCCGATGACCGCTCCCATGTCTGGCGACATATTGTTCGTCCGCGCCGATACGCCCACAGCTATTTTCTCTTTCAATGTAACAATCTCGTAATCCATAATTTATACCATCCTTTTCTTTTGATGGTTTCATTGTATCAAAACAACCACGACACCTGTATGTCATGATTGCAAATGTTTTTTGCAGATTCTTTCAGCAAATTTTAGAACTTCTTGCCGCAGTTCTTTCGGCTCTAACAACTCTGCACCGCCCCCAAAGGATACAATCCAGCTTACAATGCTTGTCTTATCCATGAAACCAAAAGAAAACAGCAGCCTTCCATCTGGCTGGACAATAAAACTCTCCGGGCCATATTCTTCCACGAGCCGCCATGTATACTGCGGGTCAATCAACGCCTTTACCTGATACATATAAGGAAATACTTGCTCCGGGGATAAATCAGGAAGCGGAACCGCACGTCTCTCAAACACCTCATTCGTCTGTAAATCTGTCATCCGCGTCAGTTTAAAAAGCCGAAAATCTTCTCTGCACTCGCACCAGCTCCACAAATACCAGCTCGACCACTGAAAAATCAAATCGTATGGCTCCACGCTTCTCTTTGATTCTCCCTTGGGTGCAAAATAAGTAAAAGAGACTTTCCGCCCGGTAAGGATTGCATTGTGCAGCAATTCTATTTTGGGGGAAAGAGAATCCTTGTACCAGGATGAAAGGTCGATGAAAATGTGCATATCACCGGCCAACAAGTTGGAACTTCCTACCGACAGCTTCTCCATCAGTTGTACATAACGGTTGGTGCCGCTCACACTGTCAAGACTCTTTAGCCCGGCTAAGATCGCCTGCATATCCGTTCTGCTTAACAACGTACGATCTATCTTATACCCCTCCATAATGGAGACGCCGCCATTTCGCCCCGGTTCCGTCACCAGTGGAATACCTGCCATACAAAGCGCCTCGATGTCCCGGTTAATCGTACGGCGGGAAACTTCAAACTTCTCAGCAAGATAAGGCGCCGTCACCTTATCCTGCTGCAAAAGGACTGATAAAATTCCAATCATTCGATCCAGTTTCATTAGGAATCTCCTCCTTCGTATTTGTTAGACGTACCTTGCCAACTCTTCCGGTCCTCCCAACACTTCACGCCCAATGTACAAAAGATTATCTTCGCGCACTTTCACGCTCCATTTCACCAGGGAAACCTCCCCGCATTCCAGCTCAAGTGCCGTGATACTGCGGGGATGCACGCAGCTTCCGTCGTTAAAATAACGCCCTTCCCCGGGGAGGGGGAACGAAGGCCTGTGCGTATGTCCGGCAACCAGATTCTTCCCATGCCTGTCTGCCCATGCTGCCAGCCTCCGTTCTGTTTTTTCTTTTTTCTGATAGTTTTTTGCCGCGCTTGTGGGATCATTGCATCCCGCCATTTCCAACGGCCGCCAGAGATAGCGAACCAAAAAACGGGTAAGCTTCCAAAGTATGTCATTCCATAAATCCCCCTGATGCCCATGCACCAAAAACAGTTCCGCCCCGCTTGACTTATCCTGTAAGCGGATCCCCTCATGTACTCTCATATCCGGGAAAAGGCTCTTCATCTGGCTTTCCATCTCACAATAGTAATCATGGCAGTGTGATTTGAAATATTTAAGGCACGCTTTCTTACGATCATGGTTGCCATAAATCATATAAAAATGACCTTTTCTGTAAAACTCTGCCATCAGCCGAAACTGCTCATCATGGGTCTGCACAATCTCCCTCAAATTGCGGTTTTCCCACAATTCATCCCCATCTCCCAGTTCAATATATGTGAAATTCCTTCTGTTATAATATTGCAACGCAGCATAGAACAGATTCTGATTAGGTTGAAAATTGTCTCCCCAATTGCCGATACCACGGTGGCAATCGCTCATCAGCACAATCCGGCTTCCTCTGCTGACAGGAAGGCAGAGCGCGTTCTCATACGCTTCGTTCAGTTTTTTTTCGGTAAAATCCATGCTTTTTCTTCCCCCAGGCAATTCTTCCTGTTTTTATAATTATGCCAAAAATCCTCGGGTATGCCTGCATGAGATAGTCCAGTTTATCAATTGTTCTCGTAAAATCTTTGGTAATCCGCTGATACAGCCTACAATTTCTTCGGTTCTGCCTCTGAATCCATCTGCCAAATATTTTGCCATATTTCGACGGCTGTGTTGTCTTAGGCTGATACAGACGGAAACATACCCTTCTGTACCACACACGAAAATCTTCCGGCTGGTAACCTGCATAATAACAGCCATCCAAAAACGCTTCTAACATCCCAAAATCCGGGAACGTCAGAGAAACCTCCAGCATCAACTCTGCCGGCCAGGAAAATTCCCCCAAAGAGAAGCCGGTAAGCCACCAATGGTTCCTATTACGCTGGAACATACGCTTGCCGTTTTTGTAGAGGACCATGCTGATTGGCAGCTCTTCCTCCTCGGAAACACATTGGTAAAACACATCCTCCGGGTCTTTTTCCTCATTCCGTTCCTTCTCAACGTAAACTCCAACCTCTGCCCCTGTAGTAATACCGTACTGCCCCTTCCAGAACTCAATCATCCATCTTTTGCCCTCATACTCAAAGTAGATAGGCTCACTGTGGATAATCATATTCATGACAGGCGCCATCTCATCATACAGCTTTCCATATCCGAATTGCTTCTGCCAGGCGTCTTTTAGCGAATAGATAATATCTCTGCGCAGATCATAGGCAAAACCAAATGGCTCCAGCGCCTGATTAATGTCATGCAGCTTCTCCTCGTCGCAGCGCCTTTTGACGCGGCATTTTGCACGTTTATGGCGCCGTATTCTCAGGCAGCATATAATAACAAGCAACAGGATCACTGCTGCAATTACTCCGCAAATAATCCATTTAATATGCAAAACTCTCCAACCCCTTTCTGAAAATCTCAGTAACTGCTAAGGGAGCGCTTTCACCAGCGTTTCCTTATTGTCCCGCCAAAAATCGAGGCAAAACAGTTACAATATATTATATTCAGAAAGAATTGGAGAGTTCGGTATCAACTGAAAGGCGCATTGCCTAATGCAAGAAATCCCTCTGTATCAACTGAAAAGCTCATTGGCATAACGCACAGAACCCATAGCGTCCTTGGAATAGAAATCTGCTCCAATCATATCCGCATAGGTCTGGGTCAGTACTGCGCCTCCCACCATTATCTTGCAATTGGGAAGCTCCTGCTTGAGCATCTTGATGGTAGTTTCCATATTTGCCACAGTGGTCGTCATCAGTGCACTGAGCCCCACCAGCTTCACCTGATACTTCTTAGCTGTCTCCACCACTAACTCCGGCGGTACGTCCTTGCCCAAATCAATCACATGGAATCCATAATTCTCCAGTAAAACTTTGACAATATTTTTGCCAATATCATGGATATCTCCTTTGACCGTAGCAATAACAACTGTTCCTTTGGAAGCGGAATCACCTCCTTCGGACTGAAAATGCTCCTTGATTGCGTCGAACCCGGCTTTTGCAGCGTCTGCACTCATCAAAAGCTGCGGCAGGAACACTGTCTTCTTCTCAAATCCCTGCCCTACCTTATCTAAGGCCGGTATCAGCGCGCCATCTATGACCTCCAAAGGCTTTTTGCTTTCCAGTTCCCGCTTCGCCGCCTGGTAGGCGCTCTCGGAAAGCCCGCGCACGACTGCGTCAAAAAGACTGATTTCTCCTGATTTGACAACTGCGGCTTTCGTCTGTTCCTCCTGGCTGGAATATTGCGCAATATAATCTGCGCACTGGCTGTCACTGCCATTTAAGGCGCAATAGGAATGGTAAGCCGCCATCATCGCCTCGCTGTTCGGATTGATAATGCCGGCACTCAACCCCTTCGAAAGAGCAATCGTGAAAAACGCTGTGTTCACACGCTCGCGCTGCGGCAACCCAAAAGAAATGTTCGATACCCCCAAAGTTGTGTGCACGCCCATCACATGGCGCACATGATACAAAGCATCCAGCGTAATCCCCGCATTCTCCTGTCCAGTGCTGATTGTCATTGTCAGGGTATCTATGAGCAAATCTTTTTTATCAATGCCATACTTCGCAGCCTCCGCAATGATTTTCTCGGCAATTTCAATCCTTCCCGCTGCTGTGTCAGGAATCCCTCCCTCGTCCAAAGTCAGGCAGACAACCATGCCGCCATATTTTGCTACCAGGGGAAATACCGCGTCCATAGATTCTTGCTTGCCGTTGACGGAGTTTAAAAGTGGCTTGCCATTATAAAGGCGCATCGCCGTCTCCATCGCCACCGCATCCGAGGTATCAATCTGTAACGGCAAATCTGTAATCCCCTGTAAGCCGGACACGACTGCGCGCATCATCTCGACTTCATCAATCTCGGGAAGACCCACGTTTACATCCAGGATATGCGCGCCTCGATCCTGCTGCGCAAGCGCTTCTTTATAAATATACTCCAAATCATTTTCCCGAAGTGCCTGCTTAAAGCGTGATTTTCCGGTCGGATTAATGCGCTCTCCAATGATTTTCGGGCGTTCGTCAAAAACCACAGTATGCGTGTAAGAGGAAACTACGGAACGATGCTTGTCCTTAAGCTCCATCGCCGGAATATCCCTGCATGCTTCCTTCAAAGCCCGGATATGCGCCGGCGTAGTGCCGCAGCAGCCGCCCATCACAGAGACGCCCTCTAAGGCAATCTCTTTCATAATACTTGAGAATTCTTCCGGCCCTACATGGAACGAAGTCTTACCGTCTACCACTACCGGAAGCCCCGCATTTGGATTCAGTACAATGGGCAGTGACGTAACTTCCCGAAGGCGCGGCAGGAAGCCCTGCATTACATCCGGTCCAAAACCGCAGTTAAGCCCAAGCGCATCCACTCTGAGCCCTTCGAGCATAGCGACCGCCGCCTCCATATCCGCCCCTGTCAGAAGCTTGCCGTCCTCGTCAAACACCATCGTCACCACAATCGGCAGACTGGTATTTTCTTTGGCGGCCAAGACTGCCGCTTTGATTTCATAAGTATCATTCATGGTCTCTATCAGACAGAAATCTGCACCTGCCTGTTCGCCGGCGATACACATAGGCTTAAACGCCTCATAGGCTTGCTCAAAAGGCAAATCACCTAAAGGTTCCAGCAACTTTCCCAGCGAACCTATATCGAGCGCAACATACGCCTTTCTTCCTGACTGGTCTATGGCGCGCTTTGCCAGCGCAATACCTTTCTCGGTCAGCTCCTCGCAGGTGTATCCTGTACCTTCCATTTTAAAGGGATTTGCACCAAACGTATTTGCCTTTATAATATCACAGCCCGCATCCAAATACTGCCTGTGGATGTCACAGATAATCTCTTCCTTCGTCACATTCCAGATTTCCGGCAGTTCCCCGGACTGTAACCCCCTCTCCTGGAGCATGGTGCCCATGGCCCCGTCAAAAAACAGTATCTTCTTTCCCAACTCGTCTCTGAAACTCATCTTATTCTCCTTCCGCTTCTGAGCTATGAATGCGAAATTCACAGTCACTTTTGGCACAGAGGCTGCACTTTACCATTTGGCAGGATTCCCGCTCCTTCGTAGTAAGGCCGATGATTGCTGTCACCGACTTGGAGGGCATCATCAAATTACCTGCTGTAAGTGTAACGCCAATCCGCTTATGACACTCAAGTACCTGAAAAATGTCCCTCTGGCACTCCAAGGCAAAATCTCCATAACCCGGGCTAAACCGTGGACGCAAATACAGCCCGCGCTGATTGGCGTCCTCCCGAATGGCCTGCTCCACTTCATCTACATAACTCTCAATGCAGGATGCTCCTGCCGCCTGCACAATTACCGCTTTCGCCATATTGGAAATAGAATATTTTTTTATCATAAAGTCTGCCGCACGCCCAATCGTCGCCGCCAAAAGCACTGCACGCTCACAGCCTTTCAGGTTCATTGCAAGATTCTTACTCTCAAATGTCAGCTCTCCCAGCTTCACCTTGTCTTCCGTCACTTCACATGCGTACTCCCGGTAAATACTTTTCGGCGTGCTGGCTTTTTCTAGTTCCACCTGCACTTCTTCTATCATTTGCACTGTCTTTTCTTCCATTTCCTGTCCGCGATACCCTAAATACCGCAGCGTTTCTTTTCTGTCCGCTCTCATAATCCTTCCTGTTCCCATTACAATAAATACCGCGGTATTTTACTGTCAGCATTCTTAATGATGTTATTCAGCATGATATATTTCTGAAAGATTGGCAAAAATGGCTCCCGCCACATCCGGCTTATTCATCGCATAAATGTGCACATGTGTAACACCATTGGCAATCAGATCAATGATCTGGTCCGTTGCATATGCAATACCCGCCTGTTTCAAAGCCGCCGGATTATCTGCAAACCGCTCTACCATCGCACGAAATCGCCGTGGCAGAATGCTCCCACCTGAAAGGGAAGCAATCTGCGTCATCTGGCTTGCATTCGTAATTGGCATAATACCTGCGATAACCGGTACTTCTATATTCTTTTTCAATGCACGGTAGAGAAAATTATAAAGAATGTCATTGTCAAAAAACATTTGTGTCGTCAAAAATTCGCAGCCTGCTTCTACCTTGCGCTTAAGGTTGTCAATATCCTTCTCTATAGATTCCGCTTCCGGATGCCCTTCTGGATAGCAGGCTCCGCCAATGCAGAAATCTCCAAACGCTTTAATCTCCTCTATCAGCTCACTGGCATGATGATACTGGTTTGGCAGCGGAAAGTCAAGATTGGCTGGAATATCCCCGCGCAGCGCAAGTATGTTTTCAATTTTCTTTTCCTGTAGCTGTCCCAATACTTCCTGAATCTTATCCCTGCCAGAAGACGCACAGGTCAAATGTGCCAACGCGGTTACACCATTGACATTCTGCACTTCATTGGCAATATCCACCGTATGCTCGCTGATACCGCCGCTGGCCCCGTACGTTACGCTCATATAAGCCGGTTTTAATTTGGCCATTTCTCTTACCACCTCATGCGCTTTCACCAGCCCGGAGCCTTTCTTCGGTGGGAACAACTCACAGCTTATTGTTACTTCTTTTTGTTTTAGTAATTCTGATATTTTCATTTTTTCCTCCGTTCACAGAATGGAAAATATTTCTCCAAAAATTTACACAGGTACATCAAAAATTATATTTTCGATAGTTTGACGTTGAATATGATTGTACTCCTATTTGTGAATTTTTACAAGGATAAAGAATGTTTTACATGAATAGACGCCCAAAAAACACAAATACTAACTTTGGCAGAAACACTGTTTTAAACAGCAAATGCATCATTTTCAGAAAAGAGGTATCATATGAGTGAAGATAATCGAAAGAAAGACACCCATCCGGTGCCTGATATGAGCGGCAGCTACGATTATTTAAAAGCCAGCTCTGCTACAGACTGCACCGGCGTTGTTCCCAGGCCACCGCAAGACAGCGCGGAATTGGATTCCTATCTGGACGTATACAATTTCCTGCCACAGTGCGCCTACGCTAATCCAAGTCCCGTAGAAATTGACATGCTACAAAATCAAAAAGCAAGCCAGAAATACAGAGGCTGATAGCAAAGTGGCAAATCAAAAATTTCAGGGGTGCCAAAGACCGGTTCTACTTTCAACAGCAGTCTTCGACACCCCTTGAAATTTTCATATATTCCACCGTCTGTAGCCAGCGGAACGTCTCTGTATTTTTAACTAAATCGTATAATCAAACTGTTGGCCTACATAAGTCTCAGCTTGAGATTGTACCATATCGCTGCGCCCCATTGCCACAGTTTCATTAATCTTCTGTAACAAATCATCCCATGAAGAAGCTTCTACGGTCACCAAATCCTCCGGGTATTTATGCTTCTCCAGAATCTTATCCTGTTTCTCTTTCTGCTCTGCTTTCTTTTCAGCCGCTTTCTTGTCTGCAACCTTCTGATCGTGCTTCTGCTGAATACGGTCCTTCTGAGCCGCCAGTGATTTGTCAACTACGGCAAAGAACGATGCATTTCCATAATCGTCAAACTTCATTCCGAATGCTTTCACACTATCCGCACTACTACCAAGGCTCTCCTTCATCTGCGCAAACTGCCCGGTTGCTTTATCGAGGATGCCTTCATATTTCTTGCGGTAAGATTCATCCTCAGCCATCTTTTCTATCTTCTCATCGTCAATGAGAACAATCAGGCTCTTGTTACTTCCATATTTGCCAACATTGGCCTCCGCCTGTTCCTTCTGGTCTGCGCTTACAAGAATGAAATCCATATTCTTATATTTCTTCTTGAGCTTCTCATAATATTTCTGTGCTTTCTCACTTAACTGCGGATTGCCGATCTGCTTGCCGTATGTCTTATTCGTCTTATTCGTCTTCGCAGCCTGGTTAGTCTTATCATTTGCTGCAATCTGTGATGCATATACGTCTGCTATTCCGTTAGTATTCATTATCATTTCCTCCTTGAAATAAAACCATCCTAAAATTATGTACCTTCTAATTCTTATATCGGACGATTCCTGGAAATGGTAACCATTTTAGCGTATAAAATTGGTCGGCACTTTTGTTTCCTGTTCCGGCAGGCCATATTTCTCCTTCCCCAGCGCAATGCTCTTCAGGAGAAACGTCATATTCCGCGCCAAGGTCCGCATCGTCTGCAGCCCTTCTTCGTCCTGCAATGCTTCCCCAGGCGTTTTTCCGTGAATACTATTCCAATACCGGCTCGATGCCACCGGCATACCGCAAATAGTAAAATATTTGTTCAATTCATCAAAAGTCGCCGACAGTCCTCCTCTTCTTGCGGCGACAACACTGGCGCCAACCTTCATCCGCTTATCAAAATGCGTGCTATAAAAAAGCCTGTCAAGAAATGCGATCAGCGTGGCGTTTGCCGAAGCATAATAGACCGGGCTTCCAACAACAAGTCCGTCACATGCCTCAAATTTAGGGGCAATCTCATTTACCAAATCGTCAAACACACATTTTCCTTTTTCCATACAGGTATAACAGGCAATACATCCCCGGATGTCTTTGTTTCCCACCTGGACAATCTCTGTGTCAATTTCCTCTTGGGCAAAAACTTTCTCCATCTCCTGCAGCGCCAGAAATGTATTTCCCTGGGCATGAGGGCTTCCATTTAGCATCAATACTTTCATAATTCCTACCATTCCTTTCCATTCCAATTTAGGCTATTATACCATGAATTGCTCCGCAATGACATATCTGATTTCAGTTTCCCATATCTTGCTGCAAGCCGCCCATATCCTCCTGCCTGCTCACATTTGGCATATCCGTCGGTTTGGAAGCCTACTTCCCTTATCAGGCAACCTGGTGTTTCTGAAATCCCTTTCTTGCAAATGGAAGCATTATCACCGTCAACATCGCATAAAAAATTGCCCTCATAGAAAATACATCGAAAACAACACTGCCAAATTGGTACGAAATGTATTTTCCTATGTCGGACATGGCAGCCCGATAAGGCAACAGGAACAACGTCAGGTTGTACGTCCCTGTCGTTCCATTCGGTGTTAAGAACATCGGAAAGAAAAGAACCGGCACCAGCACAATCATTACAAGGTATGGCGTCTTCATTTTTGACGACAAAAGAAGCGTCAAACTTATCATGGCAAATAATATCAGATAAATAACACCAATACTCAAAAGTGCCGCCTGCAAGAAGGAAAATGGGTATGGAATTGTGGTATTTGCAATCTGTACCGGCAGATTCCAGCCATCTGCGCCAAATGCCAGCAGCGGCAGCCCACAAGCCACAATAACATGAAGTGTAAACGCCAGGAATGCAAATAGGAACGACGCCGCAATTTTTGCTGTTATCAGCTTCGTCTTGCCAAACCTGCCAGATAAGATGACGGCATCTGTCCCCGCCTGGTATTCCCCACAAAAAACAGGGGCTACTGCAATACAGATAGATAAGATGGCAAACACCAAAAGCTCAAAGCTGCTCATAATTATTTCCCAGCCCTCGAAATATCCATATTGCAGAGGAAGTTTTATCTTACCAGCCATATTGCTCCAGTACGTCTTCTGCACATCTGATAACCCTCTGGACGGAGTATTTCTCAGCGCTTCCATTTTGGTTTCCATTGCCTGATAAAAATTATTATATTTTGCCGCGTCTAAATCCGCCAATTTCTGATAACCCGAATTTTCCTGGGGACCGTCATACGTTTTCGCAATCATATTTAGCATCTTCTCCCGCGGTGCAATATTATTCCAGTAGGCGTTTCCTATCAATAATTGTTCGTTTCCATCGTAACCGACATTCTGAGGGTCTTTAAACAGCTCCTGCACCTCACCGATTGTCTCAGCGATATATTCTTCCGACAGGGGAACAGACAACTTAGCATACTGCTCTTTTGCGTAGGCAATTCCTTTCGCCCCTTGAATGACACCATCCTGATTATACGTTTGGTATTGCATAATAGGCAGGCCGAAAAGAAACGCTGTCAAGACTAGGCTGGCTGCCATGATAATGATTGTAGATTTTTTGCGTATTATTTTTAAAAATTCATATTTCACCAACATCTTATTTTTCCTCCTGTTCTTCCCCAAAATGATACAAAAACAAATCCTCTAATCCCGGCTCCACAGAGACGGCATTTGCTGCCGGCGGGTTCTCATGTACAATACGCAGGCGCACCATACCGCCCTCATGGTGCAAATTGACAACAGAAAACTGCTCACTGTAGCGGGCCGCTTCCCACTCGGGAACCAGTATCTCCCACACTTTTCCGCGAATACTGTCCGTAACCACGGCCATTGGCTCCTGCAACAAGAATCTTCCTTTTTTCATCATCAATATTGTGTCCGCAATATAGGAAACATCCGATACGATGTGCGTTGAAAGGATAACAATTTTGTCTTTGGCAAAATTGGAAATAAGATTGCGGAAGCGCACGCGTTCTTTGGGGTCCAGCCCGGCAGTCGGCTCATCCAGTATCAAAATCGACGGACGGTTCAACTCGGCCTGCGCAATTCCCAAACGTTGTTTCATGCCACCGGAATAGGACTTAATTTTTTTATCTGCCACCTCTTGCAGATTTACCATAGAGAGCAGCTTCTCCGTCCGGGACTTTGCCTTTCTCTTGCCCAGGCCTTTCACTGCCGCCATATATAACATGAATTCCCGCCCGGTAAAGTCAGGATAAAAGCCGAAATCCTGCGGCATATATCCTAAATGGGCATAATAATCTTCTCCCAATTCCTGCATGGTTTTTCCGTTGAGCCGAATATTGCCGGAAGTATTTTTTAAAACCCCGCAAATCATACGCATCAACGTTGTCTTTCCTGCGCCGTTTGCCCCAAGCAAGCCATACACTCCAGGCGTTAGACTGACGTTTATATCTTCAACCGCATGTTTTGTTCCGTATTGCTTGCTCAGATGTTGTAGTTGTAATTCCATATGATAACCTCCTGTCCGCATCTTTGGCTCAATCCGTTTGTGCAAGCACACACAATATTTTTATTCTAATAGGAAAAAACGGATAGCCTATGCTTCATAGCATAAACCATCCATCTTAGGCTATAATTTTCTGTATCTTAATTTATGATTAATTTAGGGTAAAAAGAAAGCATCTCATAACACAATGAGGTCCATCAAATTAATTAACATAAGGCAGGGAAACGATAAATTGTGTGCCCTCGCCCTGTTTACTTTTTACGGAAATTTCACCGCCGTGAAGCATTACAATCTGCTTCGCAATTGCAAGCCCAAGACCGCTTCCTTCCGGTTTTTCTTTTGTATTTGTCCCCCTGTAATACCGGTTAAACACTTCTGACTGTTGCTCTTCACTCATACCTGAACCGTTATCGCGCACAATAACAGTTACTTGCATCGTTTTGTCTGTATTTACAGACACCGTTATGCTCGTTTCAGGCGGATTATGTGTGAGGGCGTTTACGATAAGATTCCCCAGCGCACGACGTAATAAATCTGCATCCACACAGATAGAAAGTTCTTCAATACTGCTTTCAAACTCTATGCTGCGACTCAAAAACGCAGGATCATTGACGATATCAATGACTGTCTCCCGCACAAAGCGGATAAAAGATATATTCTGCGGCCGAAACGGCATCACGCCAGCTTCTAGCTGATATGTCAGCTTCAATTCATTCATCAGTCTTTGGGCATGATTGGCATTCTTTAAAATTATCTGCCCATATTCCCGTACTATTTCACTGTCAGGCACAGAGCCTAAAGATAACAGCTCCGCATAACCTTTGATTGGTGAAAGCGGAGTTTTCAGATCGTGAGTAATATTGGATATCCATTCCCGCCGTGTCCGTTCCGTATTTTCTTGCAGCTCATCGCTGATATGGATCTTATTGTCCATTTGGTTGAGCTCTCTATACACTCCCCGGAACACTCCCTTTTCCGGGAGCTTCGCATAAGAACGATTCGAGATATCGTCAATCCCCTTAGAAATCTTTGCAAGATGTCCTGTAAGCCAAAAACCATATAGAAAGACGGAAGACGCAAGCAAAACGAATGCGATACCTACGGCTATGCGAAAAACGGGTCCAAGACGTCCGACATTCTCTCCGTTATAGTAGAGCATATGTTTTCCGATATCATAGGGAAAGCCAATGAGATAACTCCATTTCCTGGCGGAATTTTCATAGCTGCTTACAAAAACCGTATTACCATTCTCATAATTACTTGTGCCAAGAGCGGCTAATTCCGACGCCGAATAGCTTGCCGGGTAATCTGGAGGCTTATTGTGGGAAAATATCTCTTTTCCGTTTTCATCCAGAACTTGCAGCCATAATTGATACTCATCCAGGCGGTCAATCCCAATATCTTCTATTACAAGATTCCCATGCTCCTCTTTCATCCAGATCGAAAAGTTGTCCGTAAATCTGTAAGGCCAGGAGGCAAGGCTTAAACCTTCCGGCTCAGGAATTGCAAAAATATAATAAAATATGATTATGGCTAACGCTGATAATACAATTGCCAGAACTACTGCGAATACAAATATGCGCAAAAACGGGTTCGCTTTCATTTTATGTTTCATACGGATTTACCAGCTTATAGCCCAACCCTTTCATTGTGATAATATACTTTGGTGATGCAGGGTCATCCTCTAATTTTTCACGCAGATGACGGATGTGCACCATCATCGTATTGTCGCAGCCCAAACTATCTTCTCCCCAAATCGTCTCATATAAACGTTCACGGCTAAACACCCTCCCTTTATTTTCCGCCAAATGACAAAGAATTTCAAATTCCCTGGCCGTTAATTCTATGGCAGCATTGCCTTTCATTACTCGGCATCCCTCGGGATCGATCAGTAATTCCCCAATCTTTAACGGATCATGTTCCGACGGATGTAACCGATATTGCGCACGGCGCAACTGTGCCTTTACCCTATACGCAATTTCCTTGGGGCTAAATGGTTTTGTCACATAGTCGTCTCCGCCAACGGCAAGACCAAGTATTTTGTCTAATTCGTCATTTTTAGAGGAAAGAAACAGAATCGGGCAGAGAGAAAACTCCCGAATCCGCCTGCATACCTCATATCCGTCCAGGTCCGGGAGCATAACATCCAAAATAATGACGTCAGGATGCTTTTCTTTACAGGCATTTACTGCCAAATGCCCATTGTCTATTTTCATGATATTATAATATCCTTCTATATTGAGCGCTTTTTCCAGTAAATTTAAAATATCCGGCTCATCATCAACAATCAAAATTTTATATTCGTCCGCAGATTTTCCTGTCAAACAGTCCATCTCACACCTCCAACAACATTATTATACCCAGGCTGTTAAAAAAAAGCAAATGCAGGAAAACCTCAATATCCTTTATTTGTTCTAACCTTGTATTCATATGGTGTCAACAACATCTTCTTTTTAAATGCGCTGATAAAATAACTGGTAGTAGAAAAACCTGTTTGAAGGGCAATCTCTGTAATGCTCCCATCTGTATTGTTCAATAGAAAGAGCGCCTGAGACAACCGATATTCCAATAGATACTCAGAAATTGACATATTCATCATTTTTCTAAAATACCGGCAGCACGCACTTCGACTAAGATTAACATAATTGCACAAATCGTCAAGAACAAATTTCTTTTGAAAATTTGTTTGCAGAAAATCTATCATTTTCAACAGCCTCGCATCAGCCAGTTGAAAATCATTATTCGCCTGGAAGACTATAACGCTGTTCCATAGAGCAATCCAAATTCTTTGTATTTTTTGGTGAATCTGATTTTTCAGAAATGCGTCTTCCCAGTAAATATCTTGAAAAATATCCTGAAAATCATCTGCAATGAAAAATAAAGATTCACTGTTCATAGAAAAATGATAAAAACCGTTTCTATTTATAATTTCCGGTTTGTAATAGTTCTTCTCAAAATAACTTCCTCTGAAACCGGTCAGTAAACACGAATCAAACAGCACCGTCTGATACTTTGCAGGACATCCTGTTTCACTGCTGCGAATACTGTGAAGTGTTCCCGGAAGAATTAAAAAGCCTTCTCCAGTCCCTATTCGTTCCTGGTGGTTGAGTAAATTAACCGTTACCATGTTTTCTGTGACAACTGATAACTCTATAAACCCCTGTTTATGCCAATTTACAAAACTGTTCTTATAAGAAGACAAATTATCATACGAAACTGCGAGCGGAAATTCTGGATTCAACCGAAGTAATGAATTTAACTCGTTATCAACGGGAATCGTATCCATCGGTTTCCAAGGCCAATTGTAGTACCCTTTTTCCATTCTATTTCCTTTCTGTCTTATTCATTGCGAGGAAGGTAATATTTTGATATTTTTTATTAATATAAATATATTTTTACTACATAAAAGATAATATAATTATATCACAAATCAAACGGGCTACAATATCAGATATTTATCAGTTGTTACATAAATGAAAAAGTTCACAGACGGGAGGAAACACAAATGGGAACAGGCAATGATTCCAGCAAACTTTCAATGAAAGAACGGCGGGAGAAAGGCTTATTATGGGTTGATACAGGAGAAAATCTCAATCAGCAGATTCTCGCCAGGGGACTGTGCCAGGATTTTAATCAAACAAGGGCCACAGAATCTGAAAAGAGAGCCGAACTATGGAAAAAACTCTTTGCTTCATGCGGAGAGAATGTGTGGATTGAGCCTCCCCTTACAGTTGCTATGGGCAATACCGTTTCAATTGGAGACAATACTTACATTAACTCAAATCTTACGTTAGTTGACGATTATAAAATCCGCATAGGAAAAGGCGTATTGATCGCACCTAATGTTACTATCAGTACTACAAACCACCCATTGCATTATAAGGCACGCGCTAACGGCGAAATGTACTGCAAAGAAGTCATTATTGAGGATAATGTGTGGATTGGAAGCAATGCCGTTATCGGTGCCGGCGTAACCATCGGTATGGGAGCAGTAATCGGTGCCGGAAGTATTGTAATAAGGGATGTTCCGCCTATGCATTTTGCGGCGGGAGTTCCATGCAAAGTAATCCGTAAAATCACTGACGACGATCTCAAGGAATTTGAACCGCTTCTGTAATAAAATGAAAGGAGTTCATGCAAATAAATGAAATTGAAACAGTTGTTTAACGCCTAACAACTGTTTTATCATTTTTTATCAATTCTCTCTTATTTGTCCCATCTGGCACGAATCTAAATACAACAAATTCCGTCATCTCATCTGTATCATTCTCAAACGTATGAACACTGTTATGAACTCTTACAATATCATTTTTCGTTGCATGACAGGATTTTTCAACTCCGTTGTCGTCAACAAATTTACACAATAAACTCCCTTTTGTGATTAAAATATTTTCGTCAATATTTTTATGGAAATGCCATTCTTGAACAGTATGCGGCATAATCCTGTTTAAGTGGATTTCAGCCTCATCAAAAATATAATAATTTACTTCTGTACCCGTCTCCTTTTTTACATGAATAGAATCTTCTTCGTGAACTACTTCAAAATTTGCCATAACTGATATACCTCTTTCTTCTATTTAGCCGCAACTTTTTTGAACTATTATTTCTTTATAGAAAATGTCTGTTATAATATGTGAAGAGAAGAAAATTGAACAATCTTTATATTTTTTCACTCATTAAGATTAGGGTGTCAAATTAGTGATTATACTTTTCTTTAACTTCTTTACTATGTTGTATATGTATCCCAATATGTCCAACACCCAAGATTATCGTAGCAATTACAAGCCATATCACTTTACCATATATGCCAAGCAAGAAAAAAGAGATTACAGGTAATGTCGCTCCTGCAAGTGGAACACCTAAGAAGCTACTATAAAAATCTGACATTTTCTGCCCATTCCGAAAATAGCGTATCCACCAAAATTCATACATTACTATTAATCCAAAAGCTACAATAAGCCACCAAGTCCAATATGAGCAGCTATGTAAATTATAATTATCAAAAACCAACACACAAATTGTAGTTAAAACCTGGCCTGTCCTCTCAAAAATTAAAAATAGTTTATTCTCATTTTCCGAAGTATATCCTTGTGGTTTTTCTCTTGCCCAAATAATATTTGGTATAAATAACAATAGCAAAAATATCAACCCTACATATGAAAATCCAAAATGTCCCATCATTGATCTACGCTCCATAATCCAACAAAAGTTTTTTTGCTTCCTCACACCATCCTAAATAAGTGTGATAAGTTTTTATCCCAAATTCCACCGTAATCAAATAGTATTTATGAGCGCCAGCATCATCCAGACAGGTTTTCAGAACCTTTTCTGCTTCCAAAAGATATGGCAGCTCTTTTTTGATTTTTTCTTCAAATGCGTTTATATGTGATAATATCTGTTTTGTATCCTGCTCATTTCCAAAAAATATTTTAAGCAATGTTTCATAACGAAGTTCATCTTTTTCAACAGGCAATGTCAACCATTTTTTCAGGTAGCTGCGTCCTTCATCTGTTATGGTATAAATCCGTTTGTTTCTTTTATTCTCTGAATCTTCTCTTTTCGTAGCCAATCCACGATTAACTAAGTCGCTTAACGCAGGGTATATGCTGCCATAGCTTGCACTCCAAAAATATTTGAGTGTCGTGTCCATTCTCTTCTTTATTTCATATCCCGTCAGTTCTTCATGGCTTAATAAACCCAAAATTACGCAATCAATCTTTTTCTCATTTGCCATCCCCGTTTCCCTTTCATTTATTCGTACCATAGAGCAAATATATCAATCTGATATATTGATTATATATCAACCTGATATATTTTGCAAGACAAAGTTTTTTTAATTTTAATTACATCGCGTTTTTCCCAATCCCGCAAATCAGATATCATAGGTAATGATTCCCTCCGTCAGAGAAGCATCTTCATTTCCAAATCTTTGTATCATAGAAATACCATTAGATATATCTTATCTATTTATTCAATCAAAAGATTGCATTTTGGTTATTAAAATGAATGTAAATATTTACGATACCTTGCCAGATGAAGCAGCGGAAATCAGACGAAATGTGTTTGTCGAAGAACAGGGTTTTCATAATGAGTTTGACGAAATAGATAAACATGCAAAACATATCGTTTTGTATCACAATAACTTTCCTGTTGCGACATGTCGCTTTTTTGAAGATGAAACTGCCGGAAACCATTGCATTGGGCGCATTGCGGTAATAAAACAATATCGCGGAAAAAATCTCGGCTCACTCCTGTTAAAATGTGCTGAAACAGAAATTGAAAAAAACGGTGGGAAATGTGCTTTTCTACATGCACAGACTGGTGCTATAAAATTCTACGAAAAAAATGGTTATGTCAAATATGGTGAAATGGATTTTGACGAATCCTGCCCACATTTTTGGATGCGCAAAATACTTAGAGAAAGGAAGAGAAGAATATGAATATATTCGGTTATGCTGCACCAATAATTTTAGTAATTGTTTCTAATACACTATATCATCTTATCAGCAAAAATACTCCATCTTCTGTAAATCCGTTTGCTGGTTTGATTGTTACTTATGGAACTGCATTTTTAGGAAGTATAATACTGATGTTTATTACTAAAAAAACAACAGTATATGAGGAAATACAACAATTAAGTATAGCAAATCTTTTAATGGGACTTGTAATTATTGGAGTTGAAGGCGGATATATGCTTATGTATCAAAAAGGTTGGGAAATAAGCAAAGGTTCACTGATTGCTAATATTAGTATTGCGGTCATTTTGTTTTTTATTGGAAAAATGTTTTTCAATGAAAGTGTAAGCATACAAAAAATATTAGGAATTATTGCTTGCATAATAGGGATTTTTCTTGTTAATTTAGGGTAATTCACATTTATTGATTGTCAGTTGCATCTTTTCCAAAAACGCGTCATTTGGGAACACACTCTTTGTCTTAGTCACTTTCCGGTATTGGCAGTTCAGCCCTTCGATAATGTTTATGGATGCAGTCCATAAAGACAAGGGGGTATACAGGATTCAGTGGGCTGGACTGCCACTCTTTGACTTGTGGAAGAACCTTGTCTGTGATTTTACTGACCATTTCAGCGGACAGCTTAATCCCATACAGGTCATTCAGCTGGTCATGGATGTCCCTTTAGGATATCTTTGAAACTGTCTTTTAACAAGGCATACACATCTGCACCACTACTGAGGTTGTTTTCTGAAATAATCTGTCGAATCTGTTCTTTGTGGTAAATTGCTGGTCGTATAACTGTAAGTTGTCATTTCGGCAAATTAGAACAGTATTAAGTGATACACATGAAATCTTCCTTGAATCTATCATAATCAAATTTCCCTTTAGATTTTATTCGTTTTACCGCAGTTAAAATTATTTCTTTTGTCTGTTCCACTTTTCCAAAGCTATCTGCTTTATAATAACTGTCAAAATCCATTCTAATTACTATATGCACAGCTTGTCTATTGCAAAGAAACCTTATACTATCTTTCCATGACTCATTATCACATAACTCTGGTGGAGCCACTACAGGTACTATTCCAATAATATGTAAAGTTTCACTGTACTCTTTGAACTTGAAAAATAAATATGCTTTTTGGCAAAACCTATATACTTCGTCATCAACGCCGTAATGTTCCTTAAAATAAGCAGGGGAATTGATATTTAATTCCATGATAC
>CAJUTD010000029.1 GCA_910589635.1 uncultured Lachnospiraceae bacterium | reverse complement strand
CCATTGCTTTGCAATGTAAACCTTTTGAACGAATATATAGCTTGTAATTTATGTTAGAGCGACAGCCCCATTTGACGAATGCCGCGATGATAGGATTAAGTTAGAAACATCTCTGTTCGGAATTGTTACAAATTGTTACACAATTCATAATTTTGTAATAAAAATTCTTTCCCTGAAAATGAAAAAAAGATTTGACAAATGTCGGTATCTACAAAATGCACAAAACTTTCTCTGATTTTTAAAATTATACAAAATTACAAAGAAGTTATCCACATAATATTCTTATGAAAAATCCATGATATTGAGTTATACACGAACTTATCAACGTTATCCACATAAAATTCGACAAAATTCAGGTTGACATAGTGGTAAAATAAGAATGTATGTTTTGTTAAGTTGTAATAAAATTGTCATTTTTTCAAAAATCTGGAAAAAAATATTGACAAGAGAAAAAACAAAAAACATGATTCTAATTGATGAAATATTTGCCAATTTGAGAAGTTGTAGAAAAATTAGGGGTTTGTATTTGGAGATTAAGAATGCAGACATTGTTTTTGTGCTTCTGATAAGGGTTCATGGAAGATAGAAAATGGCGGTTGAAAAAATTTCCTTCATTTGGTATACTTCATAGATAGTTTAAAATTAGGATGGCTATTTTGTGCGGAAAGTACGGGAGAAATTTTATAAAAGTGGCGGCATAAGGATGCTGATATTGGGGAAAGTTATCACGAAACAGAAGGTGTTATATGGTAAAGAGAATAGATATTTTGGGTATAAATCTTGATAATTATACGGTCAGGGAAGCGATGCTGCGTATGGAAGTTTATTGGAACAGTACTATTATGAGTACGGTGGAGACTATTTCCATGGACACGCTGGTGAAAGCGAAGTCGGACGAGTTGGTGAAAAACTGCATAGAAAATCTTGATTTGGCAATTATTTGTGATAAGGAGATTTTAAAGGCAGCAGGAATCGTCTCTTCGCAGCGGACGAAAGAGACTGTGGAAAATGAATTTCAGAAGGAATTTTTGAGAAGAGCGGCGCGCAATAAGCGCACCGTATATCTGTTGGGCGAATCTGGTGAGCAGATTGGGCAGCTGCAGGGATTTCTCAATGAGAATTATGAAAAGCTGAAGATTGCAGGGGTCTATGCAGTTTCCGATTGCGGCGGGGACTATGATACGGTTATCAATGAAATCAATATTGCTACGCCGGATGTGATTCTGTCCGTATTGCCGACGCCGCAGCAGGAACATTTTCTCAACGAGCATAAGGAGAAGCTCAATGCGAAAATCTGGTATGGGCTTGGCAGGGATTATGCTGGCAGACAGGGCAAATCGGAAGTGGCAGGCATTGCCAGGAAATTGATTCAAAAGGGCATCCTGCATACACTGATTCTCCGCCATAAAAAGAATGACAGTGAGGAAGAAAATGGATAAAATTTTTGATAAATTGCGAAAACCGCTTTTTCGGTATCTGGTAATCGTTGCCGGAACCGGGCTTTTGGCGTTTGCCATTAAATGTATTTTTGATACCGTCGGCCTTGTTACCGGTGGATTTACAGGCATTGCGATTCTGCTAAAGAGCCTGACGGGATTTTTCTATGAGGGAGGGATTCCCCTCTGGTTTGCCAACCTGGCCTTGAATGTCCCATTCTTCTTAATCGCCTTAAAGATTAAGGGCAAACGTTTTATCTGGAGGACTGGCGTTGCCACAGTGCTGCTCTCAGCCTGGCTTTATGTAATACCGGAAATAGATTTTGCCGCCGGGGATTACATTCTGGCGTCTATTTTTGGCGGCGTGCTGGCGGGAGTTGCTATGGGTATGATTCTCTGGGCGAATGCTACGACTGGCGGAACGGAGATGGTGGCGCTGCTGCTGCAAGGTTGGTTGAAACATTATTCCGTACCGCAGATTATGCAGGTGCTGGACGGCATGATCGTGCTCGTAGGACTGTATGTGTTCGGACTGCGTCCTTCCATGTATGCAATTGTGGCAATCTACATTTCCTCTAAGGTGACAGATACCATTTTAGAAGGTATGAAGTTTTCCAAGGGGGCATACATTATTACAGACTTTTATGAGGAAATTGCCAAACGGATTATGGAGGAGCTTGACCGGGGTGTGACCGGTATGGATGCCTATGGCATGTATTCCGGCAATAAAAAATGCGTGCTGTACTGCGTGGTTTCCAAAAAAGAGATTGTGCGTCTCAAAGAGTTGGTACATGAGATTGACCACAAAGCCTTTGTGGTAGTCGGCGATGTGAGGGAAGTTTTAGGAGAAGGGTTTATTAAACCTTAATTGTATACTATGCCTATGACAAAAAATATCATATTTTAAAAAATAATTGAGGAAATGCATAAAAAAATGATGATTTCCTCTTTATTTTTTTGTGCTTTTGCATTAAACTATAAATTAGGTTTTTCACTGAGGCAAAATAGGTGAAATATAATTTGTGAAAGTTGCATAGAAAATAATGTACAAGTAATCAGATGGGATGTTCAGAAAGAGGCGTAACGGAGAAGAAAGGGAGTGGACAAAATGATTTCAAATCAAATACTTCAAAATACAATTGATGGCTTAAAAGGAATCACCAGAATTGATTTATGCATTATTGACACTGAGGGGAAAGTTTTAGCGACAACATTTCAGGATACGGATAATTACGTTACGGCGGCGCTTGCCTTCGTGGAATCGCCGGCGGACAGCCAGGTGTTTTTGGGATGTCAGTTTTTTAAAGTATTTGACGACCATCAACTGGAATATATCCTGTTGGCTAACGGAGACAGTGAAGATGTATATATGGTAGGGAAAATTGCCGGGTTTCAGCTTCAGAATCTCTTGGTGGCGTATAAGGAGCGTTTTGACAAGGACAACTTTGTTAAGAATTTATTGTTGGATAACTTGCTTCTTGTCGATATCTATAATCGTGCCAAGAAGCTTCATATAGACACGGAGGCCCGCAGGGTTGTGTTTATTATAGAGACTGCCCTGGAGAAAGAGGGCAATGAGATGGAGAAGGTGCGCGGGCATTTAGGCAGCAAGTCCAGGGATTTCATCACTGCAGTGGATGAGAAGAATATCATTGTCGTAAAGGAAGTCCTGGAAAATGAAGGTTATGATGAGTTAAATAAGACAGCGGAAGTTATTTTAAATATGTTCAATAGCTGTGAGAATCAGGAAATCCATATTGCTTATGGGACGATCGTAAATGAAATCAAGGAAGTTTCCAGATCTTATAAAGAAGCGCGGATGGCGCTGGACGTGGGGAAGATTTTCTTTGAGGATCATCGAATAATTGCCTATTCAACGCTTGGTATCGGCCGCTTAATTTATCAGTTGCCCATACCGCTGTGCAAGATGTTTATCAAAGAAATCTTTGACGGCAAATCGCCGGATGAATTTGATGATGAGACTCTGACTACCATCAATAAATTTTTTGAGAACAGCCTGAATGTGTCCGAGACCTCGCGTCAGCTCTATATCCACCGCAACACGCTTGTATACCGGTTGGATAAGTTACAGAAGAGCACAGGGCTCGATCTGCGTATCTTTGAGGATGCCATAACCTTTAAGATTGCGCTGATGGTGGTAAAATACATGAAGTATATGGAGTCTTTGGATTATTAGGGTTTAGGAGGCTTATATGATTAAACTTGAAAATGTCAGCAAGGCGTATTCCGCCGGAATTCCGGCGCTGAATGATGTCAGCCTGCATATTGAGACGGGAGAATTTGTCTTTGTGGTTGGGGACAGCGGTTCCGGTAAATCTACATTGATCAAGCTTCTCTTGAAGGAGTTGGAGCCCACGAGCGGCAGTATCGTAATCAATGGGCAGAGGTTGGGAAATATCCGTCACAGGGATGTGCCGAAATTCCGCCGCAATCTCGGCGTTGTTTTCCAGGACTTCCGTCTGTTGAAAGACCGCAATGTATACGAGAACGTAGCGTTTGCCCAGCGCGCCATTGGCAGGTCGGCAAAGAGTATGCGGCGCAAAGTGCCGGCCGTTCTGTCCATGGTGGGACTTGCGGCAAAGTATAAATCTTACCCCAGACAGATTTCGGGCGGTGAACAGCAGCGCGTGGCGATTGCCAGGGCTTTGGTGAATGAACCCAAAATTCTTCTGGCTGACGAGCCCACCGGTAATCTGGATACACATAATGCCTGGGATATCATGAAACTTTTGGAAGAAATTAACCAGCGGGGGACGACTGTTCTTGTAGTTACCCACAATCTGGATATTGTCAAGACCATGAAGAAACGTGTCATAACCATGAAGAAAGGCGTTGTCGTGAGCGACGAGCGGGCAGGAGGCGGCAATGAGGATTAGTACATTTCTATATACATTAAGGCAGGGAGCCAAGAACATCTGGAAGAATAAAATGTTTTCTCTGGCATCAATTGCCACCATGTCGGCCTGCATCTTTCTGTTCGGCGTGTTTTATTCCGTAGTCGTGAACTTCCAGAGCGTAGTAAAGGAAGTGGAATCCGGTGTTGCAGTTACCGTATTTTTTGTGGATGGTGCGACCCAGGAGCAGATAGATGAGGTAGGAGCCCAGATTAGCAAGCGAGCGGAGGTGTCCAAGAAAGTCTTTGTGTCTGCGGAGCAAGCGTGGGATGAATTTCAGAAAGTCTATTTTGAGGGCTCGGAGGAGATGGCGGAAGGCTTCACAAATGATAATCCGCTGGTAAATTCTTCGCATTATGAAGTCTACATGAATGATATTTCTATGCAGGAATCTCTCGTTACATACCTAGAATCGCTGGATGGCGTCAAGGAAGTGAAGAGTTCCGATATTGCAGCCAATACGTTGACGGATTTCAACCGTTTGATAGGCTATGTTTCCGCGGGAATAATTTTAATTCTTCTCTGCGTTGCCGTATTTTTGATCAGCAATACGGTAACAATTGGTATAGCAGTGCGCAGGGAGGAGATTGCGATCATGAAATTAATTGGCGCGACAGACTATTTTGTGCGCGCACCATTTATCGTAGAGGGAATTCTCATTGGGATTATCGGTTCAGCGCTGCCGCTGACCGTGCTGTATTTTATGTATCGCAGGATTATATTTTATGTGGCGGAGAAATTCCGCTGGCTCAGCAGCATGTTAGAATTTTTGCCGGTGGAGAAAGTTTTTGCAACTTTGATTCCCGTAGGGCTGATTCTGGGCGTGGGCATTGGCTTTTTGGGCAGCCGCATGACGATCAGAAAGCATCTGAAAGTTTGATAGTTTTGGAGTGAGGGGGTATCTATATTGTTTCGGGGATGCCTTGAGCGTTTAGCTGGATTATTATGCCGGGATAATGAAAGAAAAGAGGGATTAGATGGACACACAAAATAAGGAACAGCAGGAATTGGATGATCATGAGCGCTATCAGCGGGAATTTGAGCGTTTGGAAAGGGAGTGCTGTGAGATCACGGGAGCGAAGTATCCTACGAAGCCCCCGGGATTTGGCCGGGGCTTTTTATTCGGTTGCTTTTGCACGGTTGTGTTTGGTACGTTTTTTCTGCTTGGCGGCTACTCCTTAGTACAAAACTTAAGCCCGGAAAAGGACAAAGAGCTTGATATATCCAAGAGTACCAAGGAGGTTGTCACGGACAGTACTGTGGAGGAGAAAGCGGGCCAGTTGGCAGATTTGATTGACCAGTACTATTATGAAAAAATAGATAAAAAATCAATGGTGGAAGGCATGTATGCAGGAATGACGGAAGGTTTGGGAGACCCTTATTCCACATACTTTTCTGCCGAGGAATATGCATCTTTTAATGAGAGCACAACAGGTGTTTATTATGGTATCGGTACAGTGCTGACGCAGGACCCCAAGACGAAGGTGGTTACCATTCTGCATGTTTATCCGGGAACCCCGGCGGAGGAAGCCGGTATCCGGGATGGGGATGTGATAGCCAAAGTCGATGATATTGCAGGCGACAGCATGGAATTGTCGGAGCTGACAACTCATATCAAAGGGCAGGAGGGCACAACTGTCCATATAGAGGTTATACGTCATGGACAGAAGGATTATCTTGGCTTTGATGTAGAACGCCGGGAAATAGAAGTGCCTACCGTTGAATATGAGATGCTCGAAGGGAATGTCGGGTATATCCAGATTACTGAGTTTTCCACGGGCACACCGGAGCAGTTTGACGAAGCGATAGAGAAGTTACAGGGGCAGGGGATGGTCTCTATGATTGTCGATTTGCGCGATAATCCGGGGGGCGTTCTGCAATCTGTTTGTCAAATGCTGGATAAACTTCTGCCGGAAGGCCTGCTGGTGTACACCGAGGATAAGTACGGCCACCGTTCCGATTATAAATCTGACGCAGCGTGTATGGATATTCCCATGGCAGTGTTGATTAATGGCAACAGCGCCAGCGCTTCTGAGATTTTTGCGGGCGCCATTAAGGATTATAAATATGGTACGTTGATTGGTACGACTTCGTTTGGCAAAGGAATTGTGCAGACGATTATTCCGTTGAGCGACGGCAGTGCAATCAAGCTTACAATGGCGAAATATTTTACACCCAAGGGAAATTATATTCATGAGGTGGGTATTTCCCCGGATATTGAGCTGGAGTATCAATACCTCAACGAAGAAGATGAGGTATATAATCCGATGCATGACAATCAGATTCAGAAAGCCTTGGAAGTCCTGAAAGAGGGAAAGTGATAAACTTTATGCGGAAACGGATTTAGATTGACAAAGCAGCAAGAATCATATATGATAGATTTCAGTAAATTACCGCGACGGCAGCAATGATGCTGCCGGGATGCTGGTAAGACATTAAAATAAACGCAGAGGGACTGCATAGCAGTTGAGAAGGTAAAACCTGACTCTTTGAACCTGTCAGTTAATACTGTCGTAGGGAGCGGAACAGATATAGAAGGAAGACGCTGTTACGGCACGTCTTCTTTTTGTTTTGGAAGACGCCGATAGAAAAGAGACATGATTTCGCTCTGTTACTGCACCCCGAACAAAGGAGAGGAAATATGAGAGAATATGCAACACAAATGGAAGCAGCCCGCAAAGGCATTGTAACAGAGCAGTTAAAGCAAGTTGCGCAAAAAGAGCGAATGACAG
Source organism: uncultured Lachnospiraceae bacterium (assembly GCA_910589635.1). GTDB lineage: Bacteria > Bacillota > Clostridia > Lachnospirales > Lachnospiraceae > Petralouisia. Next base: position 25,487 of record CAJUTD010000029.1, on the reverse strand, counting down.
TGGAAGAGCTGATGCCGCTTGTGGCGGAGGGTAAAGTGGCGATTTGCGCCAATAAGAACCATACCTGTCTGGAACCGGAAGGGGTCGGCTCCATGCTGAGGACAAAAATTAACGTCAATCTCGGGGTTTCCAGGGACTGCAAGGATTATGATATAGAGATGGAAAAAGTGATGGAAGCCGTAAACATGGGGGCGCATGCGATTATGGATTTGTCTTCCCACGGGGATACCATTCCATTCCGCCGTAAGCTGACTTCAGAATGTCCGGCGATGATTGGCACAGTGCCGGTGTATGATTCAGTGATTCATTTCCAGAGGGACCTGGCGACACTGACGGCTAAAGATTTTCTGGATGTGGTGCGCCTGCATGCAGAGGACGGCGTGGATTTTGTTACGTTGCATTGCGGGATTACCAGAAAGACGATTGAGCAGATTAAGAAGCATAAGCGCAAGATGAACATTGTTTCCAGGGGAGGCTCTCTGGTGTTTGCCTGGATGTGCATGACCGGGGAGGAGAACCCGTTTTATGAGTATTATGATGAAATCTTAGAAATTTGCCGGGAATATGATGTGACGATTTCATTGGGGGATGCCTGCCGTCCGGGATGTCTTGCCGATGGCTCCGACGTCTGCCAGATTGAGGAGCTGGTGCGTTTAGGAGAGTTGACGAAACGTGCCTGGGAGCGCGACGTCCAGGTGATGGTGGAAGGACCGGGGCATATGCCTATGGATCAGATCGCGGCGAACATGAAATTGCAGCAGACAATTTGCATGGGAGCGCCTTTCTATGTGTTGGGGCCGATTGTCACCGATATTGCGCCTGGCTATGACCATATCACCTCAGCAATTGGCGGGGCAATTGCCGCACAAAATGGCGCGGCGTTTCTCTGTTATGTGACGCCGGCAGAGCATTTGGCGCTTCCCAACGTGGATGATGTCAAACAGGGAATCATTGCTTCTAAAATTGCAGCTCACGCGGCAGATATCGCGAAAGGTGTACGTGGAGCCAGAGAAATTGATGATAAAATGGCGGACGCCCGAAGAGAATTGGATTGGGAGACGCAGTGGGAGTGCGCACTGGACCCGGAGACGGCAAAAAAGATCCGTGAGGACAGGAAGCCGGAACATGATGATACTTGTTCCATGTGCGGGAAATTCTGTGCAGTGCGCAGCATGAACAAGGCGTTGTCCGGTGAATATATAGACATACTGTAACGTGTTGTTCGTATTATGTAAAATTGGGTGTATCATTGAGAGCGGAGACGGAGGGTACGAATGAAACAGAACGTGAGAAAGTTAGCGTTAGCAGCGATGATGACGGCGCTCGGCGTATGTTTGTCCACATTTTCTGTCCCGGTGGGTGCTTCCAGGTGTTTTCCCATACAGCATTTGCTGAATGTGCTTGCCGGTGTGTTTTTAGGGCCAGGATATGCGTTAGGATTTTCTTTTACTACAGCGTTATTGCGCAATCTTCTGGGAACCGGAAGCCTTCTTGCATTTCCCGGAAGTATGGCAGGCGCGTTTCTGGGCGCGTTGCTCTACCGTTATAGCGGCAGGATATGGACAGCGTTTGCCGGGGAGATTGTGGGGACGGGAATTCTTGGAGGAATACTCTGTTATCCGATTGCATTTCTGCTGATGGGAAATAAGCAGGCGGCAGTTTTTACCTATGTAATTCCTTTCCTCATCAGCACCACAGGCGGATGCGTCTTGGCGGCAATGCTTCTTGGTGTTCTCTGCAAATCTGGCGCGTTTTGTTATCTTAAGAGAATGATAGGGGGAGAAGAGCGCATGGGGGAGGAGAGAGCGTTATGAGCTGTAGTTTTCAAGTGACGCCGGCACAGATTTGCGGCGTATTTAGGGAAATCAGAAGGCGACGGCCACTCATCCATATGCTGCCCAATACAGTTTCAGCATCTCTGTGTGCAGACGGGTTGTCCGCTTTGGGCGCGCGTCCCCTGATGGCTGTATCTCCCCAGGAGATGGCGGAGATCACGCAGCAGGCGGATGGCAGTGTCATTAACCTGGGACAGCCGGATGACAGTAAGCTGGAAGCGGCAAGTATGGTGATGGCAGAGGCTTATAAGCTGGCAAAGCCGCTGGTCTTAGACCCGGTTGGCTGTGGAGCTTCTTATTTTCGGCTGAGGGCAGTGCAAAGGCTTTTAGCAATGCCCTGGCATGGGATCGTCAAGGGCAATCGCTCAGAGATTTACAGCATTCAGCAGAACCGGGTTACCAGGGAAGGCGTGGATGCGATTGCCAAGCATGAGGTGTCGGACAAGGTGGCGTGTGGCAGGGTGTATCTGGTGACGGGAGAGGAAGATGCCATTCTGTGGGAGGGGAGAAGCCTGCGCCTTCCCCGTGACAGGGGTGGCCGTACAGAAAAAGACAACCGATATAATATAGTAGGAACTGGGTGCCTGCTTGGCGCTCTGGTGGGAGCATGTTACAGTGTTTTGCTGCCTGCATTGTTAGAGACGGATGATTTATCGGCCAATCCTGGCAGTGAGAATGTTGCATCGGCGGGTAATAAGGAGCGGGTAACTGCCGCTTTGGCGGCTTCCCTGGGGATGGCGTATTCTTTGGAACAGGCCGCTTTGGCGCCAAGTTATGGGATGGCGAAGTATTTTCTGCTGGATGGGTTGGACGCGCTGACGGGCAGAGAGTTTGAGGACTGGCTGGCACAGAGGGCACTCATGGAATAGGAATGCCGGGAATGGGACTTAGGTGCAGCTGGCATAGTGGATATGGAAAGGATGGAGGAAATGAGAGGCTGGCTGTATGTGATTGTAGATTTTTCTTATGGGGAAGAAAAAATAAGGAAGACGCTGGAAGCCGGGGTTGATTATATTCAGCTCAGGGAAAAGGATATCTCTTCCGCAGAATATCTTCGGAGGGCAAAACGTTTGCGGGAAATGGTACAGGGATTTGACGCCAAGTTGATTATCAATGACAGGCTGGATATTGCTATGCTCTGCGGCGCCCACGGCGTGCATCTGGGGCAGGATGATGTACCTGTAAGGGAGGCAAGACATCTGCTTGGCGCGGGTAAGATAATCGGCGCTACGGCCAAAACGGCTGTACAGGCGCGGCAGGCTGTGGCGGATGGCGCAGATTACCTTGGCAGCGGTGCATGGTTTCCCACAGAGACAAAGAAGGACGCCGTGCCGATTACAGAGGAGGCTTATCGTGCAATTCTGGCTGCGGCTCCAATTCCGAATGTGGCGGTGGGAGGCATTGATGCGGAAAATGGCAGAAAGCCGTTATCCTGCGGTGCGACAGGACTTGCCATTTCCGCGGGAATCTTAAAGGCCGAGAATCCGGCGGCAGAAGTGAGAAAGGTTCGGGAGCTTTTAGCAGAGTTTTTCTAAATTATAGAAAGCGAGTGAGAATGTGAAAACAGTGCTTACGATAGCCGGCAGCGATTGCAGCGGGGGCGCCGGCATACAGGCAGATTTAAAGACAATTACATCATGGGGCTTGTACGGTGAGAGCGCGATAACTGCGCTGACAGCCCAGAATACGATGGGGGTAGCGGATGTTTTGCCGATATCCCCTGAATTTTTAGAGAAACAATTAGAGTGTGTATTTACGGATATTGTGCCGGATGCGGTCAAGATAGGGATGGTTACCGGCATCGCACAGATGCAGGTAATCAGGGAATGCCTGCTCAGGTATGAGGCGCAGCATGTCGTAATAGACACTGTGATGGTGTCTACCAGCGGCCGGCATCTGATGGAACTTGACGCGCGCGATTATTACAAAAAAAATATACTGCCCCTGGCGGAAGTTTATACGCCAAATCTCCCGGAGGCGGAGGAATTGTTAAAAACATCCATTAAAACAAGGGAAGAAAGGGTTGCAGCCGTGAGGGAGTTTGCGTTACAATACAAGGGTACTGTTTTTTTGAAAGGCGGGCACGATGAAAGCTGCGCCGATGATTTGTTTTTTGATGGCGAGGAACTTGCCTGGTATGTGGCGCCGCATATTGTAAGCGGCAATACTCATGGAACGGGATGTACGCTGTCCGCGGCGATTGCCTGTGGGCTTGCTCTGGGGATGAGTGCAAAAGACAGTGTGGGGGAAGCCAAGGAGTATGTGACAGGCGCGATTGCAGACGGCATGGATTTAGGAAAAGGGAACGGACCGTTGAATCATATGTATCGAATGGACAGACGGCAAAGGAGGTTTTAGTATGAAGAAGAAGTTAATATGGCTGGCGTTGGCATTCTGCTTAATGGCGGCGGCGTGTAATGGAAAGGACAAGCCTGCGAAAAATGCGTCGGAACAGAATACGCAGGAGCCGGCTGAGGGGAACAGGCAGGAAGAACCTTCTAAGACAGAGGAGAATGGCAAGGAAGAGGAGAACGTCAAGACAGAGAAAGATGGAGAAAGCCGAACGACGGAGCCCTCCAAGGAGCCGGAAGTGACATTTACAGATTATTCCCAGGAGATCCGGGATGAGGAAAACGATGTACTTCTCTTGTCTGTGACGGAGAATTGTCCTGTAATTACCATTGAGGGGAATGAAGATATTTCACAGAAGATGAATATGGTATTTGAGCAGCAGCATATAACCAACCAGGATGAGATAGACAAGAAAGTGCAGGAGGCGAAGGATTACCTGGGGAGCCTGCCTGAGGAAGAGGCCGGGGCCTGGGCGGGGTATGGTTATGGCATGAATTACAAGGTAATGTATGCTTCACCAAAGATTTTGAGTATTGAGTCAGAAAATTATGATTGGCAGGGTTCCACACATCCGAATACATGGACGTCGTCTTACTGTTTTGATGTATCTACCGGGGATTTGCTCTATCTGGCAGATGTCTTCACAGACGAGGTCAAGGCGAGGAAAATTGTGGAACAGCATATTTTAGATACGATTACCAAGGATCCTTACAAAGATGCGCTGTTGGACGATTATGAGGCATATGTGCCCGATGTGATGACAGAAAATACATTTTACTTTAACAAGAAGGGGTTAGTGATAATCTGTAACCCGTACATGGTTACAGCCTATGTGGCGGGCACGATTGAGGTTGAAGTTCCCTATGAAGAGCTGAAAGAAGTAATGAATGAGAAATATATAATATAGAATTAATATTTGTGAAAATATGGAGTTTGATTGTTAATTTTTGATTTTATTTGAATGAAGTAATAATCATATCGTACACAGCGTACGTTTGTGATAGGAGCAAACTATGGAAAAATCACCGTTGACTACCCTGTGCTACATAGAAAAAGATGATAAATATCTGATGCTTCACAGGGTGAAAAAAGAGAAAGATGTGAATAAAGACAAATGGATCGGAATCGGCGGGCATTTTGAAACAGGAGAGAGCCCGGAAGAATGTCTGCTCCGGGAGGTAAAGGAGGAAACCGGTCTTGTGCTGACCGGTTTTTCCTTTCGTGGAATTGTGACATTTTCTGCCATAGGCTGGCCGACAGAGTACATGTGTCTGTACACGGCAGATAAGTTTGAAGGGACGCTGGCAGAGTGTGACGAGGGAACTCTGGAATGGGTAGATAAGCATCGTCTAATGTCTTTGAATCTGTGGGAGGGCGATAAAATTTTTTTCCGCTTGTTGATGGAAAATGCGCCATTTTTTTCACTGAAATTGAGTTATGATGGAGATAAGCTGACTGAGGCAGTGTTAAATGGAGCGGCTTTGGAATTGATGAAAGACTAGTGTTTTTGGCGTTGCAAAAATTTGGGCTTAAAAGTACCTGATGCAGGGAGGGATCGATATGAAAAAGAGAAGAGCAGTAAACAGGCTGCTTGCCTTGGCGTTGGCGCTCAGTCTTGGACTGACGATGACAGGCGGCGTAAGCGCGGAAACAAAGGCAAGAAAAGACTCGGCACAGTCTGCTTCTTTGGAAACCCTGGAGAAAGGGGAAAATGGGGAACTGCATTGGGAGGAGGAACCGCAAGCCGGTGAGGCGGGGATAGAGGCGCAGCGCGTGGTTTCTGCGGACGCTGGCAGAAAAGACTTCAGTCAAGACGGCCATAAGGGTTCAGAGGAAGTCCGAGTGTTTATTGTGCTTGAGGGTGAATCTGTTCTGGAAGAGGGATTCTCAGCCAGGGAAATCGTTGAGGATGACAGGGCACAGAGTTTTTCGCGCGAGACGCAAAAGCAGCAGGATTTGGTGGTGGAGGAAATTGAACAGGCGGTAAGTGGCCGTCCGCTTCAAATCCGTTACCATTTTAGCGTGTTGTCAAATGCTGTCTCGGCGGTGGTGCAGTATAAAGATATCGAGAAGATTCAGAAGGTAGACGGCGTCAAGGCTGTCTATGAAGTACCTCGTTACCGCCTTCAGGAGGTGGCAGAGCCTCATACCATCACGGCTGGGGAGATGGTGGGAAGCTATCAGGCCTGGGATAGCGGCTACACGGGGGCCGGACAGAGGATTGCCATTGTGGACACCGGAATTGACTTGGGTCACCCATCTTTCGATCCCCAAGCCTTTTCTTATGGCAGAAAGATAACGCAGGAAAAGAGCGGTCATGGCGAGGCAGAAGAGGAACTTCTGGATGCAAAAGAGATTGCCAAGGTGTTTGGCAAACTGAAAATTGGTGGTAAAAAAAGCGATGTAACTCCGAAAACTCTGTACAGAAATGAAAAAATTGCATTTGCATTTAATTATGCCGGGGGAAATCTGGATGTTTCCCATGAAGAGGGGGATCACGGGACTCATGTGGCCGGCATAGCGGCTGCCAATCAGTATGTGCCGTCGGAAAAGGGTACATATCAGGAACAGGAAGATGGGGTAGTAGGTATCGCAAAGGATGCACAGCTGTTGGTGATGAAAGTGTTTGCGGACAGCGATGAGACGTACACCGACGATTATATAGCGGCTCTGGAAGACGCCCTGCTTTTAGATGCTGATGTGGTGAATATGAGCCTTGGAACCCCAAGTCCAGGGGAAAGTACGGCCTTTTCCGGGGAGGAATATGTAAATCAAGTATTTGACAGGCTGTTAAAAAGCGATGTGGTGGTAAGTATTTCTGCCGGAAACAGTGGTTCCTGGGCGGATGCCAGCACCGTGGGCCATAACCGCGCCCAGGACGTCAATATGAATATGGTGGGAAGCCCCGGTTCTTATACGAATGCCCTGGCAGTAGCAAGCGCGGTTAATGCCGGTTATAGGGATAGCGGTTTTCGAGTAGGGAAGCGGGCATATTTCTACAGTGACGCGGAAGGCAAAGAGAAAATCCCCGCCCTGGGTTCGCTGGATACCGGCGGGAAAGGTACTGATTATAAATATGTATTTCTGGAGTCTTTTGGTGAGGAAGCGGATTATCAGTCAGTAGATGTGAAAGGAAAGGTTGTTATTGTCAGCAAGGGCGTCATTCCCTACGCCCAGAAGCATGAGAACGCCCAGAAGGCAGGGGCGGCAGCCTTGATTATATATAATGATGATCTTGGTTTTCCGAAATTAAATCTTTCGGAATCCAAAGCAGAGATTCCTTGCGCCATGATGGGGTGGGAAGATAGCTGGTCCTTGCAGGAGGCGGGAAGTGCGGGAACACTGCGCATTTTTTCTGAGCCGGTCAATAACGCCAAGGACGCACAGGGGTATCGGATGAGTGATTTTTCCGCGTGGGGCGTACCTGGGAACCTCGCATTAAAACCGGAGATCACAGCGCCTGGAGAGAATATTTACGCTACGCTTGGTGGTGGAGAATATGGATGCAAGAGCGGTACTTCCATGGCGGCGCCCAGCATTGCCGGCATGAGCGCCCTTGTCTTGGAGTATATTGAGCAGGAAGGACTGGTTGAAAAGACGGGGCTTGATAAAAGGGCGTTGACGCAATCATTGTTGATGAGTACGGCGGTTCCGCTGAAAGAGAAAGATAAGGAGGAGTATTCCCCCAGGAAACAAGGCAGCGGCCTTGCCAATGTGAGTTTGGCGACCACAACGCCGTCCTGTCTAATTGTAGGCAAAAAGAAAGGGAACGACGGTAAGGTGAAAGCAGAATTGGGGGATGACCCGCAGCGCAAAGGCGTGTACGAATTTTCTTTTAAGGTATGCAATATGACGGAAGAAAACCAGTATTACGCCTTGGACAGCTCTATTTTGTCGGAGGAGTTATCGGAGGGGAAATGGATTGCGGGGAGTTCGCATAAACTGCGGCCTAAAGTGACGTTTTCTTCGGAAAGCCGGGTACTATGGTATGATTTGAATGGCGATGGCAGAGTGGACAGCGAGGATGCCGCTGAATTGTTGCGTCATGTCAATCAGTCTGTTCATTTGGAACGGGTGGAATGCAACCAGGAGAGATTTGATTTTCAGCAAGATGGCGTGATTGATACGGCGGACGTGTACGCTTTCCTCGAAGAACTGGAAGCTCCTACGGTAGATTTCCAGGAAGAGACTTTGGAGGTCAAGAATGAGGCTGTCGTTTCTGTGAAGGTGGAATTGTCTTCTAAGGACAAAAAGTATCTCGACAGCTATTTTAAGCATGGCATGTATATTGACGGTTTTATCTATCTGAGGGGAGCAGTGGATTTGTCTGTTCCGATGCTGGCTTTTTATGGGAACTGGACGGAATCTTCTATGTTCGAGCCTTTTGATTATCTGGAATTCGCCAATGGCGGGGAGCAGGAAGCCATGACATACTCCGGCATAGGGCATACCAATTACCTTAATTATTATACGGCGGAGGATGATAGCGATTTCTGCTATGGTTCCAACATGTACCTGGAAGGGGGCGATGAGAAATATTTGCCGGAGCGCAATGCTTTTTCCACGAATTCCGGGGACAGGATTGAGAGTATGGTATATTCGCTGATTCGCAATGCGGCGTTGATTGAGACCAGCATTGTCAATGATAAGACGGGAGAGATTTATTATAAGTATCAGGAAGAAAATTATATGGGCGCTTATTACGATTCTAAAGATGGCGGCTGGCGCAATACGGAATATTCCTCTGTCCTTGATTGGCAGGGCTTGGATAACCAGGGAAAACCGTTGCCGGAAGGGAGCAGGGTGCGTTTCACGGTTACTGCATTGCCGGAATATTATCGAAATCAGCCTGACAATGCTGCCGAGGGCGCAAAGTTCAGTGTGCCGATAACCATCGACAATACCAAGCCCAAGCTGCTTAATATGGAAGATACCCAAGCCGGGAAGATACGCCTGACATTTCAGGATAACCGCTTTACAGCGGCGGTAAAGGTATATGACAGAGACAGGGAAACGCTGTTGAACGCTTATGGAGTGAATCAGGAAAAGGCCGGAGTTCCTATGCAGGTGACGGTCAAGGACCCTAAAAAGGTATTTTATCTCAAGCTGGTGGATTATGCTGGAAATACGGTCACTTACCGGGTCAACCGTAGTGGGAGCCCTGACACGCCGTATACGGATGGCGTGACGCTGGATAAAACAGAGCTAAAACTTATCAAGAAGAATTCACAGCGTTTGAGAGCCGTCGTAAATCCAGAAGGGGTCATGGATGACAGCGTAACCTGGAGCAGTGAAAACAGCAAGATTGCCACGGTAGACCAGAAGGGCGTCGTGACTGGTGTGACACCGGGGACGACCAGGATTATTGCTACAACGAAGGCTAAGAATACAGCAGGAAAGCCGGAAACTGCTGTCTGCCAGGTTACGGTGGAGGAAATCGGCGTCTCCTTGAATGGGATTATATGGACAGGGGACGGGAAAACCTGGTTTGGTAGTATCAATACTGCCAGACTTCCGGAATATACAAAAATGTTGCAAATCAGTAAGGATTGTTACTATACGGCAGCCACAGTGATTGGAAATAAAATTTTAGCATTTAGAGACGGCCTGGACTCAGGTTTGTATTTGATTGATCCGTCAAACCGCTATCAAGCAGTTTATGCAGGTAACTTTGACAAGACCCTTGTTGATATGGCTTACAGTCCTAATAACAATCTGGTATTCGGCGTGGAGAGCGTTAATCTGCACAGCTTTCAGCTGGATGATATAGATGGATTTGAGGGGGAGACAGATATGGGAGACGCCACTCTTGGGGAAGAGTTAGTGGGCATTACTTATGCGGGCAGCAGCGAAGAGGCGAAGCACGGGCTGGTGGACTGGTTCTATGTGGTGACGCAGGGCGGCAGGCTGTTTGAGTTTGGCTACAGCGTAAAAGAAAACGGCTTTCTCTATGATGATGACAGTAAGGAGATGTTTCGGGATTTGGGCGATATGGGAATTCGTACTGGTGATGAATGGACGAATAATTCCCTTTACTGCGATCCGGTCAGCGGCTATACGTTCTGGAGTGTGTATGATGGCAGCGATGCCGTAAAGTTGTACGCGCTTGCGCCTCATGGATTAGGAGATGACACGTCGCCTGCCACATACTATCTCGGTTCTCTTCCGCAAGGAGATTGGCCGTTTGTGGGAATGTATGGCACATCGGGCCGGGACGGGTATTCTTTTGAGGTGAAAAGGAAGGAAGGCAGATAATGATGGAAGTTAATTATAGATTAAATATAAAACGAAGCATTCGATACGTTATTTGTTTTATCTTGATTATATTCCTTGCATTTTCAGTGAAAATAGAGAGACTACAGGCAGATGCCATACAGAGTCCGGGCATGGGCAATCAGGCGTCAAGTACAGAGAATCCGGGCAGTACAGCTTTACCTACGGTGCAGCAGCCGATAATTACGCAGCTTACTTCTACGGGCAGGACTGTTAAACTGACCGTAAATATTATTAAGGACAGCGAAATTAGCAGCGGCAGAATAAAAATCCATTATCCACAGGAGTTTCTCAGCCTGACTGACGCACAGACAGGAAAGCTCTGGCAGCTTGAGGACGTCAACAAGCAATTATTGGAAGAGGGACAGAATGTCGTGGCTTTTGCCTGGGCAGATGAGGAGAAATTTACCGGAGAGGGTAATCTGCTGACTGTAACCTGGGAAGCCCTGGATGTGGCAAGCGGAAAAGAAATTGCTGTTGAGACAGAGATTGTGGAGCTTTATTCACAAAAAGAGCGGCTTGAGGTAAAATCAGACTGGATCATTGACCGTATAAGGCCCAGTTTTCCGATTTCTTCTGGGAACGGTGCGTCCGCTGTCCGTACCGGGGACGATTCCAATGCGGCGGCGCTGGGGCTTCTCTGTCTGGGATCAGCGCTGTTAATGGCAAGAATGCTTCGCAGGAAATTTGGTTAAAACGTTCGTTGTAGTAGGAGGGAGTGTTTGCGTCAGTCTCTATATAGAAAGAAAAATTATGATATTAAAAATGGATTTATTTTTTCTTGCCAGTGAGTGCACAGTCGCTCCAGTCGCCAGGCAGCATTGGCGGGACTGGTGCTTGGCAGTTTTTGGATGGCGAATGTTTGGGGAAGGCCGGTAAGTGATGGGGCGGTATATTTTTCAAACAATTCACAGGCCTTGTTACCGTTGCCGAAGATAGCTGTGATCGAAGTCTTTGCAAGCAGGCCGGCGATGTCGGCGGGAACGACGTTGCGGATGCTGCTATCGGAAGAGCCGATAATGTCGCAGCTTGCAATGACATCCCAAATCGCGATATTATGTGAAAGTAAGAGCCGCTTTTTCTCCGTGGTAGTTGTGGGAAGCGGTTCTTTTGTAATGTGGGAAAGAACTTTCCAGAAGCGGTTCTGTGGATGTCCATAGTAAAATTGCTGTTCCCTCGACTTTACCGAGGGAAAAGTGCCCAGAATTAGAATCTTAGACTCATTGTTGAAGACAGGTGCAAATTCATGTTTCAGGTGTTGATACTCTGCCATAAGATACTCCTTTCGGTGAGTTTCGCTTTACCTAAGTTTCACTCAATTATAATATAATTATTAGCAGATTACCAGTTGTAAGTTCGTTCAAAAGGTCTTGCCGCTCATGCGGCAAAGACAGAATGCACAAAAATCACTCTGGGAAGCTAGCTTCCCAAGATAATTTTTGTGCATGTTGTTTCCATCGCTTCGCTATGGAAACCTTTTGAACGGATGAAACCTTGTAGTTTATGTTAGAGCGACAGTCCCGAGATAACAAAATAGTTTACTAAGTCCATGGGTGGTAACAAATTACCAGCAGAAAATAGCGGTTATATACAATGCATGTTGTAAAAAAATGAAAAGTGTTGTATAATTTGTATAAAATAATGTGGGTATAAAGAGGAAACGTTATGCATATACAAATACAATGTTGTGGAATCGTTTTGATGATGGTTCTGTTATTTTTCTACTTAAGGCAGAAGAGAATAAGGCTGAATACGGAAAAGGCGTTTATGCGGGCCTTTTGTTTAAATTTGTTTTGTATTATCCTGGATGTTTTTTCTGTTATTGTAATTTATCAGAGGGAGTGGATTCCAGGCTGGTTTGTGGACTTCATCTGCAAGAGCTACCTTGTGACGCTGGTGGGCGTGGCATTATGCAGCCTGCTCTACATTTGTGTGGATATATATGTAGGAAAAGAGGAATACCAAAAAGCAGTTCGCAGATATGAGATTATTACAGTGGTGGATGCTGTCCTTGTCTATGTTTTGCCAATTTATTACCAGTTTGACGAGGATGGGACCACTTTTTTAGTTACTTATGGTCCAAGTAATCTTGTGGCATTTTGGGTGGCGATTGCATTTCTGGTTGTCAACTTTTTTCTTATAAAGAAGGAACGCAGCAAGATTAATCCAAGGCGGCGGGAAGCGGTATTGACGTGGATGGTAATCTGGGTCTGCGCGGCAATGCTGCAATATTTTTATGATGGAATGTTGGTGTTGGGCTATGCCTGTTCTATAGGCATGGTTGTGCTGTACTTAAAACTGGAGAATCCAGAGACAAATTTGGACAGACAGTCAGGAATGTTTAATCATGGCGCGTTGGTCCAGTATATCAGGCAGCTCTACAGTGAAGAGCGCAATTTTTCAGTGTTGGCAGTTATTTTTGATAATGCATTGCAAAAAAGAATGCGCCCAGGGCAGATGCAGGAAGTCAGAATGGAGATGACAGAGTTTTTCTTGGGACTGCCGGATGTGTTTGTCTTTAAGAATGCCGAGGATGAGATTCTAATGGTATTTGAAAATACGGATAAAGCAAAGGCAGGGATGCAGTCCTTGTCTGCGCGTTTTGATGAAGGTTGGGGAAATGAGCGAAATTGCCATATCCGTCCTTATTGGGTACATATCCCGGATGCCCATGTATTTAAGGGTGTGGAGGATATGCTTTATCTGATTCGGGATATCAGGCAGAACAGCAAAGACTTTTCCGAGAATCCGTATATTTATGTGGATAAGGACAAAGCGGAGGAAATGTACTATAAAAAGCAGACGGAGCAATTAATCCTTGAAGCCATGGAGAAGGATCGGATAGAAGTGTATTATCAGCCTATCTATTCCACCAAAGAGCGTTGCTTTACGTCGGCAGAGGCGTTGGTACGCATTCGTGATGAAGAGGGAGAAATTGTTCCGCCGGGAATTTTTATTGACGTTGCTGAGCAGAATGGCATGATTTTACGATTGGGGGAGATGGTATTTGAAAAAGTATGCCGCTTTGTGAAGGAGCATGATATTAAGCAGTATGGGCTTCATTACATAGAGATTAATTTGTCTGTTGTTCAATGTTCTTATGAGCAGTTGGCGGAAGACTACATCAAGATTATGGAGAAATATAATATCCCATCTTCGTTTATCAATCTGGAAATTACAGAGTCGGCGTCCATGGAAGCGAAAAGGATTCTTCTGAACAATATGAAAAGCTTGATGGATTATGGGGTGAAATTCTCTCTCGACGATTTCGGAACGGGGCAGTCAAACCTCAATTATATCGTGGATATGCCTGTAGATATTGTCAAATTTGATAGGGATATGACGAATGCTTATTTTGAAAACGGCAAAGCAAAATATGTCATGGATGCTGCCATGCATATGGTACACGGGATGGATTTGGAGATTGTCTCAGAGGGGATAGAGACCAAGGAGCAGTACGAGGTTATGGAAGAGTTGGGAATCAGTTATATTCAGGGATATTATTTTTCCAAACCTCTGCCAGAACAGCAATTTTTGGAGTTCATTGCCGGTAACAGTTAATTTTTTACAATTAGTATCCGATATAATAAGTTAAAGATACTTTTTTATTTGTGAAATACATAAAAGAGGAAAGGGGGTCAGAGTTATGATGCAGGTCAGCAATGTAAACGCAGCGGGAACTGCTGTACAGGCGCCAAAAGAGCAGATAAGCACGGCGGAAGATTCTGTTAGCAAAGAGATTCAGGGTAAGATTACAGTTGCTCAGAAAAGGCGGCAGGAGCTTTCTTCCAATGCGGAGATGACTGCGGAGGAAAAAGCAGACAGAAGGCAGAAAATACAGCAGGAAATCAGCGACTTGAAGCGGGAACTCCGTCGACGTCAGTTGGAAGAACAGAAAAAGCAGCAGGAAGAGGAAAAGGCAGCAAAAGCTAAGAAAGAGCAGAAAGAAAATGCATCGAAGGAAGCTGTGAAAGAACGACAGAAAACGGAGTCTGCGCAAGGTGCAGACGGGCGGCAGCAGGAAAGCATGTCTGGCTCGCAAAGCAGTAAGAAAGTTGACGGCTCCAAGGCGGAGGAGGATGTCCGAGAGTCACTTCCGGGCGTAATGCACAAAAGTCTCTCCACGGAGGCAACCGTGAATCAGATAAGTATACTGACAAATACTGCAGCGCGCGCAGATGGAACAGCCAGAGTGCGAGAAGCGGAGATTAACCAGGATGCAGCCAGAGGAACGGATGTTACAGAGCCTAAGAAAGCGCAACGGGCAGAACTTGAAAAAGAGACCCGGCGAATGGAAAGGATTCAGGCATTCATGTTTGGTGGAAGCAGCAAAGCTGCGGAGGCAGACGTGGGCGTTGTGAAACAGACATTTGGCGGCGTTAGGGGAAAAGGCTTATACAACAATGAAGGTATGATGTTTAAGACAAATTTTCAGTCTGTTCAGATGGATTTAAAACAGTAAAAAGGTGGTCGGGTTGCCGGCCGCTTTTTTTCATCTTATAGGAGACATACATATGGAAGATGCTCATGTATTGCAGTTGACGGGTTCAAAATTCCGGGATTTGTACCTGTGTTTTTGTGGTGTGTCCGAATGCGAGCCCTGTCACAGTTTCGGCCCTGCTGTGCGTCCAAGTTATATTCTGCATTATATATTGTCCGGGAAAGGGATGTACAAGGTGGGAGACCGCAAATATAAATTGATGGAAGGGCAGGGATTTCTCATAGAGCCGGAAGCGGTAACTTTTTATCAGGCAGATGAAAAAGAACCGTGGACTTATCTGTGGATTGGTTTTGCAGGCACACATGCCGGGCTGTTTTTGCAGGATTTGGGGCTGAATAGCAATCAGCATATATTTCAGAGTCGATATAAAGAGGAATTAAAAGGGATTGTTTCTCAAATGTTAGAAAACGATACATTTTCCCTGACGCATCAATTTTATCTCCAAAGTCTGCTCTATGAATTCTTTGCGGTACTCACACGCGATGCGCAGACGGAAGCTGTCACAGAGGAGAACCGTGACAGTGTCTATGTGAAGAAGGCGGTTAATTTTATACAGAATAACTATTTTCGTGGCATTGGCGTCTCGGAAATCGCGGAGCATGTCGGGGTAAGCCGTAGTTATCTATATAAAGTATTTACCAAAAATCTCAAGGCATCACCCAAAGATTTCTTGACACGATTGAGGCTGGTGCGTGCCAGGGAGCTGCTGGAAATTACAGAATTGTCCGTGGAAGGCGTGGCCATGTCCTGCGGTTATCATGATGTTTTGGTTTTTTCAAAAGCATTTAAACAGGAAATGGGAATGCCGCCCAGCCATTATCGCAAAATATGTGTTAGGAAACATTTTGACTGATTTATAATACAAAATCCTCTAACATTCTCTTTGCAGAAATGTATATAATAAATGCAACTTAGAAAGCGGGAAACGTTAGGAGGAAATGGATATGAAGATTGTGTATCATGAGGAATCAAGAGTGTTCCATTTATGGAATCAAAACATAAGTTATGTGATGATGGTGCTGCAAAATGGCCATTTGGGGCAGTTGTATTTTGGAAAAAGGATTCATGACAGGGACAATATGTCGGATTTGTTGGAACTTGCCGTGCGTCCTATGTCATCCTGCCCATTTCCGGGTGACAGGACATTTTCTTTGGAACATGTGAAACAGGAGCTGCCCTGCTTTGGCAGCGGAGACTACCGCAGCCCGGCAGTAGAAATCTGCCAGCAAAATGGGAGCAGGATTTGTGATTTTCAGTATCAATCCCACTGCGTGGAAGCTGGGAAACCAAAACTCCCAGGACTTCCAGCAACTTATGCCGAGGATGCGGCGGAGGCGTCTACGCTGGTTATTAATCTGAAAGATTCAGTGACTGGTATACATGCCCAATTGTTCTACACTATTTTTGCTGAGGGCGGGGTTCTTGCCCGGAGCGTCCGTTACGATAATGAAGGAACGGAAACCGTGCAGCTTGAGCGCGCCATGAGCCTTTGCCTTGATTTGCCGGACTGCGATTATGAATGGTTGCAGTTATCGGGGGCGTGGGCAAGGGAACGCCATATCATAACCAGAAAACTTGTTATGGGCGTGCAGTCCATCGGCAGCCTGCGGGGGAATTCCTCTCACCAGCATAATCCGTTTTTGGTATTGAAACGCCCTTCGACAACGGAGCGACAGGGTGAGGCGATTGGTTTTAGTTTTATTTACAGCGGCAATTTTCTTATACAGGCGGAAGTGGACGCCCATTGCGCTGCCCGGGTGCTGGCTGGGATTCATCCCGATACGTTTTCCTGGAGGCTGGAGCCCGGAGAGAGTTTTCAGACGCCGGAAGGGGTGATGGTGTATACCGATAAAGGGTTAAATGATATGAGCCACACCTTCCATCGACTATACCAGAAACGTTTGGCAAGAGGAAAATGGCGGGATCAGGCACGCCCCATCTTGATTAATAACTGGGAAGCGACTTATTTTGATTTTACGGAAGATAAATTGGTGCAGATTGCCGAGAAAGCCAAAGAGTGCGGTGTCGAGTTGTTTGTACTTGACGACGGCTGGTTTGGGGCAAGAAGCAGTGACCGCGCCGGGCTGGGTGACTGGGTGGCGAATACGAAGCGGCTTCCGCGTGGAATTACGGGCATTGCAGAGCGTATCGAGAAATTGGGCATGAAATTTGGACTTTGGTTTGAGCCGGAGATGGTAAATGAAGATTCTGATTTGTACCGCCTGCACTCGGATTGGATTCTTGCTGCTCCTCAGAGGGCAAAATCCCATGGAAGATACCAGTATGTGTTGGATTTTTCCAGGAAAGAAGTCGTAGATTTTATATATGAAATGATGGCAAATATTCTTAGAGAGGCGAAGGTCTCCTACATTAAATGGGACATGAACCGCAGTATTACAGAGTGTTTCAGCGCCAGCCTGCCGCCGGAGCGTCAGGGTGAGGTCTATCACCGTTATATTCTGGGGGTTTACGATTTGTATGAGCGCCTGATCCGGGAATTTCCCGAAGTTTTGTTTGAATCCTGTGCCAGCGGCGGTGGACGCTTTGATGCAGGGATGCTCTATTATGCGCCCCAGGGTTGGGTAAGCGACGATACAGACGCCGTTGAGCGCATGAAAATCCAGTATGGGACTTCCCTGTGTTATCCAATCAGCAGTATGGGTTCGCATGTGTCCATGAGCCCCAACCATCAGGTGTTCCGCAGCACGTCGCTTCACACCAGAGCAAATGTAGCTTACTTTGGCACGTTTGGCTATGAGCTGGATTTAAACTGTTTGACGAAGGAGGAGATTTCAGATGTAAAAGAACAGATTGCCTTTATGAAACAGTACCGTGAAATTCTGCAATTCGGCGATTTTTATCGCCTGAAAAGCCCCTTCGAGGGAAATGAGATGGCATGGATGGCAGTAAGTGAGGATAAGCAAACAGCAATCGTCGGCTGGTATCGCGTCTTGAACAAGGTCAATGGATGTTATACACGGCTGCGTCTTGAGGGCTTAGAGCCAGATTTCTGTTATCGTGACAGCCAAAGCGGCTCCGCTTTCTACGGTGACGAGCTGATGAACCTTGGTCTTTGCACGACAGATTCGACGGCGGGAGAAGTGACGGAAGGCAAAGCGCCCTGTACAGATTTCGAGTCGCGGATTTATGTGTTGGAAGCGGAGAATCTGCCCGGAATTTGAACGCAGTAACAACGATACGTTTTTTGCAGTAAATAAAGTTATAAGAAACTTGCAAATATCCTCTTTGACCTTTATAATGTGAAATCATAAGAGAAATGAGGGCAATCGCCGTGACAGGGAACAGAGGAAAACGTTTGAACAAATATATTAGCGACTATGTGGTCTTCGATCTGGAGACCACAGGCGTCCGCCCGGATTTCGATGAGATTATTGAAATCTCCGGCATCCGCGTGCGGGGACACAAAGCGGTGGAAGAATTTTCCACGTTGGTAAATCCCGGAATGCATATCCCCTCAGCAGCTTCCAGAGTCAACCATATCACGGACGACATGGTGGCAGAAGCCCCGGAGCTTGACAAGGCTCTGGGGGAATTTCTGGAGTTCGCCGGCAACGACATTTTGGTTGGGCATAATATCCACAGCTTTGATTTGAATTTTATCTGCCGTGCGTCTATGCGCATATTTGGCGCCTGGGTGGAAAACGACTACATAGACACGCTCTATATGGCAAGAAAGTGTTTGCCAGAGCTGTCTCATCACAAGCTGTCAGATGTGGCAGCTTATTTTCATATCAGTACGGCGGGCGCGCACCGCGCGTTGGCGGACTGCGTCATGAATCAAGAGTGTTATGAGGAACTAGGCAAGATTTTAATACAAATGCAGAAAATGCAGCCGCAGATACAGTGCCCCAAATGCGGCTGTGAGATGGTAAAGCGCAAGGGGAAGTATGGCGAGTTTTATGGATGTATTGACTTTCCGCGCTGTCGTGGAACGCGCAAAATCTAAGAGTGGATTGATAGAGTAGTAAAAGAAAAAGGATGGACATTTCGTATGAAATCATTAGTAATTGCAGAGAAACCCAGCGTAGGCAGGGATATTGCCCGGGTACTGGGCTGTAAGCAGGGCGGCAATGGTTATCTGGAAGGGAAGGATTACGTGGTGACCTGGGCGTTGGGCCATCTCATAGAACTTGCCGACCCGGAAAGTTATGGAGACCAGTGGAAAGAATGGAAGATGGAGACGCTGCCCATGCTTCCGGAACATCTGGATATCCAGGTGATTAAAAAGACCGGGCATCAATACCAGACGGTCAAAAAGCAAATGTACCGCAAAGAGATTGGACAAATCATTATCGCCACGGACGCAGGACGTGAGGGCGAATTGGTGGCGCGGTGGATTATCCAGAAATCCGGCGTGAAGAAACCTATGAAACGGTTATGGATATCCTCGGTCACGGATAAGGCCATCCGCCAGGGGTTTTCAAACTTAAAGGACGCCAGAGATTATCAGAAATTGTATGAAGCTGCCGTGGCGCGCGCAGAGGCCGACTGGATGGTGGGGCTCAACGCCACGAGAGCGCTGACGGTAAAGCACAATGCGCAGCTCTCCTGTGGCAGGGTACAGACGCCTACGCTTGCCATTATTGCCAAGCGGGAGGCACAGATTAAAACATTTAAGCCCAAAGAGTATTATGGATTGAAAATGAACGGTGGCGGCGTTTCCTGGACATGGAAATCAGCGCAAAACAGCAGTAGTACGTTTGATAAGACAGAAATAGAAAATGCGCGCAAGAATGCCGTCAATAGTACAGCGGTTGTGGAGGAGGTAAAAAAGAAGCAGCAGAAATCTTATGCGCCGCAGCTTTATGATTTGACTTCTTTGCAGCAGGATGCGAACCGCTTATTTGGTTTTTCGGCAAAACAGACCTTGGATTTCATGCAGGCGTTATATGAGCGGCACAAGGTTGTGACTTATCCGAGAACGGACTCCCGATATTTGACCGCAGATATCGTGGACACCATACCGGAACGGCTGCGTGCTTGCCGCGCCGGCATTTATGCGCCAATTTGTGGGAAATTGCTGAAAACAAAGATTACAGGCAACAAATCCTTTGTGGATGATAAGAAAGTGTCAGACCACCATGCGATTATCCCTACAGAACAAGGAGCCAATCTCAAAGACTTAGAATATGGAGAGAGAAAAATCTATGAGCTGGTAGTTTCCCGTTTTCTTTCTGTGTTGCTGCCGCCTTGCGAATACCAGCAGACGGAAGTGACGGCAGTGTGCCAGGGAGAGAAATTTACCCTCAAAGGGCGTATTTTGCAGAAACCAGGATGGCAGGAAATTAAGATGCTGCAAAAGGAAGCAGGATTTGCGGTGGATGATGAGGAAGCGTATGGCGACGATACATCCCGGGAGGGAGCGTCAATGCCAGGCGAAATCATAAGCGGAAGTATCCCCGATTTTACGAAAGGACAAAAGATTCTGTTTACGGATGGAAAGATTACACAGGGGAAGACAAAGCCGCCGGTTCCTTTTACGGAGGCAACGCTGCTTGCAGCCATGGAGAATCCTGTTAAATATATGGAAAACGCTGATAAGAAACTCAGGCAGACGTTGGGGGAGACCGGGGGATTGGGAACAGTTGCCACAAGGGCGGATATCATTGAAAAATTGTTCCACAGCTTTATGATTGAAAAGCGCGATCAATATATCCATTTGACTTCTAAGGGCAGGCAGGTGCTTGAACTTGCGCCCCAGGGACTTACTTCCCCGGAACTGACAGCTAAGTGGGAACAGGAGCTCTCTGACATTGCCAGGGGCAAGGCGAAAAAGAAGGATTTTGAAGCTGAAATCCGCGCCTACACAGTGGACATTGTAAAGGATATTCAGGCTTCTTCCAAGACATACCGCCACGACAACCTCACGAACAAGAAGTGCCCGGAATGTGGCAAATTGATGTTGGAGGTCAACCACAAAAACGGCAAGATGCTGGTGTGCCAGGACAGGGAATGCGGCTATCGCAAAACCATTTCCAAAATTACCAATGCCCGCTGCCCGCAGTGCCATAAGAAGATGGAGCTTGTCGGTGAAGGTGAGAACCGTAAATTTTCCTGTGCCTGTGGCTATCGGGAAAAGCTGTCTGCATTTGAGAAACGCCGCAAAGAGAGCGGGGGCGGCGTGTCCAAGAAGGATGTTTCCCGCTATATGAACAAGATGAAGCAGGAGGCAAAAGAGCCCGTCAACAATGCGTTTGCGGACGCCCTGGCAAAGCTGAAGCTGTGAGAAAACTTTAGATAAGGTAGTGACATAAAGTATGAACATTCTATGGTTTTATCTTGATTTTTTAAAATGGGTTATGTTAGAATGTAGTGGACATTATTTAGATAGCATAACAGCGTCAGTGTGTCAAAATTATCAATATATATTTATGGCGAAATGACTGCGCCGCTGGAGGGAAAGGAATGGAAGAACATATCATTTTAATTGCGGACGATGTGGAAGTAAACCGCAAAATGCTTAGCTTTATTTTTGAGGAACAGTATGAGATTTTAGAGGCAGCCGATGGTGTGGAGACCATTGAACTGATTGAGAAATATGGGGAAGAGCTGTCGTTGATTTTTCTTGATTTGATGATGCCTAATAAGTCCGGGCTGGATGTCTTAGAATATATGTCTGAGAAAGGATATATCAGCTCGATTCCGGTAATCATGATTACCGGGGAGGCGACGACAGAAAGTGAAGTGAAAGCATATGAATACGGTGTTTCTGATATCATCTATAAGCCGTTTGAGCCCAAGGTGGTTATGCGTCGTGCCCAGAACATCATTGAACTGTTCCAGAACAGAAGAGACATTGAGGCAAAGCTGGAGAAGCGTACGAAGCAATTGCGCGAGAGCAGGGAGAAGTTAGAGCGAAGCAATGAATTCCTGATCAATGCATTGAGCTCCGTAGTAGAATTCCGCAGCCTGGAATCTGGCGAGCATATCCAGAGGGTGAAATATTTTACGAAAATTCTACTTAGATATGTCAAAGATGAATTTCCGGAGTATGGGCTTACCGATGAATCAGTAAACCTCATTACCAATGCTGCGGCTCTCCATGATTTAGGAAAAATTGCCATCCCTGACAGTATTTTGTTAAAGCCTGGTAAACTGACGAAAGATGAATTTGAAGAGATGAAGAAACATACGGTTTATGGTTGTGAACTGTTGGAGAATTTCAAGCAGGAGGATAACGAGTTCTACCAGTATTGCTATGATATTTGCAGATTCCACCATGAGCGGTACGATGGTAACGGTTATCCCGACAAATTGAAAGGGGAGGAGATTCCTATTTGGGCACAGGTAGTATCTATTGTGGATGTCTATGACGCTCTGGTGAGCAAGCGCGTCTATAAGGCGGCTTATGCCGTGGATGAAGCTGTGCGCATGATTAAAGATGATGAGTGCGGTGTATTTTCACCCAAGATTTTAGACTGCTTTGATATGGCGAAGGTTGAATTCTTCCGGGCAACGGAAGAGAAGTTTTCCTTTGTGTAAATGAATAATTATACGATGAGAATATTATTTTTTTATCAGTGATAAAGAACGGCCATGCATAATTGTATGGCCGTTTTTGAATATTAATATGAAAAAATATGGAAGAAAGCGGAGGGTATGACACTGTAGGTGATAAATATTTCATGCCGTATAAAGGTCAGTTGATTCCAACCAACTTAACAATTATTTTTGCCATCCGATAAATATTTAGAGAGCAACAAAAGTGAGTTTTGATGAAGGAGGATAACATTATGAGAATTACCACACAGATGTTGAACGCATCCATGCGAAAGGCAGGGCTGCCTATTAATAATATATCGCTTTTAAGCTGCATCAACAGCGCCAGCAGCAGTCCCAACAGCCTGTTAAGCGCGCTTAACAAGAAAGGTATTAATACAGAGAGTAAAAGTTATGAGAAATTAAAGGGGCAGGCAGAGCAGTTACAGCAGTCCGCGGAGGAGATGGCTTCTGAGAAACTATTCCAGGAAGCGCGCACGAGCGGCGATCTGCAGTCGGTTTATGAGAAAGCACAGGATTTGATAAAGAACTATAACAGCACCGTCAAATCGTTGAAGAACACAGCTTCCCCATTAAATCAGGGCTATCGCCAAATGATGAAAGAATCATATACGGATAGCAAGGATGCGTTAGAAGAAATAGGAATTACCATGGGGAACGACGGCTCCTTAAAGATTGATGAAGATAAGTTTAAAGCATCGGATGTAGATAAGCTTGAGAAAGTTTTAGGCGCAGATGGTTCCTTTTCTGCCAAACTCTATTTTTTGGCAGGCCGTGTTGCCGACAATGCAAAAGCCAATATCAGCAGTGCCTCCAGCCAGTATGATATTTTGGGCAACAACTACTTTGCAACGGCCAGTAAGTATGATTTTTGGGGATAGGTGAAGTTTATGGCAATTTATGCAGGCAGAACAGAAATACCAAAATTTCACAAACATATTATGACTTATGAGGAAATGTCTGCTCTCGCACGAGAACAGGAGAACAATCAAAAAGATAAACCCAAGGTACAGCAAGTAGTAAAAGATAAGGTCACGTTTTCCAGCGAGGGCATGAAATCTGCCAGGGAGATGCGGGAGTACTTGAATGAAAATGGATTAAATTTTACCAGAGATATCAAAGCTGAATTTGAAGAACTGGATAAACAGCTTCGCACAAAATACATGGATTATACGAATAACTTCTTGAGTGAAATGCAGGAAGTCATAGATGAAGAGCGAAAAACCTGGGGGAACGAGGCGTCTGTGCATTCCTTTGATAATTCGATAGCTCTGACAGCAAAAGCGTATCAGGTGGTGCATGACCGTATTGTTGATGAGTTTGCGCGAAAAGACCGTGAGACAACGTATGTGATTGATGAGGAAACTGGTGAGCGCAGAGAAGAGACTGTTGATGACCGTCTGGCAGAGCTTGATTTGGCATACGATAGGTATACGACATTTGTGGCCGCGTCGAAAAAGGCAATGGCACAAATTAAGGAGACGTTCGGAGGAGTGAAGCTTCCTGAAAAACCGGGAGAAATTGAAAAGAAAACGAAAGAAGCCTATATGGAGGCAGTATCTGAAAAAAATTTGCAGAGAATGCGGCGGAAAGTCGGCGCTTTCGGGGATTATCGGCCGCAGCTTTCGCTTAGTTCTTATTGGGAAGGCGTACTGAAGACAATTTGGTAGGCCATATACAAGGGTGTTAAATATTAATCAAAAGATATAAGCTGTTTAGAAGCGGAGAATCTAAGGAGGAACATACATATGGCAGTAACGGGAATTGGTTCTGTGCAGACGTATATTTACAATTCCAAGACAGGAAAATTGTCAACCAAGGACGGTACGGCAGATGAATTTGTGAATTATTTTAATGGAAATTTGTCTGAGAAAGCGTCCAAAGAGCTCAACGGTTATGATGTTAAGAAAAAGAATAATATTGAACAATTAATGCAAATGGTATATCAAACAGGTTCATTTAAGGGATTGAAGTGGGATATTGACCCTAACATGGAAGAATATGAAATTACTTGCGAACAGGTCAGCGGGGAGGAATCAAGATATACGGTGAATGGGGACAAAGTGCTCACGCAATATATACCAATGTATCTCTCTTATGAGGAAATGGCTGGCTGGGGAAAGAACACTCCTTTCAAGACACTTCAGTCGAAAGATTACGACCCGGAGACCAACAGCATGAACCTGGCTGTGGGCGATGTGTTTGATTTGGAGAATGGCTATAGGCTGAGAGTGACGGAGGATTGTGTGGAAGTTTTGGGCGATGGCAGAGGGAGCGCCGATACGGAGCAGAGAGTTGAGAGCTTGGCAAACGGACTGAACGCGCTGATTCATTTCGCAGACCAGCAGTGGCCTTCCATTTACATCTGGCCGCAGCAAACGCCGATGCTGCTGAGCCTGCTTGGGGAATTAGGCGTAGACACGAGCAAAGAGTTTACCCTTAATGGCACAAAATGCGTTGTAGAAGGCGGTCAGATACGAGAGGCAGGAAATAAATGGGTGATTCCCAGTTCTGCCCATGATAAGGCATTGAAGGAGTATGAAGAATGGCTTTCCCAGCCTTTGCATGCAAGAGAAGCGCGCAGATAGAAGGAGGTTCTACAATAGGTCAAAGCGCAGGGGCCTCTTCTATGCAAAAATAAGAGACTGTCGTTTTAACGAAAAAATTTCGTAAAGCGGCCGTCTCTTTATTTTGTGTGTACTAGTAATCGCTTAGCATTGTCGTTTTCCACAATCAAAAACCCCGATGTAAGTAACGGGGTTTTTGCTCCTCGCGGCATTCGTCAAATGGGGCTGTCGCACGAAGCAGTCACTAAAGTTTTTATCTGTTCAAAAGGTTTCCATTGCGAAGCAATGTAAACAACATGCACAAAAATCACTCTGGGGCTGTCGCTCTAACATAAATTACAATCTATATATTCGTTCAAAAGGTTTCCATTGCAAAGCAATGTAAACAACATGCACAAAAATTATCTTGGGAAGCTAGCTTCCCAGAGTAATTTTTGT
>CAJUTD010000028.1:4876-32580 GCA_910589635.1 uncultured Lachnospiraceae bacterium | reverse complement strand
CAGAAATCTTTTTTCTCTTCCGGTAAGACACTGGATATTAACTTTCGCATAAATGCTCTCAAGAAACTCAAAACCTGCATTAATATTTATGAAAATGATATTACTGAAGCTATCCGTAAGGATTTGGGTAAAAGCCACTTTGAGAGCTATATGTGTGAAATCGGACTGGTACTCAGCGAAATAAGCTATATGTTAAAACATATCCGCTCCTTTGCGCGAGAAAAAAGAGTTCACACACCACTCTCACAGTTTCATTCCAGAAGTTTCAAAAAACCCTCTCCCTATGGGACAGTATTGATTATGAGCCCTTGGAATTATCCTTTTTTGCTGACCCTCGACCCTTTAGTGGACGCCATAGCTGCTGGAAATACGATCGTAGTGAAGCCAAGTGCATATTCCCCTCACACCAGCCAAATTATATATAATATTATTGAGAAATGTTTTGATCGTGAATTTATCTCTGTCATCACCGGTGGACGCGAGGAAAATACCTTCCTCTTAAACCAACGCTTCGACTATATTTTTTTCACCGGCAGCCAGTCTGTAGGCAAAGAAGTTATGCGTCATGCCGCTGATAATCTAATTCCGATTACTTTGGAACTAGGAGGCAAAAGTCCCTGCATCGTCGAGAAAAGTGCAAATCTCAAACTGGCGGCCAAGCGAATTGTTTTCGGCAAATTCCTTAACTGCGGACAGACCTGCGTGGCGCCCGACTATATTTACTGCGATGGCGCCATCAAAGATAAACTGCTTGCTGAAATCAAAAAACAGATTACGCTCCAGTTTGGCTCTACTCCCCTGCAAAACACAAATTACGGTAAAATCATCAATGAAAAACATTTTCAGCGAATCTTAGGATTAATGGAAACGACAAAAATTATCCACGGCGGGCAGTCCGATGAAGCTGCGCTACGCATTGAGCCAACGGTCATGGACAATATTTCTTTCTCAGACAACGTTATGAAAGAAGAAATCTTCGGTCCATTGCTGCCTGTACTTACCTATGATTCTCTCAATCAAGCAATTTGCAAAATAAACAGTATGCCCCACCCCTTAGCGCTATATATATTTACTTCCGATAAACACGCGGCAAGAAAACTCACTACGCAATGCGGATTTGGCGGCGGCTGTATTAACGACACAGTCATCCATCTTGCCACCAGCGAATTGGGATTTGGCGGATTTGGTGAAAGCGGCATGGGTTCTTATCATGGAAAAGATGGATTTTTCACCTTCTCTCACTACAAAAGCATCGTAGACAAGAAAACATGGCTCGATTTGCCCATGCGCTATCAACCGTACAAAGACATTCACGAAAAATTAGTTCGGTTTTTCCTTCGATAAATTCTTGACACGCACCATTACGTCCAGCACAAAATTATGGTTCTCGGTATAGCAAAGCATATCACCGCCCAATCGCTCCGCCGCTTCTTTCACAGTAGCCAGACCAAATCCATGTTCTCTTCCCCCTTTGCTGCTGGTAGGAATCGTTCCTTTCTCTACCCTCAAGTCCTCTTGGCAGCGATTCCTCATGCGAATCACCAGGTAACCACGGCTATATTTCATCTGTACAGAAATTTCCCTTTCTTGCACTTTTAATGCCTCCAATGCATCGCAGGCATTTTCCAAACCGTTTGCAAGAATGCGGCACAAATCCATATATGGAAGCTCCTCATCGCCTATGCAGATATCCATATGAAAATCTGCCTGTATCTCCTGAAATTTCTGGCTAAACTGGACAAATATAGCGTTGATATATGGATTAGCGCAAAACTGTCCCAACAAACTGTCCATTTCCGTCCCCACAGCATTCAAATATTCCTGCGCCTCCTGTATTTTCCCTTCTGCAAGCAGCCCAGAAAGCATAACAACATAGCCCTTCATGTCATGCTTCATTCTGCGAATGCGCTGCTGATTTTCAAGCTGGGCTTCCAGCGCATGCTTCTGTTCCTGTAAAATGCGCTCGCCCTGCTGCCTCCGGTAAAGTAAAAGCTGCCGATAAAGCGCCGTTAAAATAGTAGCATACGTCATAGGCATCAGCACCAATATCAGTATGAAGGCCGGAAGTTCCTGCGGTCTTGCAGTAATTACTACTGGAAAATTTGCAAATACTGCCAACAAGATATAATATAAAGCCGTCATCCCTGCAAAAATTCCCCAACCGCTTGCGACCTCTCTCTGCAATTCCAGATAAGGTTTCCTTAAATAACGGACCGCTACCCATTCAACCAAAGGAAATATTATCAGCCTGCTGAAAAACATCAAGATACACTGCCCGCCCCCAAAATAAAAATCTGCCACATTCGTTGTCGCAATTATCCAAAGGGCTACCGTATCAGCCAGACAGAAGGTAAAGAAAAATCTTGCTTTTTTATCCTCTGAAATAAACCAGAAAACTAAAAGACTTGGCAAAGTGCAGGTCAAAATAAAAATTTTTCCCATAACCCCTGTTCCATAAACTGCTACCCCCGCCAGATTCAAGATAATCAATGGTATCATTGTAAACCCGGTAAGAAGAAATGTTTTTCTCTTTGAATAGCGGGAACGATAAAGCATCATAAAAAGAATTAATATATGGAACAATGACCACAGAACGGATAACTCCCGAAGTATTTCCATCAGTCTACCTCCTCAAATAAGATTTCCTGATACCGTCTTTTCACTTCCGCAAAATATTTTCTGGAAATTGGAACCCTCTGCCCTGAAATTATAAGAGCATTTCCGTTCAAAATATCTACCTGATAAATATTGACAAGGAAACTCTGATGGCATCTCAGAAATATATCTCCACGCAAGCGCAACTCCAACTCGCTTAATTTCCCCTTACATTTCTGGACCACTCCATCTGTACAGTAGATAGAAATCGTATGCTCCATGCTGCTGATATAGAGAATCTTCCTATAAGGAATGGAACCACTCTGCCCACGCCATTTAAAGCTGAGACTTTGCTCCCTATAGCGGGCCATATTTTCCGAAACCTTGTCTAAGAGCTTTCTGAGCGAGTCTTTCTGTACAGGCTTTAGTAAATATTGGACTGCATACAAGTCAAATGCTTCCCTGTAAAATGCATCACTGATAGACACAAAACAGATCACCGCCTCCTCATCCATCTCACGCAGGTTCTTTGCCAGTTCAATCCCATTCATCGAATCATCTATATAAATATCTAGCAGAAATAAGTCAAAATGTAGATCCCTGTCTGAGAGGTCTGTAAGAAGACCTTTGGCAGAAAAGTATACTTGCACGTCCTGTCCTCTCAAACTACCCTTCAAGGATAAAGCATCTTCAGAACAATCATCACAGACTGCTATTCTCATTAGCGTCTTTCCCCCTAGTATAAATTAAATTAATTATAACACAAAACTTTATACCTTTATTATGCTAATTTTGTTCCTAAAAATGTTAATAAAGTATTTTAGATATAATTTCTTCAAATTAATGTATAAAACAGGCCCCTTATGATTTGACTTATTCAAAACATAAAAAGCCTGTTTACATAGTACAACAAATATTAAATAGTTGCACTAACTTATGAAACTATATCCCGTATAGGGTATGACAACTCCTAATTAAGCCACATTATACTTCAGGTCCAGCAGATACAAGTGCCTTTCCTGCATCATTTCCCTCATATTTCGCAAAGTTCTTAACAAATCTCTGTGCAAGATCTTTTGCCTTGGTCTCCCATTCAGAAACGTCAGCATAAGTGTCGCGCGGATCAAGAATTGCAGGATCAACACCTGGAAGCTCCGTCGGAACCTCAAAATCAAAGAACGGAATCTTCTTCGTTGGCGCATTGAGAATATCTCCGTTAAGGATTGCGTCAATAATGCCTCTCGTGTCTTTGATGGAGATACGCTTGCCTGTGCCGTTCCAGCCTGTATTTACAAGATACGCCTTAGCGCCGCTCTTCTCCATTCTCTTCACAAGCTCCTCAGCATATTTGGTCGGATGCAGCTCTAAGAATGCCTGGCCGAAGCAAGCTGAGAAAGTCGGGGTAGGCTCTGTAATCCCACGCTCTGTTCCTGCAAGCTTAGCTGTAAAGCCGGACAGGAAGTAATACTGTGTCTGCTCCGGTGTCAGAACAGATACAGGAGGAAGTACACCAAATGCATCTGCGGACAGGAAAATTACATTCTTAGCTGCCGGCGCTGAAGAAACCGGACGTACAATCTTCTCAATATGGTTAATCGGATAAGATACACGCGTATTCTCTGTAACACTCTTATCATCAAAATCGATCTTGCCGTCAGCGTCCAGAGTAACGTTCTCAAGAAGAGCATCTCTCTTGATCGCATTGTAGATATCCGGCTCAGAATCCTTGTCCAAGTTAATTACTTTTGCATAGCATCCGCCCTCAAAGTTAAATACGCCATTGTCATCCCAGCCGTGCTCGTCGTCACCAATCAAAAGACGCTTAGGATCTGTAGACAATGTCGTCTTACCTGTACCGGAAAGGCCGAAGAAGATTGCTGTATTCTCACCGTTCATATCTGTATTAGCAGAGCAGTGCATGGAAGCGATACCCTTGAGCGGCAGATAATAGTTCATCATGGAGAACATACCCTTCTTCATCTCTCCGCCGTACCATGTGTTGATGATTACCTGCTCACGGCTTGTGATGTTAAATACAACAGCTGTTTCAGAGTTCAGTCCTAATTCTTTATAATTCTCAACTTTAGCCTTGGAAGCGTTATATACAACGAAGTCAGGCTCAAAGCTCTCAAGCTCCTCAGCAGAAGGCATGATAAACATGTTCTCTACAAAATGCGCCTGCCATGCTACTTCCATAATAAAACGGATTGCCATGCGGGTATCCTTGTTCGCGCCGCAGAAGGCGTCTACCACGAAAAGTCTCTTATCAGAAAGCTCTTTCTGTGCAATTTTCTTAACTGCATCCCAAGTTTCCTCGGTTGCCGGATGGTTATCGTTCTTATATTCATCGGAGGTCCACCATACAGTGT
The DNA here is from genome assembly GCA_910589635.1 of uncultured Lachnospiraceae bacterium. GTDB lineage: Bacteria > Bacillota > Clostridia > Lachnospirales > Lachnospiraceae > Petralouisia. The sequence goes on along the minus strand of CAJUTD010000028.1, from coordinate 27,616 downwards.
CCTTGGAATTCTCGTCCATTACGATGAATTTGTCTTTGGGAGAACGGCCGGTGTAAATTCCCGTCATTACATTAACTGCTCCGAGCTCGCTGACCTGTCCTTTCTCATAGCCCTCTAACTCAGGCTTAGTCTCTTCCTTAAACAGGTCCTCGTAAGAAGGATTGTGGACAATCTCTGTGGTGCCGGTAATACCGTACTTGCTCAAATCAATTTTGCTCATTTCTTTAACCTCTTTTCCTTTTCTTTTTCTGAAGTAAAGATTTCCGTCCTTGCCCAAAACTGCAAAACACTGTTTTGCCTGGGAAATGGGAAATATTAACTTCCTGTCCTATATTATAATACATAACGAATGCAATAGGCAATAAAAATTCTCTAAAATTTTACTTTTCTCCCATTTGCGCTTTTTATCTATAAGATTCATATTTTTGCTACCTGTACTTAATATTTCTCCTATATTCGGTTATACTAATTTTATCAAAACTCAGGAGGGCACAATGAAAAGAACAGCTAAAGATAAGAGTATACGCACCGCACCAGTAGGAGCATGGGAAAGCGGTATCGTCAACGAAAAGAAAAAGCCCTGCAGAAGGCAACATCTCAATGAAATTACCACCGACAGCCAGGGAAACGGATACCCGATATTTCGAAATAAGCAGGACGATTAACACGTCCTGCACCATTACATATTTCTGCTAATTGTATTTTTCTGATTATATATTACTACGGTTCTAATTTTTTCTCTTTATATAATTTTATCCAATCTTCATAATAAGGATTTTCCCAAGTGTTTCCATCAAAATCCTCATATTTGATTACAACAGCTTTGAAGGTTTCCAATCTGGATGCTGTTTCCTCTTTTATGCCAAACAGAAGGTCTTCCCCATACGTGCCGCCATTTACTATATTGGGATCTCCAAAATCATTTTCCACTATGTAACCAGTCCCATTGACAGCCTTATAAGTATATAAAATCAAAGGAAGATTGTTGGTATCCCAACCCGCCATAGCATAAAACACATTTTTTATGTCTGTGCCGGAGTTGTTTTTTACCACAACACTCACATCCGCACCATAACCAGCGTCATTTCTAATATAATCTATGTTTTCCACATAACAGGGCTGCTGCAATAATATTTCTTCTAATTCCATTGCTGTCAGATCTGGCTCATCTGGTTCGTCCTCCTTTACCTCCTTCGTTTCTTCTTTGTCAATCTTTTCTTCTGATTCGTTATCTTTCTCTTTCTCTAACTTATCCTGTTCTGCTTTGTCTAGCTCTTCTTTTTCAGACTCCTCATCTGCTTCCCAACTTATTTTTATTTCGTTTTCTGAATAAACATCATTTTCTTCTGTCAAGGTATTCGTTTGGGTTGAAGTATCTGCTTTTGCGCCACATGCAGATATTAAAAATGATAGTCCAATAAAACTCATTATTATCTTTATTTTCATAATCAATCACTCCTCGTAAATATTTTTGATATTATACCCTATCAAACTAAGGGCGTTCAACGCCAACCCAGAACCCTCATTTATGGGATTATTAAAAGGAATCACTCCCGCGATTCCTTTTAATACAAAAACTATTACAGAAGCGCAAAGGAAAATCATTGATTCACAAACACGCCTCGCATGAGAGTTCGCAAACGAACTCTTTTTAGAACTTGCCAGCTTTAGCCGCTTCCTCAATCGAAACTGCCACTGCAACGGTAGCTCCTACCATTGGGTTATTACCCATTCCGATCAGACCCATCATCTCTACATGAGCCGGAACGGAAGAAGAACCTGCAAACTGTGCATCAGAATGCATACGTCCCATAGTATCTGTCATACCGTAGGAAGCCGGTCCTGCTGCCATGTTATCCGGGTGAAGCGTACGTCCCGTACCACCACCGGATGCAACGGAGAAGTATTTCTTGCCCTGCTCATTGCATTCCTTCTTGTATGTACCTGCTACCGGATGCTGGAAACGTGTGGGATTCGTGGAGTTACCGGTGATGGAAACACCGACATTCTCATGATGCATGATGGCAACGCCCTCCTGAACATCATCTGCACCGTAACATTTGACAGTCGCACGAAGTCCATCAGAATATGCTTTCTCATATTCTACGTTCAATTTTGCTTCCTTGTAGTCATATTTTGTCTCAACGAAGGTAAATCCGTTAATACGGGAAATAATCTGAGCTGCATCCTTGCCAAGGCCATTTAAGATAACGCGCAGCGGTTTCTGACGAACTTTATTCGCCTTCTCAGCGATACCGATCGCGCCCTCTGCTGCTGCAAAGGATTCGTGGCCTGCCAGGAAGCAGAAGCACTCTGTCTCTTCCTCTAATAACATCTTACCAAGGTTACCATGTCCAAGACCAACCTTTCTGTGGTCTGCAACGGAGCCCGGGATACAGAAAGCCTGAAGACCTTCTCCGATTGCTGCTGCTGCATCTGCCGCCCTCTTTGCGCCCTTCTTGATGGCAATTGCAGCGCCAACTGTGTAAGCCCAGCAAGCATTCTCGAAGCAGATCGGCTGAATCTTCTTCACCTGCTCGTATACGTCAAGCCCAGCGTCTTTGGTAATCTTTTCAGCTTCTTCAATGGAGCTGATTCCATAATTGTTTAATACAGAATTGATCTGGTCAATCCTTCTTTCATATGATTCAAATAAAGCCATTGTATTCGTTCTCCTTTCCTTACTCTTCTCTTGGGTCGATAATCTTAGCAGCATCTGCTACACGGCCATACTGTCCTTTTGCCTTTTCCCAAGCGGTGTTAGGATCATCGCCTTTTTTGATGAAGTCAGTCATTTTGCCAAGGCTTACAAACTGATAACCAATTACTTCGTTATCTGCATCTAAAGCGATACCGGTTACATAGCCTTCTGCCATTTCCAGGTAACGAACACCTTTTTCTTTGGTTGCATACATGGTTCCAACCTGAGAACGAAGACCTTTTCCTAAGTCTTCCAGGCCGGCGCCTACTGCCAGTCCGTCGTCAGAGAATGCACTCTGGGTACGTCCGTAAACAATCTGTAAGAACAGCTCTCTCATAGCTGTATTGATTGCATCACATACAAGGTCTGTATTCAATGCTTCCAAAATTGTCTTTCCCTGTAAAATCTCTGCTGCCATAGCTGCGGAGTGGGTCATACCGGAACAACCGATAGTCTCAACCAAAGCTTCCTCAATTACACCATTTTTTACATTCAGAGAAAGCTTGCAGGCACCCTGCTGCGGTGCACACCAGCCTACGCCATGTGTAAAACCGGAAATATCTTCAATTTTCTTGGAATGAACCCATTTGCCTTCTTCCGGAATTGGAGCGGGTTCATGTTTTGCGCCCTTAGCTACAGGACACATGTTTTCGACTTCCTTAGTGTAAATCATTTTAAGACTCCTTTCAATACATACAAATTTTACCGTGTGAAAGACAATATATGTATGCGGAGGTTCTCTCTTATGCCGGGAACCACAGCGTATATCTTTCTCACACCTATTCATATTTAATCATATTTTGTCAAATTAGTCCAGTATTTTCCACAGAAAATTTATCATCCCGGTTCTGTATGCATTCCTAAGTTTTCGTATTTTTATCATGCCTGATATGTTCACTACAAAAGGTTTGGCTGCCTCCTTGATTCTCAGGCAATTTCTCTATATAAAGGTTTGGCTGCCTCCTTGATTCTCAGGCAACTTCTCTATATAATGGTAATAAATACAAGACAACAGAAGGTGAAAATATGAGATTGAAAAAAATCACAGCACTCATTGTAACATCAATGATGCTATTTCAACAAGGTGTGAACCACTGTACCATGCAGGTTCAAGCCGCCGCATTTTCGGTAGGTGAAACGCCCGATAGGGAAGAAACTGTCACCGGCATTCCTTATGATACCCCCAAGCAGGTTACTGCTGATGACGCCGAGGCATATCAGGAAGCAAAAAAATCATTTAATTCCCTGATTGCCGACCATGATGTCTTTGCACTGTTATACCAGTGTGAATCCTATGATATCAGGGAAAAACCCACCTATGATTCTGCACCGACGGCCAATATCCTCACAGGACACCAGGTACGCCTGACGGGTATCACATTTGCCGATGGTGACATCTGGTACCAAATAGAAGCCATGGTAAATGGTACATTATACAGCGGATATATTGAGGATGCCTACCTGATCTCTGCCGACGAAGGACTAAAAGAATGGAAGGAAACACAGAATAACACTGCTATGGGACAGGCCTCTGCCGCTTCCAGGGCAGGAAAAACAAATTTGAACGCTTTTCCAGCAAGTTATCGGCCATACATACAAGCCTTAATCTCTGCACATCCCAACTGGACATTTGTGCCCATGAACACAAACTTGAACTGGAACACAGTTATCCGACAGGAAATGACCCCTGCCCGAAATCTTGTTCCTTTAGACAGCATGGAAAGCTGGAAAATGTCAAATCAAGTCCTCAGCGCTCCTTACTGGGTGCAGGCCAGCGAGCCAATTGTTCGATATTACATAGATCCGAGGAATTTCTTAAACGAAGATTCGGTCTTTCAATTTGAAATGTTGTCCTTTAACTCTGCCTGCCACAAAGAATCCGGGGTAAAGACAATTTTGAAAAATACGTTTATGGCGAACGCCAAGCTGGAAAACGGCCTGACCTACGCCCAGAACTTTATGCAGATAGGAAAATCAATAAATGTCAGTCCCTATCACTTAGCCAGCAGAGTGCGGCAAGAACAAGGCAATGACGGAAGTTCACCTTTGATTTCAGGAACCTATCCCGGCTATGAAGGTCTTTACAATTATTATAATATACAGGCTTCCGGGACAAGTTATGAGGAAATTATTCGCAACGGTCTCGAGGAGGCCCGCGCCGCGGGCTGGACGACGCGCTACGCTGCGCTGTACGGTGGTTCACAAAAAGTGAGTAACAATTATATTAAAATAGGACAAAATACCTTATACCTGCAAAAATTTGACGTGGACAATTCTGATGGGAATCTTTACTGGCATCAATACATGCAAAATCTTCTGGCGGCGGACAACGAAGGAAAAAGTGTAAAAAGAGGCTACGCAAACATGGGCGTTTTAAATAATTCTTTTTTGTTCCGCGTCCCCGTCTATAATAGTATGCCGGCTTCTGCCTGCAAAATGCCACAAGATAGATTGGCCGCCCCCACACTAAAAACTTCTGTGTCCAACTTTAAAAAAATAACATTAAAATGGAAGGAAATTGCCGGGGCGCAGAAATATGAAATTTACCGTTCTACCAAACCGGATAAAGGGTATAAGAAAGCAGCTACCATTTCCTCTGGAGGCATTGTCTCCTGGACAGATACCATAGGTATCAACAAAACCTTTTACTACAAAATCAGAAGCTACCGGAACTTTAATGGAATCAAAATATTCTCGCCTTATTCTTCTGTGAAAAAGGCCAGCACCAGGATATCAACCCCGCAAATAAATTCCCTGACATTAGCCTCCTACCGCAAGATATCCGTAAAATGGGAGAAAATAAAGGGCGTAACCGGTTACCGTATTTACCGAAAAACCGGGAAATCTGGAACCTACAAACTCATTAAGGAAATAAAAGGTGCAAATACCGTGCGTTATGTGGACGATGAGGTTATGCCGAACAGCACTTATCATTATAAGGTGCGGGCATATAAGACGGTCCATGGAAAAAAATATTATTCTCCTTACAGCAAAGAGAAAAAGAAAAGTTCCAGACTGGCTGCGCCAGCGCTTGTCAGCGTTTCCCTGTCTGGAAATAACGGCATAACCCTGTCATGGAAACAGGAAAAATGGATTGGCGGCTATCAAATCTGTCGAGCAGACAGCGCAAAGGGAAAATATAAAACCATCCGAACGATAAGCGGAAAAAAACATCACAGATATACAGACAAAACACTCACAGCAAACGGCGCCTACTATTATAAAATCAGGACGTATGTTACCGTAAAGGGCAACAAAAAATATTCTGCTTACTCCAATGTCATCGTGGGCAAAACAAAACTCGCTCAGCCTGCCATCCGCTCAGCAAATGTTTTATCACCCACCAAAACAAAACTGTCCTGGAAAAAGACAGACGGAGCCCACGGTTATCAAGTTTACCGTTCAACCTCCTATAAAGGCAAGTACACCAAAGTCAAGACGATCCAAAAAGGCAATACTTTAAGCTGTACAGATACTAACTTGATCCCCAATAAAATTTACTTTTATAAAATACGCGCCTACAATACAGTACATAAAACCACAAAATACTCAAAGTTTTCGTCCGTTATCTGTGTCACTCCCAGGCTGGAAGAACCGAAAATCAAATCTGTCACTAAAATATCCGCCAACAGGGTCAAAATATCCTGGAAAAAAGCAGACGGCGCACAAGGCTACCGTCTATACCGCGCTTCCTCCAAGAAAGGCTCCTATAAGCCGGTGAGAACCACTACGGGCAGCTCTTTTACAGATACCGGGCTCTCCAAAGGGAAAACTTACTATTATAAAGTCAGAGCTTATGTGAAAGTTTCCGGCGCCTATCGGTATTCCGCATATTCTGATACTTGGTCCGTACAGACAAGAAAATGATCAATCTAAAAGAGGCTGCCGCACGAACATAAATTATTAGTGCGGCAGCTCTCTTTTCTTCTTTAAAACGCCTGTAACTTATCCTACTGTCTATTCCATAACTTCCATGCGGTTAAAGGAGAGCGAGGCAACCATGGCGCCGGCAAAAGTAAGAATTCCCATCACAAGAATCATCAGGAAAAACCCGACTTCCAACCCGATAACCAGACCACCAATCAGTGCCGCCACAGCCGCAATGCCAATGGCAAATCCCTGGAAAAGCATTCTCACCATAGAGCGTCCTAAATTACCAAATAAATTGCCAATCAACACATCCGCGAGCATATTATAATAGAGTTTATTTGCATTCAGGCAGATATAAAGAAGTATGGTCAGAACTGTCATCACCGGGCTAAGGCCAAGAACCACAGCCCCCGGAAGCGTCACTAATATGCCATCCACAATTGCCCGTATATGCTCAATTTTGGTAGCGTACCACACCTTCCTCAAAGGACTGTCAGGTATCATATAAGTATAGGGATTTTCCAACTCTTTCGACCACTTGGTGGCATAGCCGCTGAAAACAAAGACCACATAGCTCACTACGGCAGGGACGATAAATATTTTCGCTTCCCCGAATTCCCCAATGGCATCATTAAAATAACAAACCACCGCAATCGCTACGCCCAGCCCCAGACACAGCAGGGTATTCCAGCCAAAAATAAATGTAGGGTTCTTCTTATATTCCAAAATCTGCCGGAAATAGATGGCTTTTGCATAAGCCCCCTTGTATTCCACAGACGCTTCGCGTAGCTTGTTCTTTTTCTTCCAGGGAATATTGGCAACACCCTTTTTCTGGTTCTCCCGCATTTTCTGGTAATCGTCCGCAAACTTCATGGCGTCTTCATAGTACTCCCCGGTACATTTCATCTTACATGCGAATGCAAACATTCCAATAACGGAGACTAGGTACAACGCGGTGCCAATTATATTAAATGTGTCAGGCCCCAGAAATACCAACCTGGTCACTGCGACATTCCAGCCCACGATAGGTACAAGTTGAATCACCGGCATGGCAAAATAATCACCAATCAGCGCAAAAGACGGCTCCCCATTCAGTAGCTTATACAAAGCCGTCCCCGCCACCACCGCCATAAAAAGGTACATCACCACCGGCAAGCGATTAAAGAATTTCTCTCCGAAATACTCATTGCCAAAACAGAAAATGATAATCGAAGCCTCCAAAATACTTTCAAACACTACGAAGAACAAAAAGTAAACGGCTAACTGCCACGCCGGAATATGAAACCAAAGCCCACCAAAGACAATAATGAGAACTCCAATCACGAGATTGCCGGCAAATGACTTGACGCCCTCAAACATCAGCACCATTTTGGGGCTGACTGGTGCGGAGAACACAAAATGTACCTCACTCGGACGAAATAATAGTCCTCTCCTTCGGGAATAGCTGATAATATTTCCCGGAATCATCGCAAAAATGATAATTGAAAGGATGGCAACTATATTTTCCGGCGTACCAAAATTCCCCTCCTCTATCATCGTCCCGAAGCCGACTCCCATCATCAGCAGATAACCCACGGCAAATACCAGCCAAATGTAGGTAACCGGGCGTTTCAGCGCGCGTTTTATATTGTTGATAATCGTCCGCTTATAAAGATAAATCAGCCCTCTCATTGCGCATCACCGCCTCCCGTAATCTGGAAGAACAGCTCTTCAATATCTGCGTCTTTTTGCTGCTTGCGGTCGAAGGTTCCTATGATTTTTCCTTTCTGCATGATAAACACGAAATCCCAGAGGTCTTTCACCATTTCCAGCATATGTGTGCTGATAAGCACGGTCACTCCCTGCTCTTTCAGCTCCAACACTACCTCCTTCAACTCTTTGATGGCGGCAGGATCCAAACCGACCATCGGTTCATCCAATAAAATAACCTTGGGCTTAATGGCAAGGGCACAGCAAATGCTTACCTTCTGCATCATCCCCTTGGAAAGCTCCCGTCCCAATTTGCCCTGCTTGTCATCCAACTCAAAACGCTGCAAGAGATGTGTAATCTCTTCCTCTGTAATGTCGGAATCATAGGCACGCCTGACATATTCAATATGTTCACGCACGGTCAAGGCATCAAACATTGCCGGAACCTCCGGGACATAACCGAATATCCGTTTTGCCTCCAGGGACCTTGCCGGCATATGCTCAATGCCCACACCCCCCTGGTAACGCAAAAGCCCGGCAATACTCTTGATAATCGTTGATTTTCCCGCGCCGTTGGGTCCCAACAGTATACCTACCTGCCCGGTAGGCACTGTGAAACTTACATGGTCTACGGCCAGATACTTCCCATATTTCTTCGTCAATTCCTGAATTTCCAGCATAACTCTCTCTCCTTTAATCATTATATAAACGTACTACATAAGCGTCATTATAAAAAAATATCACACGCCTACTGTATTATTCTTATAATACAATAGTACATGTGACATTTTTTGTCAACCTTTATTACTGTTTTTCGACAACTTCGTTCTTATTTTTATAAATAGACTTTGCTGGCACCACACCGCGCACCATGGATAAGGGATAAACATTACTGTTCCTGCCAATAACACTGCCCGGGTTTAATACGCTATTGCATCCTACTTCCACTTCGTCCCCCAACATAGCGCCAAATTTCTTTAAACCAGTGGGGATCTCTTCTTTGCCATCCTTTACCACAACCAAGGTTTTATCGGATTTGACATTAGAGGTGATAGAGCCCGCTCCCATATGCGCTTTGAAGCCTAAAATGGCGTCTCCCACATAATTATAATGCGGTACCTGAACCTTATTGAACAACACGACATTTTTAAGCTCTGTGGAGTTGCCAACCACAGCTCCTTTTCCCACAATGGCATTGCCGCGGATAAACGCACAATGACGAATTTCCGCCTCCTCATCAATGATAGCCGGACCGTTAATGTTAGCCGTGGGCGCTACTTTAGCATTCTTGGCTACCCAGACATTCTCCTCCTTTTGCTCGTATTTCTGAGGGTCCAGTGATTTTCCGAGCTCGCAGATAAAACCGCTGATTTTGGGAAGCGCCTCCCAAGGATAAGTAAGTCCCGCGAACAGCTCTGCGGCAATCGTTTCTGACAAGGTGTACAAGTTACTTATTTTACATGATTCCATAAATTTTTTTCCTTTCTTTTTTATCATAAAAATTATTCTAGCAAACATTCATAAAAATGTTCTTTACAGCTATTTCTCTTTCTTTTTGGGAGACTTATAAAAGGCCGCTGCCTGTTGGAAGAACCCGCGCAGCATGTATTGGTTATTCAGCCCCAATACTCCGCTGGTACGGCTTTTGATAAAATGCTCCAGTTTCATCATATATTCCTGGGATGTGATACTGCCCTCGGCCACGTAAGTAAGCCCTTTCTCCCAACTCGCTGTCAGTTCCGGGTTGAGCAGGGAACGGATAGAGGCGTTTACCACATCATATATCATTTCCCCCAATAACGTCGGCGTAATCACCTGCGTCTTCTTATTGAGGGCAAGATACTTATTGTTGACAAGTTTTTTGAGGATTTCCGCGCGGGTTGCGCTGGTGCCTATTCCGCTGCCTTTTATCTGGGCGCGTAATTCTTCGTCCTCAATCAATTGTCCGGCATTTTCCATGGCAAGGATCATGGAACCGGAATTATATCGTTTGGGAGGCGAAGTTTCCCCCTCCTTGATATTTAATGCAGATACCGGCAAATCCATGCCTTTTTTTAACTGCATGAGCCGCTCCATGAACGCAGCGACGCATGCCTGCGTATTATCTTTATCCTTGGCAGTCTCACCATCCTTCTTTTTCTGAAAGGAATATTCCATCACTTTGAGATAACCTGGTTCTATGAGAATTTTAAAAGAAGCAAAGAATTTCTCCCTGCTATTCTCCTTCCCTTCCATAGATACCATCAGGCTGATTTTCTGATATACCGCCGGCGGACAGAAAATTCCCAAAAAACGCCGCACAACCGCTTCATATACATGCAGCGCCGTCTCATTCAAGCTGCGGATGGCCGACATCCCCTGCCCGGTAGGAATAATGGCGTAATGGTCTGTAATCTGTTTGTCATTGACATAGCGCGTCTTGGCAATATTCTTATAACTTCCATTTTCCAGAATTGATTCTGCAAACGCTTTCACCGAAGGAATATTTTTGAGTCCGGCGATATTCTTATGTATCTCCTTTGCCACTGCCGAAGAGAGGACGCGCGCATCTGTCCTGGGATAAGTCACCAGCTTTTTCTCATACAATTCCTGCACCACCTGTAACGTCTGGTCCGGGCTGATTTTAAACAGCCTGGAACAGTCGTTCTGCAATTCGGCAAGATTATAGAGAAGCGGCGGATTTTTCTTCTCTTTACGTTTCTCTATGCTCTCCAGTCTTGCCTGCCATGTTCCCACAGGCTGCCCATCTGTCAAATCCTGAATCAATTTTTCCGCATCTTCCCTGACCTTGAAACCATTCTCTTTATAAAGTTTCAGCGACTGAAAATAGACGCTCCCTTCCACGGCACGCCACTCCGCTTCCATATCATTCCCCTGAATATCCAGCGTATTCAGCACACGGTAAAACGGCGTTTTGACAAATTCACGGATTTCCCGCTCCCTGCGCACCACCATGCCCAATACGCAGGTCATAACACGCCCCACGCTGACTACTGTGTAACGTGTACCTATAAAGTTAGAAATCGCATTCCCATATTTGAGCGTCAATAGCCTGGAAAAATTAATGCCCATTAAATAATCTTCTTTAGCGCGCAGATACGCGGATTCGCAGAGATTGTCATATTCCGAGAGGTCTTTTGCTTCCTGAATACCCCGCAAAATTTCCTCCTCCGTCTGCGAATCAATCCACACCCTGCGGCGTTTCTTCCCCTTCACTTTCGCCTGGCGCTCCACCAGACGATAGATATACTCCCCCTCCCGCCCGGAGTCCGTACAGACGTAAATCGTTGACACATCCTGCCGGTTCAACAATCCTGCCACAATCTTATACTGCTTTTTCACCCCCGAAATCACCTCATACTTAAAATCTTCCGGGATAAACGGCAGCGTCGCCAGGCTCCATTTTTTGTATTTCTCATCATAGGCCTCGGGGTAGCTCATCGTCACCAGATGGCCCACGCACCAGGTAACGATGCCCTCCTCCGATTCCATGTAACCGTCATGATTTTTAAAGTCTTGTTTTAATGCTTTGGCAAACTCTCTTGCCACGCTGGGTTTCTCTGCTATATACAAAGCTTTCGCCATAATTTATCCTGCTTTCCTAAATTACCCGGTTCATATCCACTAAGAAGATACGCGGATCTCTCGAAACCATCTTTACGAGCTTTTCGTCAAACGACTTGGCGGTAAAAAGATAGTAAAAATTAGCTGTAACCTTCGCCTGCTCCATGCTGGCAAAAAGCTGCTGGCACATCTCAAATGTCATTTCCGGCTCTGTCCAATTACAGAGGCCAATCAGATTTTCCCGCACACTGTTTTGCGCAATGATATCAATATTGCCCCTCTTACCTACCCAGGTCCCCATTTTATGGATTTGCAGGGGAAGCTTATGGGCGCCGTCCAAAAAGCGCAGATATTCCATGCACACTTTTATGAAATATGGCGTCAGATAGCTTTCCAGATATCCGTCAATATAACGCTCATAGAATTCCTCTGGTTCCATGCGGTACAAGTCCGAAAGATGTGGATACACAAATTTAAACCAGAAATTAATAAATGTATCCTTTATCTGATATAAACCTTTTTGAGCATTTTCCCATCCCCCTGTCTCAAAGGATGATACCTTCTCTACCACATCAAATGCCATGAGGTTTTTGAGGTAAACGCTAATCTTAGCCCGGGAAAACCCTGTTTCCTTATAAAGTTCATTGAGCTTACGCTTACCGCTGGCCACGGCCTCCAAAATCGTATGATACACAGACAATTCCCTAAGCTGGCTGCGGATAGTTTTCTCAGCGCTATCATGAAAACAGCCGTCCTGTGAAAGAATGTGCGTACAGACATTATATTTCACATCTCTGCCCACGTCCCACTTTGCAAGGTACTCCGGCTTGCCCCCAAGAATACCATATACCTCCACGTTTTGCCGCAGCGTATATCCCGCAAAATATTGTGCGGCATCCACAAACTGTAAATCATGCACTTTGAGAATCCCGGAAAGTTTCTTCCCTGCCGTCCCCAGCACTTTCGGCAGCTCCTGCTCCGTCCAGGGGATATCTGTACTGCACAAAACAATCATTACCGGTCCCGGATAGAGTTTCTTATCGCGCAAACGCACAATACTCTCCCAAAACTGCACATCACGCTTTAAGATATTCTGAAACTCCTCAATTACAAGTACCAGCTTACTGGAATCCCCACTCTTGATACGTTTGAAATAATAATCATAATCTTCTTCCGACAACGCTATCTGATAATATGCTGCAATTTCCCGTCCCATCCTGGTTTTCTGCGCTTTCGCCGAGACTTCCGGCGCGCAATAATAGAAAGATTTCTTCCCTTGGCAGAATTCCTGCACGAATTCTCTGCCCTGATTCTCCTTACGCCCATACAGTACTAGAATCTGGTTCCCGCTCTGGCGGTATAACTGCTCCAAAAACTGCAACTCTGATTTCCTGCCTGCCATATCCCTATGTCCTTTCTCGCCCGGTGGATAAATTCTCACTTCATACTATCACGATTTAACTTTATTTGCAATTTCAGGGAACATTTTTCTCAGATGTTTTTTCCTCTTCCTTCTGCTCCATTAATTCTTTCTCCAAAACATCCTCTTCCACTGCCTCAATTCCTGCATCTATAACATCCTCCGCGGCTTCAATTCCTGCCTTCAAAACATCCTCCTCCGCGGCTTCAATCCCTGCCTTCAAAACATCCTCTTCCACAACCTCAATTCCCACATTCTCCACTTTTTCCTCCTTATGGAAACGTTCCAGAAACATTTCTTTCTTCTCAAGAAATTTCTGTTGTATTCCCGATTTTTCAGAAAGTTTCTGCTGTCGTTTTTCTTCCTTCTCCAGAAGTTTTCTCTGCCTGGATGCTTCCCTTTCCAAAAGCTTCTGCTGCTTCTTTTCTGATTTCTCCCTGGATTTCTTGTTTTTCCTGACCTCTTTGCGGGCTGTCTTTTCAATTTCCCGGATTGTGTCTTTTGCCGCGCCTATGTTCCTTCTCTCTTTTCGGTACGGATTATAGAAGAAATAAGCGGCCGTCCCCACAATAAGTATACAAATCCCAAAGATTGCCAGCCAAGGCAGTATCATATAATACTCCTGATAGCCCAGCTCAAAACAAATAAAAACAACCATCATAAGTGGAAAGATAAGGAGATATAAAGCGTTGCAGATAACATTAAGGATTTTACCCCTGCCCTGCGCCTGTGCCAGAAGCGTTCCTTCCATCCCCGAAAATGCAAGCATGAACAGACAAATCTGTGACTGAAATCCATGCAGGAAACCGCATAACACAACCAACACCACAGATAACAAAAACAGGGAAAATGCACAGCCTCGGAAATAGGCGCTTTTATATTCGCGGATTCCTTGCAGCTTATCTTCCGTTATACCGTGCAGGGCATAGACCTGCGCGTCCATACGCTCCTGAAATTCCCGGTTATATTTCCTAGCCTCCTTCGTCTGTTCCATCTTTTCCTCAATGGATTGACTCAGCCTGTCCAATACCTCCTGCTCTTGACGGATCCGCTCAAACAGTGCATCCTCCGCTTCCCGCTGTTTCTGTATCTGGTTGTGAATCCATTCCGTCTTCTGTATCTTTAAGGTTTGTTCCTTTTCTCCCATTTCCTTTCCTCTCTAAGTAAAAATATAGCTTAATTTTATAAATTACTCACTGCTCCTTATACTACAACATTTCACCTTTCCATATTTCTGTTTACTTCATCCCTATTACCATTCCAAGAATATATGGAATAAGCCAAATTGCCCAGACTACAAGGCTAAACTTGTGAAAATTCTTTGCTGAGCCTTCATTATTCTTTACTAAAACAACCGTAGCCCAGACTGCATGCACTATCATCAGTATAATCGCTAAAGCTCCCGTCACGCCGTGCAGGGAAACTTCTCCTGAAAACATAGAGTGTTTTGCTATTCGCCCCATGAGAATTGTCCCCGTTGTATCCATGCAAAGCCCAAGCCAAAAGAAAATCAAATGGATTCTTTTCAATTTTCTGCTTCGATGCTCTGACCACACACCAATGGTATAAAATACTAACGCTAACGTTATCGCAATAATTGCCGTCATCAATGTTCCTGTCATTTTGAGATACTCCTTTTTCATGCAGATAAGACTGCTCCCGAAGAAGCAGCCTTATCTATTCTGTTATCTTATTTTGCTGAAATATATCCCTGCGCCTTCAAGAGCTCTGCGCAGAGGATTGCTCCGCCTGCCGCACCGCGCACGGTATTATGGGAAAGGCCAATAAACTTCCAGTCATACACGGTATCTTCTCTCAATCGTCCAACGCTTACGCCCATGCCGTTTTCGTAATTTACGTCTTCCGTCACTTGCGGACGGTTATCCTCCTCAAGATACTGGATAAACTGCTTGGGGGCGCTGGGAAGTCCTAACTCCTGCGGAACGCCACTGAACTCTTTCAGCTTCTGAATCAATTGTTCCTTGGTAGGCTTCTTCTTGAACTTTACAAACACCGCCGCCGTATGTCCATTCAACACCGGCACACGCACGCACTGACACGTAATCGTGGGGGCGCTTGCCGGCACAATCACACCATCCTTAACCTCGCCCCAGATACGCAAAGGCTCCTTCTCCGATTTCTCTTCCTCGCCGCCGATATAGGGAATCACATTGCCCACCATCTCCGGCCAGTCCTTAAATGTCTTGCCTGCCCCGGAAATTGCCTGGTAAGTCGTAGCAACTACCTCATAAGGCTCAAATTCCAGCCATGCAGTCAAGACAGGCGCATAAGACTGGATGGAGCAATTAGGTTTCACTGCTACAAACCCTCTGTCCGTCCCTAAACGTTTCTTCTGGAACTCGATTACCTTCATATGTTCGGCGTTGATTTCCGGCACGACCATCGGCACATCCGGTGTCCAGCGGTGCGCACTGTTGTTGGAAACAACCGGAGTCTCCGTCTTGGCATAAGCTTCTTCAATCGCTTTAATCTCATCTTTGGACATATCTACCGCACTGAATACGAAATCTACCTTGGATGCCACCGCTTCCACTTCATTTACATTCATAACGACAATATCCTTCACAGCTTCAGGCATGGGAGTGTCCATCTTCCAACGCTCTCCCACAGCTTCCTCATATCTCTTACCGGCAGAACGTGGGCTTGCCGCAATCGTCGTCACCTCAAACCATGGGTGATTCTCCAACAAAGCGATAAAACGCTGACCTACCATACCTGTTCCGCCAAGGATTCCTACTCTCAATTTCTGACTCATCTCTAATCTCCTCACTCTCCCTGGACAATCCAGGGAGCTATCTTTCTCTTGTCCGTCATACGCGGACGATTGTTTTTCTGATAGATATACTAATACATTTCCTACAAAAAAGCAATCCTGCATATTACACAAAATTCACAAACTGCCGTCGCCAATTCTGTGAATTCTGTATAGTTCAAGTCTCACGCCCGCGAGACTTGGTGCGCGATTCGGGCCAGCTTTGCTGACAACGTCCTACTCCGAATCGGTACACATCCTCATTCTTGACAGTCCTACATGCAGCCCATTATCCCAGCAGCCCCTGTTCCCAATCAGGAAGGTCCGATTTCCAATCCTGCGCGAGCGTTTCCTTTTCCAAGGCAATGACCTTTTTCATTGCCTCCTGTCCCGGTGCGCCAACTGTCAAACGTTTCTCCACACAAGTCTCCATGGACACCGCCTCAAAAATATCTTGTTCAAAGACCGGGCTGATGGCTTTCAATTCCTCCAGGCTCATATCGTCAATGGCAATTCCTTTGTCAATGCAGTACAAAACAATTTGCCCCACAATACCGTGAGCGTCTCTGAACGGTACGCCGTGGTTCACCAGATAGTCCGCCGCATCTGTGGCATTTGTAAATCCATGTTTGGCGCTGGCCTCCATCTTATCTTTGTTAAATTTCATTGTGGACAACATACCTGTAAACAAAGCCAGGCAGCCTTTTACCGTATCAATAGCATCAAACACCAGCTCTTTGTCCTCCTGCATATCCTTATTGTACGCAAGAGGGATTCCCTTCATAGTTGTAAGCAGGGAAACCAGTGCGCCGTAGACACGCCCCGTCTTACCACGCACAAGCTCCGCAATGTCCGGATTTTTCTTTTGAGGCATAATACTGCTGCCAGTGCTGTAAGCGTCGTCAATCTCCACAAATTGATACTCATTACTGTTCCAGATAATAACTTCCTCCGAGAAACGGCTCAAATGCATCATCACCGTGGAGAGCGCTGAGAGATATTCGATGAGATAATCACGGTCTGAAACGCCGTCCATGCTGTTCAACGTTGGCCCGTCAAATCCCAAAAGCTCTGCGGTGTAATACCTGTCCAAATCATAAGTTGTCCCTGCAAGCGCGCCGGAACCCAAAGGACAGTAATTCATCCTCCGGTAAATATCCTGCATACGCTGACGGTCACGTTTGAACATCTCAAAGTATGCGCCAAGATGATGCGCCAGCGTCACCGGCTGCGCTTTCTGCAAATGCGTAAAGCCCGGCATAAAGGTTCCTATATTGTCCTCCATAATTGTCAAAAGCGTATGTAGCAATTCTTCTAACAGTTCGTCCACGGCCAGAACTTCCTGCCTCGTGTAAAGCCGCATATCCAGCGCCACCTGATCGTTACGGCTCCTGCCAGTGTGCAGTTTCTTCCCGGTATCTCCCAGACGGTCAATCAGCGTCGCCTCAACAAAACTGTGGATGTCCTCATACTCGTGGGAAATCTCCAGTTCGCCTGTTTCCACTTCACACAGGATTTGTTTTACCGCTGTTACCAACGCTTCCGTCTCCTGCTCTGTAAGGATTCCCTGCCTGCCAAGCATCTTCACATGGGCAATACTGCCCTCCATATCCTGCCGGTAAAATTTCTTATCAAACGATATGGACGCATTAAAATTGTAGACAAGCTGGTCTGTCTCTTTCGTAAAGCGTCCTCCCCATAATTGTGCCATAATTGTCCTCCTTAACTGCAAAATTTCCTTATTATTTTAAATTATCCACTCACATATAACTGTGACATCGAATCTTCTTTCTAATCTATAAGAGCGTTCTCCTTCTGCCGCTCTCGCTCCTGCTTAGAGAACACGCAGCCGCAATAGTCCTGACGGTACATGCCGTATTCTTTGGAGAGCGCAACCGACTGCTTATAACCATCTTTCTTCTTAAAATCAGAACAAAGATAGGAAATCCCATACTCCTGCGCCAAATGCTCACCTATTTCATTGAGCTTCCCTGCATTCTTCAGCGGGCTTATGGACAACGTAGTCGTAAAAAAATCCATATGCAGCCGTTTTGCATATTCTACCGCTTTGCGCAGCCGCAGCTCATAACAGCAAAAACAGCGCTCTCCTCCTTCTGGCAGATGCTCCATGCCCTTTACTGCCTCATAAAATCGGTTCTGTTCAAACTCTCCCTCTACAAAACTTATCGGATAAAAAACAGACGCGGCTTCTCCTAACGCCTGCCCAACAAACTCTTGCATACCATTTCGCTCCTCACCGGCACGCCTGGAAAATCGTTTGATAAAGTCTTCCTGTTCTTTTACGCGCTTCCAATATTCCTCCGACGGATAAATATTAGGGTTATAATAGAGCACTGTGATTTGAAAATAATGAGAAAGATATTGCAGAACATAACTGCTGCAAGGCGCACAGCAGCTATGCAGCAGTAACGTCGGTGCCGATTCTTTCCCCTGCAAACTCTCGATTACCTGTTCCATCTCTTTCTGGTAATTGCGTTTCATAAAACTTCCTCTTATCTACGGAATTTGTACAAAGTCTCTTCTTCCATGGTGAAGGGATAATTTCTCAGCTTGGCCTGATTTCCCATTATCATCTCCACGTCCTTCTTCCACAAATCATCCGAAATCTTAACTTTCCCTAACAGTTCGTCCAAATATTCCGTAAAATCATCTACGCTTGCAAAGCACATTTGCCTCAGTACCGCCCGCACATCCTCTTTATCCTGGTAAAACTTCAAAAATCCTGGCAGAAAGATGCCCACCGCTTTGCCGTGAGGCACTCCCATCTCGTAGGTAACCGGATAGCTGAGGCCATGTGGAAGCGACGTACTGGTGTGGGTAATCGCCATGCCTGCCGTTGTCGACATCTGCATCAGCTTATCAAACACCTCATCAGACAATGTCTGCCTCGGTTGCCCACCGAACCGCCTGCACTGCAATAAATCATCTTTCATCTCTGCAAACAGACGCAGGCCTTTCTCCGAATACATGCGGTTGAAGGAATTAGCGTTCGTATTCAGATAACTTTCAATTAAATGTGCCAACGCATCCACAGTTGTATTGACGAGCGTATCTAAGCTTTCTGTCTTAAGGTACTTGCTATCTAGCAGTGCAAGCGCCGGATAAATCCGATAGCTGATGCTCTGCTTGGTCCTGCGGGCATGAATCGTCAAAATTGCATAAGGAGTCGTCTCTGAACCAGTCCCCGCCGTAGTTGGCACTTCTGCCACCGGTAAAGACTGAAACTCGCGCGCTTCATAGAGAATGCTCTCATCCTCCCCAGGATTAGCAATCATCAAGGCAATCGCTTTTGCCGCATCCATAGGGGAACCGCCGCCGATTCCTATCACAAAATCCACATTTTCACTTATTCCGAATTCCCTTGCCTGCATCACCGTCTCAATGGAAGGGTTCTCTTCAATCTTATCAAAGACAGCATAGGCTGTTCCCTCTTCCTGCAATGCTTGTTTCACGTCCGCTAAAGAACCGTTTGCCTGTGAAGAATGCTTTCCTGTCACAAGCAGCGCCTTGTTCCCCAAGGCAGCAAGCTCCTTTTTATGATTCATCACACAGTTGTTCTCACTGTATACGTTGGTCGGCATATAAATCTGCATACCATTTCCTCCATTCCGCTATGTTGAGCACTGAAATCATCTTCCATTATCATTTTAGAAAATATGTTCCTTATACCCTATTCGTATTCTAAGCAATTTTCTCCATTATAGCCTGTTTGCACATTTAACACAACTATTTTTCAAAATGCTGGTAATCCTTGAGCGAATGCCAGCTTCCGCCCCAGGTAAACCCATGTTCCAAAAACAATCGGTAACAGAGGTCATTTTCATCAATCTTATGGGCAAACGTCTGGCTTCTGTCCGCGTAATCGCCAGCATTCGCAGGGCTGATGGAGGCGCCGCTGTTTTTCACACAGGGGTTGTAGAGAGGATTAATATCTATAGCAAGCCCCAGGCTGTGGCGTGACAGCTTACTGCTGCCGGCAATTTCCCTATAATTAAAAGCGGACGTGTTATTATCCTCCATAGACTGCTCATCATCCGCTCCATATGCATCCACTAATACCATTTTCTCAATCGCATATCCATTCTCAAAAAGTTCCCTCATAATCTCCAGCACATCCGTGGCAATCGACACATTCACCAACAGCTCTCCAATATGGGCCTGTCCGTCAAAGCCCATATGCAAAATACGCAGATACCGCAGCTCTCCCAAAGAAATATTGTCATTCTCCTGATAGGAAATCCCCATAATCCGCTGCTGCACCTCTGCACTTAGTTCCTCACTGTAAAACAACGATTCCACCCCTGTTGCCGGCAGCCTGGAAGTATCAAGGATGCTTCCTGCTTCCATTTTCTTAATATCTGCAATATCCAAGATATTCTTTACATTTGTTGCAGCCTCCATGCTCCCCTGTACACCGGAAGGACTTTCCTTATGCGCGTTTGCATAAGAAAAGACCTCTTCCCGCATCCTATATTTCGCCGCCATATCTCCCAACGAACCCTGACCGAGTACACCTTGGGCCTCAAATTCCCCTGAAGCTTTTTCTTCATTCACTAATTCTTGTAATTTGCCTTCTGTGTCCTTATCTATAACGTTCTGCATTCCCTGGTTGGTTAGCACATACAGAGAAATGAGCACAAGAACGCACAGGGAAATAAGAACTACTGCTCTCTTCATAAATTTCAATTCTATTCTCCTATGATATTTTCTAAATGATGTGGAATGATTAGCAGCACGTTAAGAACGGCTTCTGTGCCATGTGTTTTTATACTCATGGCTCCATGGTATTTTTCCGCCACGGTCTTGATATTGGACAGTCCGGTGCCTTTTTTGAACATCCCCTCCCCCTGGAAACTATTCCCAATTTCCATCATAAGAAAATCACCCTGTATACGTCCCGATACATGGATATATTTTTTGGCACCGGAACTCATATTTTTACATGCATGTATTGCATTATCCAAAGCATTTGACAAGATAATGCAGATATCAATGTCACGCAGTCCACAGGGGTATGGCAGAAGGAGTGAACAGTCGACGTCAATCCCTATGTTCTTTGCAATTCCCAGTTTGTTTCCCACTAAAATATCCACTACTGGATTATTCGTACTACATGGGAATGACAGGCCCTCGGCTATATCTTCCATATCCCCGATATAATGTAACGCCTGCTCCGTTTTTCCGTTTTGCAGAAGATCTTTTACAACTGCAATGTGATTTCTGATATCGTGGCGGAATGACTTTGTTTTTTCATAGTGCGCTTTCGCCTCCTCTACATACTGGCCTAAAGAATATTCCTCCTGTTCTAGCAAAGACAGCTCCAAATTGAGACGGAAGTTTTGCAGGATCTTTTTATACGCGAACAAGATGCAGAACAGGCTGGATATGCCCAAAATCTGTATGATAAGCAACTGCCAGTGATTGATAAGATATTCCATAGTCCCGTCTTCTTCTATGACCACCTCCCAGCCATATACAACGGAATTAATATATTCATCCATAATAAATATCATTAAAAGCGGGATGAAAACCAAGTACATGTATTGCATTTCTGTATTGCTATAACAAGAAAAATACCGGTATACCATGTAATAACAGACCCCAGACAGCAGCAGAGCCATTAACTCTCCAAACAACATAAATACCATGCCAGCCGTGTCCTGGAAGACGGCAAACATCAGAGGATACAAAACGCTAAGCAGAGACTTCTCGATTCCATAACAGAGCTGCATAATCTCAACCACCAGCGCCGCGTATAAAAGAGAAAGCTTAAATTCGACATGGAAGAGCAAAATTCCGCCCGCCATAAGCAAGAGGACAACCAACCCGAATCCTGCGATTGTACCAACCTGGACAAAATGGAAAAGCAGCACTGCGCATACAGCAAACACGAAATAAACATAATTCCTTACCCTTTTGCGTAATAGTTTGACAAAAAAATAAAATAGAACAAACATCTCGACGCTTCCCATAATAAATTCATAAAAAAAATCTATACAATCAGCCATTACACATCTCCCATATGCAAAGAATTCTTAGATGTTTTTCATATACTGTAAAACAACTCCCGAAAACTCCCTGCTGCGCAGCCGCGATACTGGAATCTCCTTACCGCCCTCCATATATGCAATTCCATTCTTATAGCTTTTTAAATGTTTCAGATTGATTAGATAGCTCCTATGGCACCGAAAAAACCTGCCAACCAATTTAGTTTCCAGATGTTCAATCCGGTCATAATAATCAATGACCTCAGACGACACTAAATTCAAATATATTTTCCTATCAATAATTTCACAGAAAATAATATCCTCCAGAGAAATAATACGGCTCTCATATCCCTTTTGTACAAGTAAACTGGCTTCACTGGCATTCTGCATGGAAACATAAAGACGCTCCATTGTTTTTTCAAAGTGTTTTTCTTCGACCGGCTTTACCAAATAATCATAAGCCTGTACCTCGAAAGACTGAAATACCATTTCCTTTAGCACCGTGATGAAAATCAGAAAGCCTCTAAACTTACGCTCCCGCAGCTTTCTTGCAGTTTCCATGCCGTTCATGTCCTTCATCTTGATATCTAAAAACAAAATATCTATCTGCCTGTCATATTTCAATAATTCTTCTCCACAAGAAAATTGCTGGATGGTTATCTCCATATTTTTTCTATTGAAAAACTCAGACGCCAGTTTCCGTATATGGTCGGAC
>CAJUTD010000028.1:2091-4866 GCA_910589635.1 uncultured Lachnospiraceae bacterium | reverse complement strand
GACATATATTTATCATCATCACAGATCGCAATACGGATCACACCAGCACCTCCCAATTCCGTTAATATAATAAGTGAAATCAATCGCTGTTTCCTGTTCATCCTCTCAAAAATACCAGGATAATTGCAGACTATATAACATCCGGGATTTATTATTATAGTTTCCATTATACTTCAAAACAATCCTTTTGCTTTGAAATGTCCTCTGAATGCTGTGAATCGCTCTGCATAATTTACAATCCATCTTAATTTCCTTCTCACTATAATACCATAGAAATTTAACCTTTAAAAGTAAATGCTTAATTTCCGGGACATTAAGCTGCCCATGAACAGAAAGCAAATGGATCCAACTCTTCCCTGAGCACAGTTTCGACTTCTCCAAGAGGCTCTTCTAAATATTCGCCCACAATAATTTTTTCAATAAAGAACATCTAATACAATTTCCTTCCAAGCATCCTTAAATATAATATTATCAATCTTAGCTTTTTCTATCAATTCCTCAATACTTTCAAACGATTGTTCATTTTTATCTATCCAAACAGAAACAAAACGATTTGAATTATCTCTGCTGATGAAACCGCCTTTATTTTTATATTTGAATTCTAATTCCCTTCCACATTCAATAAGATACTTTAAGGCCTTTATTGATTTATTTTCAAATAATTCTTTTACCATTTTATCCTGTATATCCATAGCATATTTACCTTCCTGATACTATCTATTATCAAACATACTCATCAATGACAGAAATGAATTCCCGAAGTATGTTTTTAGTGGAGTAAGCCCTATGATATATTGCGACCAATATTTCACATATATTTCTGTAAATCATCCGAGTATGTTTTACTATTTAATCTTATATTTAATTTTTTACATCCTTATTTATCGGCTCATTTAATCCACGAATTATACTTTGTAAATTGATTTTTGCATCTACTTCTGCACTAAAATAATAAATTTTAAAATTCTTCTAATTATTATTTTCAAACTCATACAATTCTTCACCATGAGATTCTGCTTTATGACTATTATAATCAGATTTTATATACCTCTTAAACTACAATACCCCTTCCAAATTACTACCTGCACCATCCTCACCCTTTCCTCATACAATATCATAAGCGATAATAAGGAGAATCCTATGGAAAAAATAATGGAAATTAACCACGCGGGCTATTCTTATCATACGATGCAAGGCGAGACTCCCGCGCTTTATAATATAAATTTTACGGTTCACAAGGGTGATTTTCTGGCGATTGTGGGACCAAGCGGTTGTGGCAAATCCACCCTCCTTTCCCTTCTGGCAGGCCTGATAGAACCGGAACACGGTTCTATTTTACTTTATGGGCAAAAATTATTCCAAAAAACCGGCGGAACGATTGGATATATGCTTCAACACGACCATCTCTTAGAGTGGCGTACGATTGAAAAAAATGTCATGCTCGGGCTGGAAATCCAAAATAAACTGACTCCTGACGCTAAAGAGAAGGTGCTTAACATGTTAAAAACTTATGGTCTCTACAAATTCAAGGATGCCAGACCATCCCAGCTCTCCGGCGGCATGCGGCAGCGTGCGGCATTAATCCGCACCCTTGCACTGGAGCCGGAGATTTTACTTTTGGATGAACCATTTTCCGCCCTGGACTATCAGACAAGACTTACCGTTGGGGATGATATCGGCTCCATCATAAAAAAAGAACAGAAAACGGCCATCCTGGTAACGCATGATTTGTCCGAAGCCGTGAGCCTCGGCAGCCAGGTTCTAGTGCTGAGTAAACGCCCGGCAACAATTAAAAGCGTTGTCGACATTGCTTTTCCAGAAAATATCAGTCCGCTTGAACGACGGAATTCTGCTGAATTTAAAGATTATTTTAATGAAATATGGAAGGAGCTGAACGACGATGAGTGAGATTTCTCTTGCCCAGCAGAAGTTTCTGCTGAATCAAAAAAAACATAGGCAGATAGTTACCATTAGCAGATTATGTATTTTTTTGCTTTTTTGGGGACTATGGGAGGGAGCCGCCCAGCTGAATCTAATTGATTCCTTCTTTTTCAGCAGCCCTTCAAGGGTAATACTATGTGCCTACGACATGCTCCTAGACCACACGCTTTTCACCCATATAGGCGTCACATTATTCGAGACCATTACCAGCTTTATATTAGTAACAGTACTGGCGCTCGTGGCAACCATTATCTTATGGCTAAATAAAAAAATTTCAGAGACCTTGGAACCATATTTGGTAATCTTAAACAGCCTGCCCAAGTCCGCATTGGCGCCGCTTCTCATTGTCTGGTTCGGTGCAAACTACAATACAATCATCATCACGGGCATATCGGTGGCAATTTTCGGCTCTATTTTAAGCCTGTACACCAGCTTCCAATCCGTCGACGCAGAGAAGATCAAGCTCGTCCAGACCTTAGGCGGCAAAAAATACCACATTCTCACAAAAGTAGTGCTTCCCGCCAACATTCCTGCTCTGTTTGCCGTTATGAAGGTAAACATCGGGCTCTGTCTTGTAGGTGTAATTATCGGCGAATTTATTTCCTCACGGGAGGGACTTGGCTACTTAATTATTTATGGCAGCCAGGTTTTTACTTGCGTTCACAAACAGATATTATACTCTGTTCTCTTGTAATTTACCCTGTTTATTACAACTTTTACAGTGTCAAAAACATCAAAATAGAACATGATATAATCTGGATAAACAACGATTTTTTCAATATGTTTTTTTATATTATTCACACTCAAATCAAAATCTGTAATTGTTTTTATTTC
>CAJUTD010000028.1:0-2081 GCA_910589635.1 uncultured Lachnospiraceae bacterium | reverse complement strand
ATGAAGTAAATTTATTTCCTCTTCTATCTTCATCATTTTTTCTTTTAATTTATTGTCTTTTAAACGGTAAATGTCATCTTCTATTTTTTCATCAAGATACTTGTCTAACATAGCTTCCCTGCTGCTTTTTATTTTACGAAGTTCATCTTCTAATTCTTTTTCCTGTTTCTCTAATTCAGACGTATCATTGATTATTTGTTTTAATATAGACGTAGCTATTGTAAAAATATCATCTTTCGATTTCGTATATATCTTCTGTGCCAATTCAAATATTATATTATCCATATCTGTTTCTTTAATATGTATATTGTCACAGCCGGAATCTGCTATATCATATCGTGACATTTTTTCGCCTTTAGGACTTCTGGCATTTTTAGTTTTTCTGCCTCTTTGCACATATTCTTTACAATTCCAATAAACTTTTGGTTTCTTTCCAGCTACACTCGTACTCCGCCAGAATACACTTCCACATAATCCACATTCTATTTTACTGGTTAGAGGCGTGATATTTTTCTTACTTCCTATAATTTTGGTTTTAAAACCTTCTGTTATGACAGTGCTTGATCTCTTATCCATCAATTTATTTGCTTTTTCCCATATCTCTTCTGAAACAATGGCTGGAACAAGATTATCATGGTATATCCATTTATCTTTACTATTCCGTTCTGTCCTTTTTGTCTCAAAATTTTTATGAAAAACATTCATTACAACAGTACCTTTGTATAAAGGATTTCGGATAATCCTTCTGACCGTCTGCTCCGCTATCTTATTTCCGTTACGATTATAATATCCATGATCCTGTAACATCTTTGCAATTGTACGAGAACCGTAATTCTGAATCGCCATTTCATAAATAAATCTGACCATTTCTGCTTCTTTTTCATTTATCACGACAGTTTTATTTATTTTATCATATCCCCATGTTTTTGATGTAATCACAACATTACTGCCTGTTTCTTGTCTCTTTCTATGGGCATTGTTGATATTTTTGCTCAAACTTCTACTATAATCTTCTGCTAAAATAGCTTTTATTCCTGTAATTAACGCATCATCAGGCGAATAAAACTTTCTTTCTAAATAGAAATACAATTTCTTATTATTCTGGACTAATTTATCTATGAATAAATACCATTCTTTTGTATTTCGCATCAGCCTGTCTTGAGATTTAATTACAATGATATCAAATTTATCTGTTTCCATATCCTTAAACAGACGATTATATTCATTTCTCTTCTTTGTAGTTGTGCCAGATTTTCCTTCATCTACATATCCATCTACTAATTTCCATCGGTTTTCTTTTATGACATTTATGGATTCTTCTTTTTGATTTATAATGGATGTAGTTTGGTTTTCATCATCTGTGCTTACCCTACAATAGTATACCGCTTTCAATATTTGATCCATAATCATCTTCCTCAACTTTACTTTTCATAAAGTATATCATATATGTTTATTAGATAAAATACTAAAATGCGAATGATAAAAACGAACTCTATTCTACGAATATTGTTTTAAAACTAATTTTACTGCTTTATCATATTCATTTATAGTAATTTTATTGTTTTCCAATAGTTTCTTAAATATAAATAACAAATTTTCTTTTATAATAAATACCTCCCAATTTATACATCATTTATTATATGTGAAAAATTTTATTATGCTACTAAATTCAATTTGTTTTTAGTTCTCTAATTTAATAAAAGCACTGCATAAATCTACACAGTGCCTTAAGAAACAATTATCAATATTCAATTTTATATTATTATAAGAATTCAATCTGTAGGACAAGTGAATTTTCCCTTGTCCTAACTCTAATTATGTAATGTGCAGCAGAATTTTATTTCTGATATTTCTTATATCCTGCCAGCCTGTCCAGCTCAGCCCTATATTCTTTTTCAATCCCATCAAAATCCTTCATTTTTTGTATGTATGATGCTTTGACTCGCTTCACTTCCTCAATCAATTCCTTATACTCATCCTTGTATCTCTGCAATTCCTCCAATGATTCATTTAGTCTCTGATTCTCCTGTTTCAGCCTTTGATTCTCATGTAACAAAACCTTTAACGTTTCCTCGTCTGCT
>CAJUTD010000027.1 GCA_910589635.1 uncultured Lachnospiraceae bacterium | reverse complement strand
TCCGTAAAATCTATGAGGATAATGTCAACGGAAAGCTGAATGACGAACGCTTTTACAAGCTGTCGGACGGATATGAAGCCGAGCAGAAACAGCTAAAACAGGAAATTGAAACCCTGACCGCCGAGGTCAGCGAAGCCGACACGGAAATCACCAATGTTTCCAAGCTGATAGCCGCCACCAAAAAGTACACCCGCATTGACGAACTGACGCCCGAAATCTTAAATACCTTTGTGGATAAAATCGTAATCCATGAGCGTGAGAAAAAGGACGGGAAACGGACACAGAAAATCGACATTTATTATTCCTATGTAGGGATTGTAGACATTCCAACGGATGAAGAAATGCGGGAAATGGAAAAGGAATATATGCAGCATACTACACGTCAAACCGCCTAAAATATAGGCGTGGCAGGAGAAAATCTATGCTCCTGCCAGTACATATCTATTTTTATCCCTATCTGGTTTAACCCATTTATCAATTCTTCAAATTCGAAGAGTAAGAAAAAAGAGATTGTCTGATGGCAGGGGATGTGTTATAATCCAGAAACGGAGTGACCGTGTTACAAGGTGGACAGCCTCCCTAACTTTACAGAAGAAGGGAGGTGGTGAACATGAGTACATATGAAGTTTTAAGCCTGTTAATTCTGGGTGGCACTTTTCTCATTTCACTGCTTGCCTACATAGATAGGAACAACAAGCGAAAATAAATAAGCCTACCTTGCTAACTTGGCCGGTTACAGGTAGGCTTTAGGCTTATTTATGGAGGCTAACCACTTTGTGGGCGGTTGCTCCTTTTCTATAATATAACATTTCTGAATCTGAAAATCAACATTCTTTTTTTTGAATTCCAGAGGATTATATGGCTCGCAAGCCTGACACATATTTCATGGGTGACACAATTTCTTCAAGTGTCTCTTCTTTCAATATTTTGTTTTAATGTTTCACGGGAAAGCGTTGTCCCCTCAATTATAACGGCATCAACACCCGGGTCAAACTTCCGTGATAGTATCATATCAGATGGCAGGCAGCAAGCCATCTTTTTATTTGTCAAAAAGGCAAATTTATGTTACACTAAATTCTAAGTATAGTTCGATTATGTTTAAGGAAGGGGATGGGAGCATGGCAGGTTTCCTGGTAGGAATGAACACATCTTATAACGGTATACATCTGGTAGATAAACAGATGGATGCGCCAGGCAATCCACAGGGTAACAAAGAGGCGGAGGAAGCAGGGAAGATTTCTAAGGGAGAAAGGGAGCCCAGAGAAGAACGGCTGCCGTGGGCGGATAAGGCGCAGAAGGAAGACGAGACGCCGAAAGATGGTTTTAGACGGAAAGAACCGGGTGAAGAGTGCCAGACCTGTAAGAACCGCAAATATAAGGATGGCTCAGATGAGAATGTGTCCTTTAAGGCGGCGGCGCATATTTCGCCGGAGGCAGCGGCCGGCAGGGTGCGCGCCCATGAAGGAGAACATGTGGCAAATGCTTACAGTAAGGCGGCGCAGAAGGGCGGTGAAGTGCTGTCAGTTTCTGTGCGTATAGAGACGGCGGTTTGCCCGGAATGCGGAAAGAATTATGTGTCTGGCGGTACAACATCAACCAAAATCAGATATCCGGCAAATTCTGAGAGAGCCAAGGAAAAAGGACCACAGACGGACAATCAAGATAAAGGCACAAATCGGCAGCAGAATGTGAATCCCTATGCGGCAAGCCAAATGCAGAACCAGGCTAATGCAGTGCGGGGTAAGGGGTTTGATTATGCGACCAGGCCTTTAGAAGAATTTGAAATGGAGCGTTATTAAATATGAGACATACATCGGCGGAGTTAAAAAGGTTAGCAAGAGAACAGTTAAATGGGCGCTGGGGGCTTGCCATTGGGGCAAACCTGCTAGTGCAGATGATAATATCGGGATTATTGACGCCATTCTATTTTCTGCTTATCATCACCGGAAGAGGAGCAATACAGTATATTACCTATATGGTGGCGGGAATTATTATTTCGGCAGTCTCCATGGTGCTGCAGTGTGGGATTCTGCGTATGTATCTTGGATTTGCCAGAAATCAGGAAGTTAGCATAGGTATGGTCTTTGGGGAATTTACCAGAAGGCCGGATCGTTATATTCTGGGGTATGTCATGATATTTGTTGTTGAGATGGTATGCATGCTGCCGGGGGCTATCTGTCTGGTAGTAGGGATTGTTGCTGACACCGTGCTGGCAATAGTGATAGGGGTGGCGTTGTATATCGCTGGTATTGCAGTTGTGGTATATGTGTCGCTTCGCCTGTCACTATTATACTATTTGCTGGTGGAACATGGCGATATGTCTGTCATAGAGGCTTTCCGTACCAGCTCACAAATGATGGAAGGCAATATGGGCAGGTTTTTCTATATTTATATGAGTTTTATCGGCTGGTCGCTGCTGGGACTTCTCTCCTGCGGTATTGGTATGTTGTGGGTGACGCCGTATATGATGCAGACGAACGTTAATTTCTATCGGGACTTGATTGGGGAATTGGATGTGAGCCCCAATAGTGCGTCTGATAATGAAGCTGGGTATGATAACCGGTTCTTTACCCCATAATATCAACATTTAACCGCCGGAGTAATAAGCACAGGAAATCGGCAAATTAAGTCTTTTGGGGGACGCAATATGTTTGAGGAGCTCACAAGGAGGAAAAAGCCAATCCCGGAGAAATTAATTTCTTACGGATTTGAGGATAGAGGAGATTATTTTCAGTATGCTACTGAAATCTGTAACGGCACATTCCTGCTCACGGTTCAAATCGAAGCAGATGATACGGTCAACACAGAGTTAATTGAAAAAGAAACCGGCGAAGCATATATTCTTTATAAAGTGAACGCTTCTGGTTCCTATGTAGGAGAAATCAGATCTGCCATTGAACAGGTGATATGCGATATTGTCCAAAAGTGCTATGAAGCTGCAATTTTTAAAACATCACAGGCACAGATGGTAATTGAATTTGTCAGAGAAATATATGGAGATGAACTTGAATTTCTTTGGGCAAGATTTCCAGATAATGCCATTTGGCGCAGAAAAGATAATAAGAAGTGGTATGGCGCTATTTTAACGGTCTTAGGGAAAAAAATTGGACTGGAATCAGATAAGATGGAGGAGATTATCGACCTGCGCATGAATCCGGCCGAAGCGGAAACAATCCTGTCAAGAGATAATTACTATCCCGGTTGGCATATGAATAAGAGAAGTTGGTATACATTGGTGTTAGACGGGGGCATTCCTGATGAGGAATTAAAAGAACGGATTAGGGAAAGTTACGAACTGGCCGCAAAGTGAAGGAACAAGGGTTGTCGCACTAACATAAATTACAAGCTATATATTCGTTCAAAAGGTTTCCATTACTTTGCAATGGAAACGACAAGGGGCTGTCGCACGAAGCAATCGATAAAGGTTTCATTCGTTCAAAAGGTTTCCATAGCGAAGCGATGGAAACAACATGCACAAAAATTATCTTGGGAAGCTAGCTTCCCAGAGTGATTTTTGTGCATTCTGTCTTTGCCGCAATAGCGGCAAGACCTTTTGAACGAAATAATATCTTCGTGCGACAGCCCCATTCTGTCTTTGCCGCAATAGCGGCAAGACCTTTTGAACGAGTAAATATATTAGTGCTACAGTCCCACGAAAATTTCATTACATATTATTGAACATATCATAAGAATCATAGTAGGATGGATAACCCATATCTTCCATAATTTCTTCTATATAATTCATATAACCTTCCAGTCCGCCAAATTGGACTAAGAGAGTGACAAGTCCATAAATAAAGAACAGAATGCCAAAAACAATGGCGATAATGCCAAGGATTAAACCAGCTTTGGCGTAGCCGCTCGTAGTCATTTCGCCACCGCGTGAGAGCAGCGCTAAAATGATTGCCAGAGAGCCGAAGATAATCGCCGGATAGATGCAGCAGCCCATCACCAGTCCGGCAATAGCCAGTACCATAGAGGCGATTGCCATACTTTGGGAGCGTTTTTCTATGTAGGATGTCCCGGGCGTATTTGGCATATTGTATTCGTTGTAGTCCATAGGAAAATCCTCCTTTTCGGTTTCATATTATTTTCATCTATTGTAGCATTTCAAAGGGAAAAATACAAATTAATATATGATTGCCGTAGTTTGAAGAGGTGTGCTATAATTTTATTAAGTTCGCAATTGTAAATGAAATATAAAAATTCTAGTTTCGTAATTGCCAAATACCAACAAAGTAATAAGGAGCATAGTTATGGATATTATCGCACAATTAGCAAAGGAACTGAATATTAAGACACAGCAGGCGCAGGCGGCGGTACAGCTGATTGACGAGGGAAACACGATTCCCTTTATTTCCAGGTACCGCAAAGAGGCGACAGGCGCTTTAAATGACGAGGTATTGCGCAACCTCTTTGAGCGTCTTACTTACCTGCGGAATCTGGAGGAGAAAAAAGAACAGGTGCTTGCGAGCATTGAAGAGCAGGGCAAGTTGACGGAGGAATTGAAGCGGCAGATTCTGGCGGCGGAGACACTGGTGGCTGTGGAAGACCTTTACCGCCCTTACCGTCCCAAACGGCGTACCCGCGCTACGATTGCCAAAGAAAAGGGATTGGAGCCTTTGGCAAATATTATACTGCTGCAAATGACGGACAAGCCATTGGAACAGGAGGCGGAGAGCTTCTTGAACCCGGAGAAGGAAGTGAATACCGTACAGGACGCCATTGCCGGGGCAATGGATATTCTGGCGGAGGCAATCTCTGATGAGGCGGATTACCGAAAATATATTCGCGACCTCACGATGCGCGTGGGCAAGATTGTTTCGGTGGCAAAAGATCCCGAGGCGGAGTCAGTCTATGAAATGTATTATGAATTTGAGGAGGGTCTGGCAAAGCTCGCCGGGCACCGAATTCTCGCACTAAACCGCGGAGAAGCGGAAAAAGTGCTAACTGTCAAGGTGGAGGCGCCCACAGAGCAGATTTTGCAGTATTTGGCAAAGAAAACGATTGTGCGGGAGAACCCTCATACTACTGAGGTTCTTCGTGAAGTGATAGAGGACAGTTATAAACGTCTGATTGCGCCAGCCATTGAGCGTGAAATTCGTAATGAGCTGACAGAGCGCGCTGAGGATGGTGCGATTAAGGTATTTGGCAAGAATTTGGAGCAGCTTCTGATGCAGCCGCCGATTGCCGGAAAAGTTGTGCTTGGCTGGGATCCGGCGTTTCGTACCGGGTGTAAGCTGGCGGTTGTGGATTCTACGGGTAAGGTGTTAGATACCACGGTCATCTATCCGACCGCTCCCCAGAATAAGGTGGAACAGTCCAAGGCTGTGCTCAAAAAGTTAATTCAGAAATACGATATTTCCCTGATTTCTGTAGGAAACGGCACGGCATCCCGGGAATCGGAGATGATTATTGTAGATTTGTTAAAGGAAATCCCCAAACCGGTGCAGTATATCATTGTAAATGAGGCGGGAGCTTCCGTCTATTCGGCAAGCAAACTTGCCACAGAGGAATTCCCCAATTTTGACGTAGGACAGAGGAGCGCGGCTTCCATTGCCAGAAGGCTTCAAGACCCGTTGGCAGAGCTTGTGAAGATTGACCCCAAGTCCATCGGTGTGGGGCAGTATCAGCATGATATGAACCAGAAAAAATTGAGCGGCGCCTTAAACGGCGTGGTGGAAGACTGTGTCAATAAGGTGGGCGTAGATTTGAACACGGCCTCTGCATCTTTGTTGGAGTACATATCAGGTATCAGCAAAGCCATTGCCAAAAATATTGTTGCATACCGTGAGGAGAACGGCAGATTCCTCACACGCGCACAACTTTTGAAGGTGGCGAAATTGGGACCGAAAGCGTACGAGCAGTGCGCGGGATTCATGCGTATCAGCGATGGCAAAAATCCCTTAGACGGCACCAGCGTCCATCCTGAGAGCTACGATGCGGCGAAGAAATTATTAGAAAGGCTGGGGTTTGAGCCGGAAGATATCCGCGGCGGCAAACTGTCCGGGATTTCTAAGAAAATCTCAGACTATAAAAAACTTGCCGCTGAGCTGGAAGTTGGCGAGCTGACATTGCAGGATATTGTCAAGGAATTGGAGAAGCCGGCGCGCGATCCCAGGGATGAGATGCCAAAGCCTATCCTGCGCACGGACGTATTGGAGATGAAAGATTTAACGCCAGGTATGATATTGAAAGGCACGGTGCGCAATGTCATTGATTTTGGCGCTTTTGTAGATATAGGCGTTCATCAGGACGGCTTAGTGCATGTTTCCCAGATGACGGAACGCTATATTAAGCATCCATTAGAGGCAGTCAGTGTGGGCGATATCGTGGAAGTTAAGGTGATGAGCGTGGATTTGAAGAAGAAGCGCATTCAGTTGACAATGAAGCTGTAAGGCTTTGTGTTTCAGAATTGGCCGGTACGGTAAATTCCCAAAGTATTGGGGTAATACCCAAAAACAAGAATGGAAGGGAGCGATATTTATGCAAAAAAGCAGAAGACGGACAAACAGACTGGCATCATGTTTGTTGGCGGTGATTCTGGCAGTTACAGGGATACCCACAGCAGGCATACATGCGCAGGCAGCGGCAGGCGGGCCGGAGGGCGGCAGCCTTCTGGCAAGATATCCATTGCAGGAGGATGCCAATGACATTTCCGGTAATGGCAGGCACGGAGAAGAGCACGGAAATGTATCTTACAATGACGGTTTGGTTCTTTCCGGCGGCAAGAAAACGAGTGCAGCCGACGCGCCTTATGTGACGCTGCCGGGCGAGTTATTTACTGGCAGAGAGAAGCTTACGATTTCTGTGTGGATTAAAAATGCATCGGATAAGGGAAATTATGGAGCGTTGTTTTTTGGCACCGCTCCCCAGGATAATAAAATGCCGTTGAACTACTGGCTGTTTAACCCCATTAATCCGGACAGCCGCTTTAAATCAGTATTTACTAATACCGATAATTCCGATGCGCCGTATAATAGTGAAGTCGGCGTGACTGCCGGGGACACGGCGCAGTATAAGAATAAGTGGGCGCATTACACCACGGTACTTACCGAAGATTCTATCACCGGTTATATCAATGGCGTACAGGTAGGGACGGCTTCTAAGACAAAGAAAGTGGCAGATTTCAAATCTGATATCCAGGCTTATATTGGCAGGTCCAATTATGTGGAAGACAATACATACGGCGGTTCGTTCCGTGACCTGAAAGTCTACGAGGGAGCTATGACGGCAAACCAGGTGCAGGAACAGTATTTTGATACGGAATACATCAGCAGTGAAATGCAGGAATCTCTTCTGCCATCCATCGTAGGCCAGCTCTCCTTAGAGGACCAGATGGAAAACGGTATCGTCATGGAGGCGAAAAAGTTAGAGCTTCCAAGTGAGAGCCATGGCGCGACGATTACCTGGTCATCCGACAAGGAGGCTGTGATTTCCAAAGACGGGCAGGTTACCTTGCCGGCACAGCAAGAGACGGTTACCCTGACGGCTTTACTGCAATTAGGGAATGCAAAAGAAACCAAAACGTTTGTGATTACCGTAGTGCCGGCGGACAGCAGGCTTGCGTTTGCCAAAGAAAATCTGCAAATTCCCTATGTCCTGGACAACGGTACAGTTTTGCCGACAAATATATCCGGGATTTCCATTTCCTGGAGTGGCAGCAGTGCAGTAAAGAGCGACGGCAGCATTGCCGCAGATTTTAATGGCAAGCAGGAGTATCAGCTGAAAGCAACGCTTTCTGACGGTAGCAAGAGCGAGCAGAAATTGTTCCGCGGCTGGCTGTTAGGCGCAGACGCCGGGTATGTTGCCGCTTATACGCGCACGCCGTCCGGGGATTGTGTGGATAAATTGGCGCGTAGCATGTTCCTTGCTTACAGCGAGAATGGCAGAGACGGATTTACAGCCTTGCATGACGATTATGGGGTGTTGTTTATGCGCGCAGAGAGCAAGGATAACGAACAGCTTGTACCTAAGGGATTAAAAGACCCATATTTGTTCTATACCAAAGAAGGCAATTATGGCGTAGCGGCAGTGCGCACAGAGGAGAAAGGCGCACAGGATGCAACGAAGGCATCTTCCGTTATGCTATATACAACGAAAGACTTTGTCGATTATGATGAAGTGGGATTTGTGGATTTAAAAACGGATCTGGCAGTCTGCGAACCGGTCTGCGAGTATGATTCCGCCATAGACAGTTACCGCCTAACCTGGAACGACGGCGCGGGCAATTTTTATCAGAATATTTTGTCTCAAATCAGCGCATCCGCGCAGGTTTCGCAACCAGTGAAAGTGTCGGCAGTGTCAATGCGCAAGGCAGAGCTGGGGCTGGCCGGCGCCAAGTCGGGCAATTTTCTGCCATTAGAAAATGCCAAAGGCACGAAGCTTAGGAATAAATTATCGAAACTTACCAACACGGGGATGGAAGTATCGGCAATGGTGAAAGCAACTTCCGCAGAGGATATGCAGGCAGTCCGCGCAATAGCGCGTTACAATGACGGTTCCATAGCTTCTAAAAGCGTGGAGTGGGACGTATCAGAGGTCGATTTCACAAAGCCTGGCACTTATCCGGTTACAGGCACGGTTACACAGCCGACATTTAACAACAGCAAAGCATTATTTAATGCCCGCCCAGATCCTCAGATGGTGAAATACAATGGCAAATTTTACTTTATTTCCACGGATGAGAATGGGCAGGGCAGAATATATATCCGCCAGAGCGATACGCTGGAGGGGATTAAAAATTCTTCAGAAACACTCCTGTTAGATGGAAATTCATTTCCGCAGTTATTTAAAACATGTCTTTGGGCGCCGGAGCTGCATGTTATAGAAGGAAAGCTGTATATCTTTTTTGCAGGCAGCCTAACCAATTGGAGCGGCGTGCAGTCTCATGTTATGCAGTTAAAAGAGGGCGGAGATCCCATGATAACAGCGGACTGGGAGACGCCCATCCGCGTACAGGATATGGATGGAAATAACTTGTATGATACAAATACACAGGGAATCACCCTGGATATGACGTATTTTCAGGTGGGAGAACAGGGCTACGTTGCCTGGGCGCAGCGTCAGCTTCATCCGGTTGACACTGGTTCCTGGCTGTATATTGCCACGGTGGATAAAGAAAGGCCCTGGCAGCTTACCAGTGACCGCACGGCAATCTGCAGGCCGGATTATGGCTGGGATAATAACAATACCTTTGTCGTGGAAGCGCCTTTTACGATTCAGAGGGATGGAAAGATATATCTCACTTTTTCAGGCGGGGCTACCGACCATACTTATTGTATCGGCCTGATGACGGCCTCGGCGGACAGCAATTTACTGGATGCGGATTCCTGGAGAAAGCGGAATTCTCCGATTCTCACTTCCTGGTCTGTACCAGGGCAGTATGGCCCCGGGCATAATGCTTATATCGTGGATTACGATGGCGTCATGTACAATATTTACCATGCTAAATGGGGAAGAAGCGCTACCAGAAGCGCCAGCATCCGCCGGGTACATTTTGATATTGACGGCGAGCCGGTGTTGGATGTAGTGGAAGAACGCGATTTGCTGGATCAATACAAATCAGTGGTTACGCAGGTGGAAGTGAAAGGGGCTTCCTACAACCCCAAGGAGGATTTAAAGGAACAGAATAAAGTTTACACAGATTTGAAGAATAAAACCGGACAGGGCATGACCTCCAATGCTGACTGGAAAGAGTTCTGTGACAGCCTTGCCCAGGCGGAAGCACTGTTAAATCAGGCGGACGCGCCGAAGGTTCAGGTAATGGCTGCGCTCAATCGTCTGGAAGCTGCAGCAAGCAAACTTTTCTACCTGGCAAAATTGGAGATTACCGCCAAACCGGTGAAGCTTTCTTATAAGCTGGGGGAAACGTTGGATCTTACAGGGCTGAAATTGCAGGCAGTGGACAACAAAGGCGGCAAATATGCGCTGGATGTCAAGGATTGCACGATTAGCGGATTCAATGGAAAGAAAGCGGGAACGCAGAAAATTATCGTGTCATACCAGGGCTGCAAGGCCGAGTTTACCGTGAATGTTTCTGGTGCAAGCACACCCAAGAAGCCGGGGGCGACTTCTATTACGAAGAAGACGGCCGTGTACAATGCTGTAACTTTGAAGTGGAAGAAAGTCAGCGGGGCCAGCGGTTACGAAATTTACCGTGCAGATTCCAAGAAAGGAAAATTCAAAAAGGTTAAAACGATTACCAATCCCAAAACTGTAACCTACAAAGACGGAAAGCTGAAATTCAATAAAACCTACTATTATAAAATAAAAGTGTATGCCAAATCCGGGAACAAAAAAGTGGAATCCGTATTCTCGAAAACAGCGTCGGCGAAAACCGCGCTGGCTGCACCGGCAAAAATATCTTTGAAGAAAAAGGGTAAGACGAAGCTAAACATCAAGT
The DNA here is from genome assembly GCA_910589635.1 of uncultured Lachnospiraceae bacterium. Classification (GTDB taxonomy): domain Bacteria; phylum Bacillota; class Clostridia; order Lachnospirales; family Lachnospiraceae; genus Petralouisia. The sequence goes on along the minus strand of CAJUTD010000027.1, from coordinate 22,334 downwards.
GGAAGAAAGTTACTGGGGCAAGCGGCTATAAAGTGCAGTATTCCCTGAAAAAGAAATCCGGCTTCAAGACGATCACGATTAAGAAAGCGAAGACCACAAGCTATACGAAGACCGGGCTGAAAAAAGGCAAGACTTACTATGTGAGGGTATGTGCTTACCGTACGGTCAAGGGCAAGAAGATTGCCGGCAAATGGAGTAAGGTAGTTTCCGTGAAACTCAAATAGGCAGACGATATAGAACGGATAAGCCCCAGCGTTTTGGCGCTGGGGTATTATTTATAAAAAAATACCTTGACTCCTACGTTGCGTAATAGTTTATGATATCCTTACACGGAAGGAGGAAAAGACCATGATGACAGTAAAAGAAGTAAGTAAATTGTCAGGAGTGAGCGTACGCACCCTGCAATATTATGACAAAATTGGCTTGTTGAAACCAACAGAATACACGGTTTCCGGTTACCGGCTGTATGACGATACGGCTTTGGAAATGCTGCAACAGATTTTGCTGTTTAAGGAGTTGGAATTTCCCCTAAAAGAAATCAAAGAAATTTTATCGAGGCCAGATTTTGACAGAAGTAAGGCATTAGAACAACAGATTACGCTGCTCACAATGAAGAAAGAACATCTCGAGCACTTGATTGATTTCGCCCGTGGAATAAAATTGGTAGGAGTGAAGACGATGGATTTTACAGTATTTGACACGAAACAGATGGATGAATACGCCAGACAGGCGAAGGAACAATGGGGTCAGACAGACGCCTACAAAGAATTTGAGCAGAAAGCCGAGGGCAGAAGCCAGGAAGAAGAACAGGCTGTAATAGAAGGACTGATGCAGCTCTTTGTAGAGTTTGGCAAATTAAAAGCTGCCCAAGCCATGCCGGATTCAGCAGAAGTCCAAGGACAGGTGAGAAAGTTACAGGATTATATTTCAGAAAACTTTTATCAGTGTTCCAATGACATTCTGATGTGCCTTGGCAAGATGTATGCCGGTGGTGGAGAGTTTACGACCAACATAAATGCTGCCGCTGGAGAAGGCACGGCGGAATTTGCGGCTGAGGCGATTGAGATTTACTGTGGGAAGTAAAGAGTTCACAGGGCGCAGGCGGTAAGAGATACGCAGCAAAAAGGAAGAGTACAGAACAGGTATTTTGCCTGTCTGTGCTCTTCTTTTTTGCAAAAAAGTTTATTGGTACTTCAAAAAAATGTGTGAGTTTTTCTGATTTTTTCGGCTGCCGGTATGTTTTGATTTAAATTAGTGTTACAGCCCCTTTTCAAAAATTTAGTTTAATAGCATTTTTTATGGAGGATAAAGATGGGTAAAGTATATGGATATGTGCGTGTGTCGAGTATGGAGCAGAATGAAGACCGCCAGATGGCGGCACTGAAACAGGCCAAAGTCGCTGCGGGAAATATTTTTATGGATAAACAGTCGGGTAAAGATTTTCACAGAGTGAATTATAAAAAGATGGTATCGCTGCTGAAAAAGGGGGATTTGCTCTACATTATGAGCATTGACCGTTTGGGGCGCAATTATGCAGAAATACAAAACCAATGGCGTATGCTTACGAAAGAAACCGGCATTGATATCTGTGTGCTTGACATGCCGCTTTTGGATACAAGGAATGGAAAAGACCTTATGGGGACATTTATTGCAGATTTAGTGTTGCAGATATTGTCTTTTGTTGCGGAAAACGAACGGGAAAATATTAGGAAGCGCCAGGAACAGGGGATTGCCGCTGCGAAAAAACGTGGCATCCGGTTTGGAAGACCAGTAACTCCGATACCGGGCAATTTTGATGAGATTATTAAAAAATGGGAAAACAGGCAGATAACATTTAATGAGGCAATAAAGGAATGCAATATGAGCCAGGCTACGTTTTACCGGCGGTTGAGGGAGTACCGCAATGGAAGGGAAACGTGAAAAGAACTATCAAAAGGTGTACTTTTTGATAGTTCTTTTCTTATGGAATATTTTACTATAAGCTGTGTGGAAAAGCAATAAATTTCTCGAATTTTGTATGTTTTAACAGCGAATCTTTAACTTTTTTGTGAGTTGTCCTTCAATCTTTGTAAAAAATAATGCGGATAATGTGAAAGGGGCAATTATCAAAAAGTACGCTTTTTGATATTAATCACAATTTATTTTGAGAAGTTAAATTAGAGGAGGAAGCAATGACAGTAGGAAGAGAAATTACGGTTATTAGGAAAAAGACGTTACTGAATAATTACACAGATTGGTATATTCAAATTGACGGTCAGGATTATGGGGTTATACATGGTGGTGAAGTTAAAAAGATATCCCTTGATGAAAAACGGCATACTCTTTTAGTACATGCGAACGACCCCAATATAGGAAGGGTGGATGAGGTATTAGTTCCTGAAGGCAATGGTGATTATGTGTTTCATGTCTCTCTTTCCACTACTTTGATGGGAAATGCATTTAAGAGCTGCATAAAAATTAAACAATTGTAATCCGAAAAAGCAATAAGGCGTCTATTAACTTTTTATTTAACATATGGAGGAAATTTATGCGTAGACCTAATTTTACTTTATCTATTTTAGGAATGTCAATTTTAGCATTGGGTATATTTACATGTTCTATTTTGAACTGGTTGGTATCCAATATGATAGCTATTGTAGCTGGAGTTGGGGTTTTGTTCATTATCGTGTTTTTTCTGGGGACCATGTATTCCTATGTTAAAGATACGAAAATGATACAAAATAGTTTTGATGAAGAAAGAGCGGAGGAACTTATTTTATCATTGAGAAATAAGACTTTTGCGTCAGCCAGAAAAATATTTATACTAATGGCGCTGTATGCGTTTTCTTGGGGAGTTGTTATATGGTTTTTGCAAACCTGGTTACTTTAGAAATACAAAGTATGTAATCACAAAATAAAAAAAAGGAGTGAAATAAATGAGTAAAGCATTAAATTTACTGGGAATCGTATTTCTAGCCGTTATGGTATTTTTTCCGCTAAAAAGCAATGCGGCAGTGGAAGAGTACGAATATAATCGGTTATCGGACGGAACACTGGAAATTACTGGGTATATAGGAAGTGATACGGATATAGTGATTCCGGCAGAGATAAGTGGAGAGAATGTAACGCGCATAGGAAATAGGGCATTTCACGATAAGTATAATTTAAAAAGTGTAGCAATGCCGGATAGCATAACGGACATTGGGATTTGGGCATTCCAAAATTGTAATAACCTGATAGATATAAGTATCCCGGAGAATATAACCTGTATCGGAGCCGGCGCGTTTTACGGATGCCAAAATCTGGCAAGCATAAGTATTCCGGATGGTGTGAAAAGCATTGGTGGCGACGCATTTTCAGGAACAAAGTGGCTGGAAAGTGAAAGGGAGAAAAATCCGTGCGTGATTGGCGGTCAAATATTGATTGATGGGAAGACATGCAGCGGAGCCGTAGATATTCCGCAAGGAGTGAAGAGCATCGCAGACTCAGCATTTCATGGGTGCGGGGGGCGTCTGACCAGTGTAAGCATTCCTTCAAGTGTGACAAACATTGGGGAGGCTTCATTTGTAGATTGTAAAAGCCTGGTAGACATAGAAATTCCAGAAGGAACAGAAAGTATCGGGGACAGAGCGTTTAACGGTTGTGACAATCTGACGGGCATAAGCATTCCAAGCAGCGTGAAGAGTATAGGGAGCGAAGCATTTATAGGAACAAAGTGGCTGGAAAATGAAAGAGAAAAAAATCCATGTGTGACGGTCAATCGAATATTGATTGACGGACGGACATGCAGTGGTAGTATAAGTATTTTGAAGGGTGTGGAAATTATTGCAGGTGGTGCATTTTTAGGCTGCAAAGAACTGAAAAGTATAAATCTGCCGGAAAGTTTAACATACATAGGAGACGTGGCATTTTACGGATGTGGAAGCCTGGCAAACATAAATATTCCAGAAAATTTGGTAAGTATCGGGGACTATGCGTTTTATGGCTGTAGCAGCCTAGCGAGCATAAGCATTCCCGCCGGAGTGACAAGTATCGGGAGCGAGACGTTTTATGGCTGTAGCAGCAATCTGATTTTAAAAGTGGTAAACAACAGTGTTGCGGAGCAGTATGCGCAGGAAAATAATATTGCCTATGTGGATATAAATGGTGTGGAAGGTTTTGACTATGAGGAAGAGGAAGACGGGACAGTGACAATTACTGAATATTCGGGAGATGACGTGGATGTCGTGATACCGTCAGAAATAGGAGGAAAGCGAGTAACTTATGTTAGGGCGTATGTATTTCAGGGGAGCAGCAAATTAGAGAGCATAATATTTCCAGCAGGGATAACAGAGATTGGCAGCAATGCGTTCCGGGACTGCTGGCAGCTAAGCAAAGTGGAATTGCCAGCTGAACTGACAGAGATAGGAGAGTATGCTTTTTCCAACTGTGACAGCCTAAGCAAGATAGAACTGCCCGAAAAAGTAACGATAATAGGGGAGGGCGCTTTTTCGGATTGTGAAAATTTGCGGGAAGTGGAATTGTCGGCAGGATTGACAGAGATAGGAAATAATGCTTTTTCGTACTGTGAAAGTTTACAGAGTATAAAGTTTGCTGAAAATCTTAACAGAATTGGAGAGGAAGCATTTAGTGATTGTACAAGGCTGAGTGAGATACAACTTCCGAAAGGTTTGAAAACGATAGAATATGGAGCATTTTGGTGTTGTGAAAACTTACAAAAAGTAAGTATTCCGAAAAGTGTTAGAAACATAGGACAGAAAATTTTTTTCGGATGTAATAAAGATTTGGTTTTAAAGGTCTGTAAAGGCAGTTATGCGGAAATATATGCCAAAGAAAATAACATCAAATACTCGTATGTAGATTCTAGTGAAACTCCTGCCTGTTCCCATGCTTTTAGCAATATTGTCACCAAAGCTGTTGTAGGAAGAAATGGTTCCATCACTAAAATTTGCACCAGATGCGGAGATAAAACCACAACCACAATCTACGCGCCCCAATCCATTAAGCTGTCTAAGACAAGCTTTGTCTATAATAATAAGGCCAAGAAGCCTGGAGTGATTATTCTAGACATCCAGGGTAAGCGGTTAAACAACAAAACAGATTTTGCAGTAGTTTATCCCAAATCAACGAAAAATGTAAATCAATATACGGTGGCTATCACGTTCAAGGGAAATTACAGTGGTACAGTTAAGAGGACTTTTAACATACTTCCTAAAGGTACTTCCATATCCAAAGTAATACCTAAGAAAAAGGGCTTTACAGTTATATGGAAGAAACAAAAGAAACAGGTTACGGGTTATGAGATTGCCTATTCTACTGACAAGAAATTTAAAAAAAAGAATACAAAGGCTGTGCTAGTCAGGAAAAATACTATGACATCGAAAACAATAAGTAAGTTAAAAGCAAAGAAGAAATATTATGTGCGGATTCGTACATATAAGGTTGTGAAAGGGAAAAAGTATTATTCCGGTTGGTCAAAGGAGAGGAGCCATTTTACATAAACGAAGCAGAAACAATAAATTGGTCGCTAGGAATGGGAATTATTTTAAGATAATAGTGAAGGAGAGAATAATGCGTAAATTATTAAATTTAATTGTTATTGCGCTGATAGCAGTTATGGTATTTTTTCCGGCAAAAAGCAATGCTGCCGCAAAAAACATATGTCAGACATTAAAAGAGGAAAAAACATATTATTTTAATCTTGACAAGAAAGGGAAGAAAGAAACTGTTAAGCTGAGCGTTTCCAAAAAGAAGCATAAGAACGAATATGCTTTTACATATGATTTAAAAACAACAGTGACAGTGAATGGGAAAAATGTGTACCGTAAATCGTGGAAAGGCCGATATTCTGACGCTGCTCCAGTAAAAGTTATGGTAACTGATGTGAATAAGAAGGATAAACAAATGGAGCTTTTGATTATAGAAGGAGATGTCAATGATGGAACAGATGGTGGATTTTGGTGTGCCAATATGGAGCATATTTATTATTACCAGTATAACAATGGAAAGGCAAAGCGCAAACAGGATATTGCAGCGTTGTTTAGAGGAAACTTTACAAATATATTTATGCTACATGGGATGAAGGATGATTCTTATCTTACCATAAATGGAAAAGATGAGATTTATGCGAGGCTTTGCGTAGAAGTGCAGAATTTTGATTATGCGCATATAAAAATGAGGCTGAAACTGAAAAATGGAAAATTTTTTAAAGCGTCCACGAAGTCATATAATCTTATGGATATAGAAGATCCTTTCCGCCCTAAGAAAAATATTACCGTTTATACGAAACCAGGAGGAATAAAGAAAGCTTTTACCGTGAAAAAGAAAGAATCTATTTATCCCTGTGGTCTATATACGACAAATGGGAAGAAAATATATTTGAAAGTAAAAAACAAAGGTGGAAAGACAGGATATATAGACCCAAAGAAAGTGCCTACATTTTTTGATGGGACGAACCATGTATAGATTAAAATCTGAGTAAGGAGTAATCATAATACAATTTGGCAGAAAAATATAAATTTGAGTTGCTATAAAAATGTGAAAAGGTGAATGTTATGAGAGTTAGGAAATTATTATGCTTGGGAATGACAGCAGTGCTGCTATGTTCTAATTTGCCCCAAATGGAAGTTCATGCACAGGAAGAAAATAATTTTCAGCAAAATACAGAATATGCATCAGAGGCGAATGAATTTATCAGTGGTAAGTGTGGAGAAAATGTAAATTATGAGTATAATCCATTAACAGAGACGATGCGTATTTATGGTGAAGGACCAATGTATGATTATTATAGGTATAGTAGAGAAGATCCTCATCCATGGTTTCGTGAGAAATATGCGTTAGATATTAAGAAAGTAAAGATAGAAGATGGGGTAACTTATATAGGAAATCAAGCTTTTTTTGCTACATTTGATAGAAACTTAATTTTAAGTGCAGGATGTGGGAATCTGGAGTCTGTTGAGATTGCAGATACAGTAACTGATATTGGGGATAGTGCATTTTCTGGTTGCAGAAACCTGAAAACAGTCAGATTCCCCAATAATCTAAAGACAATTGGCAGTGAATCATTTTATAGTTGCAGAAATCTGAAAACAGTCAGATTTCCTGATAATTTAAAGACAATTGGCAGATCTGCATTTTCAGGTGCAGGAATTAAGGAATTGCATTTGCCATATCAGTTGGAGAGTATCGGAGATAGCGCATTCGAATATTGCGAAGATGTTACAGAAATCAGCTTTCCATCGAAGCTAAGAAGTATTGGAACTTTATGTTTCCAGGCTTGTATTAACTTAAAACAAGTTGATATTCCTGGTAATTGTGATTTAGGTTCACAAGCTTTTTATAAATGTACTGGATTGGAACATGCTATAATTGGTTCAAATTGTTCTATTTCGAGCTATGTGTTTGAGGATTGCACTTCTCTGCTAAATGTGACTGTTGAAAAAGGATGTATAAGTGTTGGAGGTGGGATTTTTTCTGGTTGCACAAACCTGCAGTCCGTACTGTTACCGGATGGCTGGGAGCATTTCAGTTCATTTTCTGGCTGTGAAAACTTAATAGATATACAGATTTCTGACACAAGCCATAAATATAAAATCGTTGATAAAGTATTGTATTCAAAAGATGGGAGTGAACTTGTTTATTATCCACAGAGCTTGACAGCAAGGGAGTATGAGATTCCGGATGACGTAACAAGCATTGGTGCATATGCATTTAGCGAACAAGGATATTTAGAGCATGTTATAATTCCAGAAAGTGTCCAAGAGATTGGTGCATGTGCATTTAAATCATGTAGTAAACTAAATTATGTAATAGTTCCGGAGGGGGTACAGGAACTTGGGAATAACGTATTTAGCTCTTGTAGTAGCCTGAATGCAATTGTACTCCCTGCAAGTTTAAAGTCTGTTGTCATAAATTTTAAACATCAAACATCTACTTTTTTAAACACTCCATTGAACGTAATATATGCCGAAGAAGGTTCTTATGCCCAAGAGTATGCTGAAGATAAATATAAACAAACTATTTATTGCAGTTTCAATGCAGACGGCGGTACAGTGTCACCTCAGAAAAGGCCGGTAATTTATAATGACAAATATTATAAACTTCCTGTCCCGGTGAGAGAAGGATATAATTTTTTGGGCTGGTATACAGAGTCTGGTGATAAGGTTACAGATAATACTATTATGTCATCTGAGGTCTCCCACACGTTGTATGCGCATTGGGAAAGAGCAGGAAAGTCATTTGTATGGGGAAAAAATAACTGGAAATTTGATAACACCAGCCGATATTTTTCAAATTATAATGTGAATAATGATGTCATGAATAAAATGAAAAAGGATTTTAATCTCAGCAATTCGGATATTGTTGAATTGAAATGGAATATAGCGAACGATAATGCATCAGGTTTTCAAGGCTCATGTTTTGGAATGACTATCTCAGAAATCATGGCATCTCAGGGAAATTTAAAACTGTCACGGTATGGCGGTCATGATGTAGTGAACCAAAATACAAATACATCAAATATGACCTCGGTTATTAATTTTATCCAGGAGTTACAATCAAATAGCGAAATGTGCCAGTCTATAAGGCAAACGCCATTTTTAAGGGGAAATTATACACAGAAGGAGTTTATTTCAAAACTCAGTGATGTTGCTGAAAACTCGAACTATCTTGTGAAACTGTCATATAAAATTGTGAATAAAAATATGAATAACGGTTCAATCAGCAGCGGCTACCATGCAGTTTTGGTTTATGGTTTGGAAACATGCAATTATTATTCCAATGTAACAGGAAAGACTTATGACAGAAAAGTATTGATAGCAGACCCAAACTATTTAAGTGGAAACAATATCAATAATGATGCATGTCTGTATTTTAAATCTTCAGACAGCAGCTGGATAGTGCCTTATTGGAATAAGACATATTCTAATGGAAGGGTGCAGAGCTGCTATTGGAATGCTGAAACCGGAACATCAACGAATGATGGCGGCATCCGTAATATTATGCGCTATGAATCCCTGAAAGAAGAAGTTGATTTAATGTCCGAACTTGATGCTGGACATTATATTGCAGGTTTGGAGATTGATAACGAAAGCCAGAACGTATCATCGGTGGAAAAGGTAAAAAATAGTGGAAATCCAAACGCTGATTATGTAGGGGATTTTTCGGATGAAATAGTAAGGTATGATTTGGATATGGATGACAGTATATATATGACAGAAAATGACGAATTATATGCTTTATGGAATCCTACTTCTTCCTATACATTATCTTATCTGAAACCATCTGATTATAATTTGAAAATGGACTATGAAACAGTGGATTATTATGCGGATGTCACAAATTCCACCTATACATTGTTTAAGCCCAGCGGTTCAATTACGTTAAAGGGCTCTGACGCTGATTATGATATTACAATGGTTACAGAAGACGCTGATTGTGTAACGGACTGGTACGCTGTTGGTGTGTCCGGAACAGATGTAGATAATCTTGTTTATACAAAAGTAAAAAATGGATATACGCTTTCAGCGTCCAATCTAAGAAATGTTAAAATATCTGCTGAGGGAGAAGATTTCAATGCAAATACAACGTTCAGTACCGATTATGGTGATGTATTTATATATGAGATTGATAAGAATACAATAGGTGTAAAAGTTGACACAGATAAAAATGGAACATACGAAACACCGCTCGTCACGGAAGATGCACATCAATATGGCAGCGAATGGAAAGCAGATGGCAAGAGTCATTGGAAAGAGTGTAAGTGCGGAGAAAAGTCAGAATTATCTACCCATGAGTTTAAATGGATCATTGACAAAAATGCTACAACCATTGAATCGGGTTTAAAGCATGAGGAGTGTTCTGTTTGCGGGTATAAGAGAAAGGAAAATACGCTCATAGCCAAGCAAATAAAGATTCCCAAAAAAGGACAAAAATTGACGGATAAAAAAACAGGTGCAGTTTATAAGGTTGTCAATGCAAAAACGAAAGGCGGAACGGTAGAATATGCAAAACCTTTGAACAATAAGAATGCGAATATCTCTATTCCATCCACAGTAAAAATTAATGGCATTTCCTATAAGGTGACAAGTATTGCGGCAAATGCCTTTAAAAATAACAAAAAATTAGCAAAAGTCAAAATTGGAAGTAATGTAACATCTATCGGAAAAAATTCGTTTAGTGGATGTGGCAAATTAAAAACCCTGACGATAGGAAACAATGTGGTTTCAATTGGAGATAATGCATTCCTTAACTGTACTTCGCTTAAAACAGTTACAATACCGGCAAAGGTGAAAAAAATAGGAAAGCAAGCATTTTGCGGATGTAAAAAACTTAAAACAGTAACAATAAAGACAAAGAAACTGGTTGGGAAAAATGTAGGGAATAAGGCATTTGCAAGGATTAACCAGAAGACCACAGTTAAAGTGCCGTCATCCTGCTTGAAGTCTTATAAAAAATTACTTCAGAAAAAAGGACTTAATGGCAAGAAACAGAAAATTAAAAAGTAATGTTGGAAAATCCCAAAAGAACGATTCTGGAAGGCAGGTATCAGAATCGTTCTTTTTGAGTATTCCATAGATGTGCCGATTTTAAGAAGTTTTTATTTTCTTGTACTATAAATATCGTAAACGCAAGAAATCCTTCAGGATTGTCAAGATAACGAAAATAAAGTATAATAAATTATAATCTTTGTGAGAAATGTTGTGAATAATCTAAGAAGGAGAAGGATATGAAACAATTTCAAATCCTCTATAAAGAGGATGGGGGATTCCTTGATAATCTGAAGGAAATTAAGCAATGGCGTGCTTCTCATTCGGCATATGTTACCATATTCAGAATATACTCAGAGGATATGAATTTAGAACATATCCAGCATATTTGCGATTGCCTGGATAATGAAATGCCGGATGCGCTGTATTTGGGATGCACAACGAACGCCAATATCATGAACGGGGTACTGTCAGATGTCAAAATTATTCTAACCTGCACCATTTTTGAATATGAGACTACCCAGGCGAGGATTCTGCAGTTTCCTTTTTTGGAAGAAAATGCGGTCCAGGATGTATTGGAACTGAAAAAATGCTGTGATGAAAATCCATGGGTTCAGGCCGTTGAAATGTATGCCACAATCATGGATATGTCCATGATGGAGTTTTGTAATGAGATGAGCAGTTTGCGGGAGGATATACAGGTGTTTGGCGGCGGCGCATTCAATCCCGATATGGATGATGATACGGCGGCCGTGTTTTCCAAAGGAAATGGTTTTTTAGGGCGTGGTATCGTTTTTCTGTTGTTAGGTGGAACAGACTTCCATACATACAGCACATTTATCTCGGGGTGGAAGCCGTTAAAGAGAAGGTTCAGGGTTACAAAGGCAGATAGGGAGATCCTTTATGAGTTGGACGGCAAACCCGCACTGGACGTATACCGGAGATTTTTAAATATTGACAGAAATGACCGCTTTTTCTCCAATACGCTGGAATTTCCGCTTTTTTTAGAACATGAAGGCATTGATATTCTGCGGTGCCCTCTGGCAGCTAATGATGACGATTCCCTTGTGATGTCTTCTGATATACAGGAAGATGCGTTTGTCAGGCTGGCCTATGGCGACCCGGAGACAATCCTTGCCAGTATCAGGGAGGACGGGCAGAAGATTGCGGACTTTTGCCCGGAGGTTATACAGGCTTTTTCCTGTGCTGCCAGAAGGGCGTTCTGGGGAGACGAAAATATCAGTGACGAAACGGTTTTGTTTAACAGTGTTGCGCCTACAATGGGTTTTTATACGCACGGTGAATTTTTGCGCATAAAGGGCGATATGCTCAACTTCAATGTGACCCTGGTGATTGTCGCTATGCGGGAAGGAGATATGCCGAAGGGCGGCAGAAAAGCAAATATTTCCGGGGTGCAGATTGACAATAACGAAAAGATACCTATTATTAGACGTTTTGTTTCCTTTATTGAGGCATCCACGGCAGAGTTAGAGGAAATGAATATGAAGCTTGCTTTAAGCTCTGTTACGGATGGATTGACGAGGCTTTATAACCGAGCGGAGATTGAGAGAAGGATTCGCAGCGCTTTGGATAAACGTAAAAACCAGGAAACCGGCAACGGTATTTCCCTGATTATGCTGGATATTGATAATTTTAAAAAGGTTAATGATATTTATGGGCACAAAGAAGGGGACCATGTTATCCAGGCTTTGTCTGATGTCCTCAGGAATGCGGCGACAGAGGTACACTCCTGTTTCCTTGGCCGTTGGGGCGGCGAGGAATTTATGGTACTGCTGTCGGATAGTAATGCGGATACGGCAGTAGTTCTAGCAGAGAAAATACGTCTGGAGTTTTCGTCGTTATCATATGAAACTGCCGGCTGCCAAACAGTCAGTATTGGAGTTACGCAGGCAAAGGATGAAACTGCCGACGCGCTTTATACCAGGGTAGACAAGGCTCTTTATATGGCAAAGGCAGCCGGAAAAAACCAGGTTATAAGGCTGGATTAGGAAAGTCTGGAAGGTGATAGTGTGAGCGATATTTTTAATAATGAATTATTTGAAGCGTTTGCATCGGCATCTGATAATGTTTACATCTATGTGTGCGATATGAAGACGAATGTTTCCCGCTGGTCTAAGGCTGCCGTGGATTATTTCGGGTTATCAGGGGAGTACCTTGAGGATGCAGCGAATGTATGGGGACAGCATGTACATCCAGATGATCTGAAAGTTTATACGGAGGATATTTCAGGTGTGTTTTCGGGCGAAAAGAAATACCACGACTGTCAATACAGGGCACGGAATGCGGCGGGCAGATATGTGTGGGTGGAATGTAAAGGCAGCGTCATCTGGGATGCCAAAGGAAATCCCATCATTTTTGCGGGTCTTATGACAAGGATAGACGGACAGAGCAAATACGATTCTTTGACTGGGCTTTTGACAACGCAGGAAATGCACTATTTCGACTTTGCTTCGCAGTCTGGAATAGCTTTGTTGATTGGTCTGGACGGATTTCGGAAAATTATAAGTAATTACGGTTATAACACCGGGGATGATATTTTAATCAAATTTTCGCGGGAGATAAGCGATTTATGCAAACCAGGATGGAAGGCGCTGCGATTTGGCGGGGATGAATTCCTTGTGATTGCTTTTGCGTCGGATTTGCAGGAAGTGACTGATTTTTATGAGGAAATATGCCAAAAAACGGATAACGTGAAACTGGAAGACGGGCGGAAGGTCGGAATTTCCATATCGGCGGGCGGAGCGTTTTTCCCTCAGGATGCGGATGCCAGGGAAGTTCTTATTAACAAATTGGAGCACTCGCTGGAGTATGCCAAGAATAACCAGAGAGGAAACATGGTATTTTTTTCAGAGGAGATTGCCAGAATACATGAGAGAGGACTGGTTCTGAGGGAAGATTTAAAGCAGTGTATTAGAAATAACTTTAATGGGTTTGAATTATTTTTCCAGCCGTTCATCAATCCGGTTTCTGGCGCCATTGCAGGTTGTGAATGCCTTCTCCGCTGGAAAGGGGAAAGGATTAAAGATTCCTATCCGATGGAGTTTATTAAGGTTTTAGAGGATTACGGCGATATCCATGAAGTAGGTTTCTGGGTTATGGAACAGGCAATCAGACAGCAGGCCGCATGGCGCGATACATATGGAGAGTTACAGGTAAGTTTTAATGTATCTTATCAACAGTTTTTAGACGATACCTTTGAGGAAAGAGCGATTTCCTGTGCCCAAAAGTATGGGGCGGACCCGAACTATATTATAATAGAGCTTACGGAAAGCTGCCAGGTAGAAGCACCCAAAGAGCTTGCGGCCATGTTTGGCAGGCTGCGGGAGCAGGGCTTCAAAATAGCATTGGATGATTTTGGGACGGCGTACGCTTCCATGGAGATGTTAAAATGGCTCCCTGTGGATTATATTAAAGTGGAGCATTCTTTTATCAGGGAACTTGCCCAGCCGGGACACGACATAGATTATGTGATTGTTGACAGTTTGTTAGAAATGTGCAGGCGATTAGGATATAATTCTATTATAGAAGGCGTGGAGGACAGTAAAGTGGCAGCTATCGTGGGAGAGATGAATGCCACGCTGCTACAGGGCTACCATTATTCACATCCTATTTGCCGTAAAGAGTTTGAAAAGTTGTTGGATGAAGACCGAAAATAGAATCAGGAACATTTATAGGCGCTTGAGCATCAGCGTACATTACAGAGTGCATTGATTTTAATTATGATGGGATTGGCGCTGCTGCTTCTTCATTATAACGTTGGTGGCAGCGACATAAAAGATTTCTTGTCAAAATAGTATTTTTCTGTCCCGGATAAACAGCAAAACATCCCATCATGTGGAGTTCAAATTTCAGAAATGATATAGTGTTTCCTTGAAGGAGGAAACAGATTTATGAAAAAAAATAAAATGCAGAGAATGAAATTATGTAACTGGATGTATGCCATAGCAGCCTGTTTTTTGCTGTGTGCTGCGGCGGCGTGCGGCAGCAGTGGAAATCAGCCGCAAGATACCGGCAAACAGGAAGAGAGAGACACGCAGAAAAGCGTTGGCAGCCAGGAAGATGCGGATGTTTCTCAAAGCGCCGATAACCAAGATGCAGACACTTTTACAATAGCTGATTTGGCAGGGACACCTTCGGATTATGCGAAAGAGGAGAATTGGTTGAAAATCCCGGAAATTACCCATGAAGTAGATACCTTCTATCTTTATCCTACATGTTATGTGGATGAGACGGAGGATGCGAAGCCAATCTGCGACATAGACAATGAGGAAATGCAGGTTGCTGCAAGACAAGTGTATGAAAACCAAGGGACGGTCTATGAGGAGTCCACCAATGTGTTTGCACCATTTTACCGGCAGAGCAATATCTATCAGGTTGCCGGCGTAAGCCATGAAGAATTGGAGGAGTTTCAGAAACAGGAACAGCGCACGGATGTTTATGCCGCACTGGATTACTACTTTGAAAATTATAATGATGGTAGACCGTTTATTCTTGCCGGCCATTCTCAGGGTTCCATTATGACAAAGATTGTTCTTGGAGAGTATATGCAGGCTCATCCAGAATATTATGAGCGTATGGTTGCAGCATATCCCATCGGTTATTCTATTACCAGAGATTGGTTGGAAGATCATCCATATCTGAAATTTGCCAGGGGAGCGGATGATACTGGCGTTATTGTTTCCTGGAACACAGAAGGAAAAGGAAATAAAGGGCAGAAGAATCTGGTTGTCGAGCCAAATGCCATTAGTATCAATCCTATTAACTGGAAATTGGACGATACTTATGCGGGATTTGAGGAAAATCTGGGAAGCCGTATTTTAGATGAAAATACAGGAACGTATGAGATTGTAAAAGGAATAGCAGACGCGCAGTTAGATATGGAGCGGGGAGTTGTCATCTGCACGGCAAAAAATGTGGAATATGCGCCCGCCGCATTATTTGGACCGGAAAGTTTGCACTCACATGATTATGAATTTTATTATGAGAATTTGCGGGAAAATGTAAAAGCGAGGGTGGAAACTTTTTTGAAAGCGAGGTAGTATCATTCTTAAAGTTTATGTAAATAAGGAAATAGTAAAAATGGGGATGTCGCGCGAAGACATCCCCTTTGTAAGCGAAAGTTTTTATTCATCTTCAAAAATAGTTTCATTCATTTCAGGAAAATCTAATGATTCAGAAACAGCCGTATCTAATCTGATGGTTAATTCATGGAGCATTTTCAGCTTTGGATATTTTGTCTTGCCTATTGACAATATAAGGAAAGCGTCTTATAATAATACCAACCAAAAAGGTAGGTAATAAAAAGAGAAAGTAGAAAACGCTTACGAAACAGAGAACATTAGTACTCATGTTCAAAATGAAAGGAGAATGCATTATGTCTAATTATAAGTTTGAAACCTTACAGCTCCATGTGGGGCAGGAAAATCCAGATCCTGCAAGTGACGCCCGTGCAGTTCCCATTTATGCGACCACTTCTTATGTGTTCCATGATTCTGCGCATGCAGCCGCCCGCTTTGGCCTTGCTGATGCCGGAAACATTTACGGCAGGTTGACGAACTCCACGCAGGATGTTCTGGAACAGCGAGTAGCTGCTCTGGAAGGCGGTGTAGCCGCCCTTGCTCTTGCATCCGGCGCAGCGGCAATCACATATACGCTGCAGGCGCTTGGGCAGAATGGCGGGCACTTTGTTGCCCAGAAAACCATTTATGGAGGCAGTTACAATCTGTTGGCCCATACGCTTCCGGCATTTGGCATTACGGCGAGTTTTGTAAATATACATGATCTTGCCGAGGTCGAAAATGCGATTGAAGATAACACCAGGGCGATCTATATTGAAACGCTTGGCAACCCTAACAGCGATATCCCCGATATTGATGCTTTAGCGGAACTTGCGCATAAGCATGGTCTGCCTTTGATCGTAGATAATACGTTCGGTACGCCGTATTTGATTCGTCCTATTGAGCATGGCGCAGATATTGTAGTACATTCTGCGACTAAATTTCTTGGCGGCCACGGCACAACGCTCGGCGGTGTAATCGTTGATTCTGGCAAATTTGACTGGGCTGCTTCCGGCAAATATCCGGCGATTGCCGATCCCAACCCTAGTTATCACGGCATATCGTTCGTAAAAGCGGTTGGGGCAGCAGCATTTGTGACATATATTCGCGCGGTGTTACTTCGCGACACTGGCGCGACGATTTCTCCTTTTGCGGCATTTTTGCTTCTACAGGGAATAGAAACGCTTTCCCTGCGGTTGGAACGTCATGCGGAAAATACGAAAAAGGTTGTGGAATTCCTGGAGGCTCATCCGCAGGTTGAGAAAGTCAATCATCCGTCTTTACCCGCTCATCCAGATAATGCGTTGTACCAACAGTATTTTCCTAATGGCGGCGGTTCCATCTTTACTTTTGAAATTAAAGGTGGTGTCAAAGAAGCGCATAAATTTATTGATAACCTTAAAATTTTCTCTCTGCTGGCAAATGTTGCGGATGCAAAGAGCCTGGTTATCCACCCGGCGACGACTACCCACAGCCAACTCACGGAAGAAGAGTTGGAAGAACAGGGAATTAAGCCGAATACCATTCGGCTATCCATTGGAACAGAGCATATTGACGATATCATCGGTGACCTGCAAAATGGTTTCGATGCAGTAAAATAAATGGGAGGTAAATTCATGTCAAATATTTATACATCTGCCGATCAGCTGATTGGCAAAACACCCCTTTTGGAACTGACGCATATTGAGAAAGCGTATCATTTAAAAGCAAGGATTCTTGCCAAACTGGAATATTTTAACCCGGCAGGTTCTGTGAAAGACCGTGTGGCAAAGGCGATGATTGACGAAGCTGAGAGAACAGGTAAATTGGGACCTGGCTCTGTCATTATCGAACCTACTTCTGGTAACACCGGCATTGGTTTGGCGGCCGTTGCCGCTGTGAGAGGTTACAGGATTATTATTGTAATGCCCGAGACTATGTCCGTGGAACGCCGTCAGATAATGAAAGCCTACGGTGCGGAATTAGTGCTTACAGAGGGTGCGAAAGGCATGAAAGGCGCCATTGCCAAGGCCGAAGAACTTGCGCAGGAGATTCCTGATAGTTTTATTCCGGGACAGTTTGTTAATCCGGCCAATCCACAGGTGCATAGAGAGAGTACGGGTCTCGAGATTTATGAGGACACGGACGGCGAAGTGGATATCTTTGTTGCCGGTGTAGGGACCGGCGGTACCGTAACCGGTGTCGGCGAGTACCTGAAATCAAAGAATCCTGCCGTCAAGATAGTTGCCGTAGAGCCCGCTGATTCAGCCGTGCTTTCTACTGGGGTGGCCGGAGCTCACAAAATTCAGGGTATTGGCGCAGGATTTGTTCCCGATATACTGAATACGGATATTTACGATGAGATTATTTCCATTTCCAACGAGGATGCGTTTGCAACGGGAAAGCTGATTGGTAAGAGTGAAGGCGTTCTCGTAGGCATTTCTTCCGGTGCGGCGGTTTTCGCTGCAATTGAGCTTGCAAAGCGGCCTGAAAATGAAGGAAAAACAATCGTGGTACTTTTACCCGATACCGGAGACAGATATTTGTCTACACCGCTGTTTGCGGAGTAAAAGAAAGCGCTGCTGTTTGTTATTTCCGCGGGCAAAGCACTTACAAAGTGCTTAGGAAAATAGCCATGTTATGTGCCCTGTGGGTATGTATGGCTATTTTTCCTTCGCGGGCAGCGGCTTTTTAAGGATAATGAATATAATTGTTTATGGGAGGCAGCCGATATGATGATTTCAACAAAAGGAAGATATGCGCTTCGGGTGATGATTGACTTGGCTGAGAATTATGGAAAGGGATATGTTCCCATGAAAGAGGTAGCGGAAAGGCAAAATATTTCTTTGAAATATTTGGAACGTATTCTTCCTGTTTTGACGAAAAATAAGCTGATTGAAGGACTTCAGGGAAAAGGCGGCGGTTATCGCTTGACGGCTGAGCCGGATAAATGCCGTGTAGGGGATATTCTGCGTCTTACGGAGGGGGAACTTGCACCGGTGGCATGTCTCAGCAGTGATACAAATACATGTGAGCGTGTCCAAATTTGTAAAACATTGCCGATGTGGTCAGAGTTTTACAAACTTACAAACGAATATTTTGATGGAATTACATTGGCAGATTTTATGGGATAATAGAAGGGCGGTTATCTCGCTCCTCTGTCCTTAATTTTTGAATCTCAAAAGGTCTGTATTTATGTGGAGGAAGCATGCAGCAAAAATAAGGCGGCCGGACAGTGACAATAGAATTTGAGGAGATAAAGAAGCATGAGAAAAATTAGTTTATTTATTGCGATGAGCCTTGACGGATATATTGCGGATTGTAAAGGGGGTGTTGATTGGTTGGAAGGACAAGGTAACGATAATGAGAATATTGACACCTATTCTGAGTTTGTAAAGAACATTGATACAATCTTAATGGGTTGGAATACTTATCATCAGGTTGTTACCGAACTTTCTCCTAAAGAATGGATATATAATGATTTTACAACTTACGTTCTTACACATAATGAGCATACTTCGTCTGAAAAAGTTCGGTTTGTAAATACAAATCCTGTTGATTTGGTAAAAAGGCTAAAAGAAGAAAGCGGAAAGGATATTTGGATATGTGGTGGGGCTAATCTCATCCAACAGTTAGTAAATGAGGATTACATTGACTGCTATTACATTACTGTTATTCCAACCCTCTTAGGCTCTGGTATCCGTCTTTTTGAAAATGCAGAACATGAGATTAAGTTAAGATTGCTGAATACACAGTCATATAATGGTATGACGGATCTAATCTATACACGAAGATAACAAGAAACGAAACAGATGCCTGGGAAGTTTTACTGCACTTATACAAAAACTTCTTACATTCACATAGTGAAAGAAAAGATTAGACATATGGCAAAAATAGGTGTATAATTAACAATCACATTAAAAATAAAGAGGAGTGTATTATCATCAAGTTACAACCAAATAATTTTTGCCCAGAGATGACAAGTATATGGTCTTTTCCAGATAGAGGAGATTGGGCAACTCATTCAGGCAAGTATCGGGGAAACTGGTCGCCATATGTACCAAGAAATTTGCTCCTTCGATATTCTAATCCAAATGATTATGAGATGTCATATTTGATTTATGAAATAATCAGCCAGTCCTAAACAGGAGGATTCAAATTTTTTACACATGATTCATTGATTTCAGCTTATTATGAAAAATGTATTATATATGTTTGAGAGAGAAGCATTACCAACAAAATGAGAGATTGCGTCGTGAAGAAATAAGGCAGGTTGAGTCCTGGACGCTTATAAGAATGACGCAAAAAGAAGGTCTAGGCGATGTAACAATTTTGTTTTCTCGCTAAAGTTCCAGCCAGTTGCTTTATCAATTAATCGTAATATATGATTTGGGGGGGAATCATGTTATCCATACAGAATGTTAACGTTTGTTTTTTTTATCTGCATTCCTTGTCATTATAAAAAGACACCGCCTTCCTAATATTTTTATTACCGCGAGCAATGCACCCACAGGGCACTTAGGAAAATAGCCATGTTTACATGGATATTTGACGGTGCTATGCGCCAGTGGAGCATGTTTAAGCACGGACCGAAATGAAATGTAGATGCCGCGAGGGTAAGTGCCCTGTGGGGTATTTGATTATTTCAGAAAAACGGTTGTGAGAATAGAAAAGCCCGACAATTACCGGAACTTTGTCTACAGTCTGCTCGCTTGCTTTAGCAAGCGTTAATACATAATGAGGAAATCATATCTAAGACAATGTTCAAAATATTTTTTTTGAAACAATATTGACACGATGTCAAAATAGATATATAATTACTATACTGACATAGCGTCAGAATGAGAAAAGGAGAGAAACCATGAAGAAAAATATTGGATCTCAGTTGGCGTTGTATCCTACGCCAGTTACCGTTATAGGAGCCATGGATGAAAATAAACCTACATGGACACTGGTGGCTCACATTGGAATTATTGGGCATGACCGTGTTTTAGTAAGCCTTGCAGTACCGCATTTTATCAATCGTGTAATAAAAGAGAATCAGAAATTTTCCATCAACATTGTAGATGAAGGGATTCTACCGCAGGCAGATTATTCCGGCTCAGTCACCGGTGCAAAAGAGGATAAAAGTGAGTTATTTGAGTATGAGGTTGGAAACGCAGGAACACCGCTGATAAAAAAATCTCCTCTTGTCATGGAGTGTACAGTTGATGATATATATAATACTCCCAATTTTGAGAGTTTTATATGTACGATTGATAATACCTATGTAGAGGAAGAATATTTGAATGAAGAAGAAAAAATTAATTACCATGTATTAAAGCCAGTACTGTTTGAATTTCCTACCTATGAATATTTGCGGACAGGTGATGTGATTGGCAAATGTCTTTCTTTCCGGGAAAACAAAAAAATATAGGAGGTATGATATGCCAAAAGGTTCAGAAGAATTAACAGCGGCAAGAAAAGACGAAATCATTACAGCCTGCGCTGAATTATATAAGACGATGAGTTTTAAAGAGATTACGATTAAGGAAATAGGAAATGCCACGTCGTTTACCCGGACGTCCATTTATAATTATTTTCAAACAAAGGAGGAAATATTTCTTGCCTTATTACAAAGAGAATATGAATTATGGATTGACAGGCTGAAACGGATTCAAACGGAACATGAAAAGATGACAAAATCGGAATTTGCGGATGCGCTGGCTCACTCTCTGGAGGAGCGGCATAACCTGTTAAAGATTATGTCTATGAATCACTATGATATGGAAGAAAACAGCCGTATTGAACGTTTGATTGAATTTAAAGTAGTGTATGGGAAGTCTTTGGCAGAGGTGAGAAACTGTCTGGATAAGTTCTTTTTAGGGATGACGGTTAAGGAGAAACAGGATTTTATCTTTTCTTTCTTCCCGTTTATGTTTGGCATATATCCATATACGGTTGTAACGGAAAAGCAGCGGGAGGCAATGACACAGGCAAAGGTAAATTATGTGTATATGTCTATTTATGAGATTACCTGTGCCGAAGTGAAAAAATTATTAGGAGCATGATTGATCCATCGTGTATATAGAATGTATGTTTAAATTAGACAGCTCCACTATGGAAATGTATGAAAGAAAGGATGGGTTAAATTGAATTGTTTACCGAAAATTGCAATGGGTGCATGGGCATGGTGAAATGACGGCACGTTTGGAAATCATTATACTGCCGCAGACTTAAAGGATGTATATGCGGCAGCAATGAAAAATGGTCTGAATTTATGGGATACCGCAGTTGTCTATGGAATGGGAACTTCTGAAAATATTCTTGGAGAACTGGCAAAAGATACGCTTCCTATTATTGGAGTTACAAAGGTTCACCATGTGGAAGATGCGGCAAAAGCAGCTTTGGTTACATTGACAGCAGAAGAAATATTGCTACTGGAAAAGGCAGCAGATGAATGTGGGATTTCTACAATTCGTTATTGGGAAAAGAAGATGGAATAGTGGACGAAGGGAACACAGAAAGTAGCTTGCGTTATGAGAATTGTGATACTGGAAGGCAGCCCGAACAGGCAGGGATCGTCAAATGGTGATATTTGTCACGCCGCTTTATTATTATGGAATGTCTGCTCAGTTAAAGATTTGTGAAATATTTGAATTTTAAGGATCAGGGAATGGTGCTTGGGGTTGGATGCGGAACACCATCCATGACAAAAAACTCTGAATTTTTACAGGCTGCATATCAACTTGGAAAAAAGTATGAATGGAGGATTCACATGAAAAAAATGATAAGTATGATGTTGCTGGCGGTTCTTATGTGCTTTGGTTTA
>CAJUTD010000026.1:24221-34034 GCA_910589635.1 uncultured Lachnospiraceae bacterium | reverse complement strand
CAGTAAATAACAGCAAGAAAGCAAAAGCAACAGTGACTGTAACCGTAAAATAGAGTGTAAGTTCTCAAAATCGAAAATACGAAACGAAAGTAATAAAAAGAAGTCCCCAGCAGTTTTAGAATAGCTGCTGGGGACTTCTTTTTCTATCTTTAAGATAGTAATTTACATTTCCTGTCAGAAAGTCGTTTCGCTTTGTTATCGGTTGCTTCTTCTCCAGATATGCATTTTTTCAGCTTCCTTAATCAGTTCGTCGCGGAAATCGGGGTGAGCCACAGAGATGATAGCTTCGCATTTTTGCCAAGCGGACAATCCCTTGAGGTTTACTTTGCCGTACTCTGTAACCAGATAATGAATGTTGGCACGTGTATCGGTGACGATGGAGCCGGGATGCAGCGTTGGCAAAATCCTTGACTTCAACTCGCCGTCTTTGGCTTTGAAGGTAGACGAGCAGCAGATAAAGCTCTTACCGCCGTTGGAGAGGTATGCGCCCAGTACAAAGTCTAATTGTCCGCCTGCGCCGCTGATTTGCTTGATGCCGGAGGACTCGGAACTTACTTGTCCGAACAAGTCGATATCTACCGCATTGTTGATGGACATGAAATTGTCCAATGCCGAGATAGAGCGGATGTCGTTGGTGTAGCTTACCGGCGCGCTCAGAAGTTCCGGGTTCTCGTCCAGATAATCATACATTTTCTTAGTGCCTGCGCCGAACGCATAGGCCTGGCGGTAACGGTCAATGCTTTTCTTAGAGCCGTTAATTTTGCCGGCCTTGGCAATGTCTACGAAAGCGTCTACATACATTTCCGTGTGCACGCCAAGGTCTTTTAAATCGGATTCTGCAATCAGGGAGCCTACAGCGTTAGGCATTCCTCCGATGCCGAGCTGTAAGCAGGCGCCGTTGGGAATTTCCTCCACAATCAATTTAGCTACCGCTTTGTCTACATCAGTGGCAGCTCCACCTCCACCGAGCTCGCCGATAGCGGGATTGTCGCCCTCAACGATATAATCTACCTGTGATATGTGCACGCCGTTTTCAAAGCCGCCCAGGCAGCGGGGCATATTCTCATTTACTTCTACGATAATTTTGGTGGAAGTCTCGCATACTGCGGCCAGGTGGGAAGCATTGGGGCCAAAATTAAAGTAGCCGTGCTTATCCATAGGTGAAACCTGGAACATTGCCACAGAATTTTTGATGGGTAGATCGCGGTAGTAGCGCGGCAGCTCAGAGTAGCGGATGGGTGCATAGAAAGCGCATCCGCGATTGATGAGTTTGCGCTCAATTCCTGACATATGCCAGGAATTCCAGGTAAAATGTTCTCCGGCGTCTTCACGTTCAAAAACTGCAAGTGGTTTCAAGAGAATTCCGCCGCGTAAATTCACATCGGTAAGTTCGTCCGTGCGTTTTGCCAAGGCTTTGTCAAGCGTATCTGGGGTGCCGTTGCACCAGCCGTAATCAACCCAGTCGCCGGATTTGATAACTTTGACAGCTTCATCGGCAGAGACAAGTTTCTGCTGGTATTCTTGTGTGTAATCCATGTTAAAAACCTCCCTGAAATTAAAATAGGTAACATTTAGATTGTTAAATCTGTAACATACAATCATCTTATCATTTTTCTCACAATGGGTCAATAAGCGCGAGATTGTAAATAGATTTAATTCTCATGATAGTCTGTTAGGGATAAGATTGTAAATAGACATAAATTTGTAACAAAAAATATAATTTTCTAGTGGAAGAATAATAGAAGATGTACTATAATAAAAACGGATTGGAATGGGAGTAGCAGAGGAGGAATAGAATGGGTGCAGAGAACAAATTCCGTTATAACGACAAGGCAGAACGCTACCGTACAATGAATAAGTTTTTGTATTTTGCCATTTTAGCGGCCTGGGTTGGATATGTGGCGTATCTCTGGCTGAGGTTTGCAGTTGGGAAAATGGTATTTGGCATGACTGTCATAAATACGGGAATAATTATTATTTGTATTATTGTAAATACGGTTATTTTATTCAAAGATCAGTCTACGCCTAAGTTGAAATTTGCAATCAATATTGAGTATGGGGTCATGTTCCTGGTATTGGCGTTACAGACAGATGCGCAGTTTATCAATATACTGCTGCTGGGCGTTCTTGCCGCACAGATTCCTTATTATGATGCCAAGAATTACAGGATAACGTTTTTCTCTTATCTGGCTTTGTATATTGTAGGGCTGATTGCGCAGGGGGCGAAGCATATGCTTTCGCTTAATATAGAGACTGTCTGTACAATCTATGTTATGCTTGGCGTACTCTATGTGCTGGGGCGTGTCGGTGGTGTTACTAAGATGTTTAGCGATCACGCATTGGGCACGGTGTTAGAACAGAGTGAGAAACAGAAGCAGATGATAGAAAATATCGTTTCTGTTTCGCAGACAGTGCAGGAGAAGTCGGACAAGAGTACAGAGATGGTCGATGGACTGGTGGAGTCCACCAAGATAGTGACGCAGAGTATGCAGGAGATTTCCTCGACGACAGGGGTGACAGCGGAGAATATTTCTGAACAGAGTATCATGACGCAGAACATTCAGGAGTCGATTGACGAAACGCTTGGCCGTTCCAGAAAGATGGTAGATATTGCGCAGGATTCCAATAAAAGTATTCAGGAAAATATGGAATTAATGGAAGAATTGAAAGAGCAGTCTGCCAAGATTGCCTCTACCAATAGACAGGTAACGGATTCCATGGGCAAATTGCAGGATAAGACCAAGGAAGTAGAGGAGATTGCAGACATGATTCTGGATATTTCCAGCCAGACCGATCTGCTCTCGTTGAACGCTTCCATTGAGAGTGCCAGGGCAGGCGAGGCGGGGCGCGGGTTCGCCGTGGTTGCAGACCAAATTCGTCAGCTTGCGGAACAGACCAAGAATTCTACGGAGAATATCACTAGGATTATTTTGGAGCTCAATGAGAACGCAAGCCAGGTGATGCGGTCTATAGACACTTCTCTGGGGGCTACAGAAAGCCAGAATAAAATGATACATACGGCGGCAGATAGCTTTGGTAAGCTGGACCGGAATATGGAAAATTTAATTGAAGATATTCAGGAAATCGACCAGAGGATTAATAACCTTGCTGATGCCAACAACCGCATTGTTGAAAACATTTCGCATTTATCGGCCACTACGGAGGAAATAACAGCCAGTGCAGAGCAGGCCAGCGGTCTCAGTGAGAAGAACCTGCAATTTGCAAGGGAGGCGAAAGAAGCGATTTCATCCATCCAGAAGACCGCAGAGGGAATGAAACAGTACCTGTAAAAGTACAGCTGCTTATTATGGGTCTTTTGGAAAATGTTGTGGATGCGACGGTCACTTTCTATAGTAAAAGGATATTTTAACATTATCAAAATATAATAACAAGAAAAGGAGAAAGGGTATGAGATATCAAGTATTAGGCGACACAATGCCGGCAGTAGAAGTAGTTTTCGACAATGCGGGAGAGAGCATGTATACGCAGTCTGGCGGTATGGCCTGGATGAGCGAGGGCATTGCCATGGACTCGAACATGAGGGGCGGACTGGGCAAGAGCATCGGCAGAATGTTTTCCGGGGAATCCTTGTTCATGGCTACCTATAAAGCGGAAAAACCCGGTGCAATGATTGCGTTTGCATCTACGGTAGCCGGAGAAATCCTTCCTGTGGATATAGGGGCGTGCGGGGGACTGATCTGCCAGAAGGGTGCGTTCTTGTGCGCACAGGAGAGCGTAAATCTGAGCGTTACTTTTACAAAGAAGTTGTCCGCCGGATTTTTCGGCGGTGAGGGCTTTATCTTGCAGGATATGTCCGGTACTGGTATGGTGTTCCTGGAGATTGACGGCAACAAGATAGAGAAGAATCTTGCTCCCGGTGAGGTCATCAAGGTTGATACGGGAAATGTGGTCGCTTTTGAGAGAAGCGTGAAATATGAAGTTGAAACTGTCAAAGGGCTTAAAAATATTTTCTTTGGCGGCGAAGGATTATTCCTCACCAAGCTTACCGGGCCTGGCAAGGTAGTTTTGCAGACACAGAACTTTAATGAGTTTGCAGGCAGAATTGCAAGGATGATTCCAAGTAAGTAGAATTTGATTTAAGACATCGAAGGAATATATTTACTCGTTCAAAAGGTCTTGCCGCTATCGCGGCAAAGACAGAATGCACAAAAATCATCTTGGGAAGCTAGCTTCCCAGAGTGATTTTTGTGCATGTTGTTTCCATTGCTTTGCAATGGAAACCTTTTGAACAGTTGAAAACCTTTATTGATTTCCGTGCATTCAAAAATAAAAGTGTTGACATAACCGGTAAAAGAGAGTATGCTAGGTACAAAGATTTGAAAACTTCATATTGTAATATTTTCTCTTATTCAGAGTGGTGGAGGTACATAGGATCTGTGAAGCCACGGCAACCCCAAATGGAAGGTGCTAACCTGAGCGAGTGATCGAACAATAAGAGGATTTGATTATCTTTCAGACTATCAGGTTCGCTTATTTTTATAAGCGAATTTTTTATCTTATAGAAAAGGCATTGTTACGAGAATGCATGGAAGTGTTTTCCTATAAGATAAAAATATTATGCATAGCTTTAAATCAAAGGAGGAAACAGAAATGGATAAAAGATTATTCACTTCGGAATCAGTGACAGAAGGACATCCCGATAAGCTCTGCGATGCAGTGTCGGATGCGATTTTAGATGCTTTAATGGAGCAAGATCCCATGAGCCGTGTGGCCTGCGAGACGGCGGCATGTACAGGATTTGTTCTGGTGACCGGCGAGATTACAACGAAAGCACAGATTGACATTCCCCAGATTGTGAGGAATACAGTAAATGAAATAGGTTATAATGATGCGGCAACTGGGTTTGACGGAAATACATGTGCCGTCATGGTGGCCTTAGACCAGCAGTCGGCAGACATTGCCATGGGTGTGGACAAAGCGCTCGAAGCAAAAGAGAATAAAATGTCTGAGGAAGAATTGCAGGCAATTGGAGCAGGAGATCAGGGAATGATGTTCGGCTATGCGAGCAATGAGACGCCGGAGTTAATGCCCTATCCAATTTCCCTTGCACATAAACTTGCCTTACAGCTTACGAAGGTGCGTAAGGATGGGACGTTAAAGTATCTGCGTCCAGATGGAAAGACCCAGGTATCGGTAGAATATGATGAGAATGGGAATCCAACAAGGTTAGAGGCTGTAGTATTATCTACGCAGCATGATGCGGACGTTACACAGGAACAGATACATACAGATATTAAGAGATATGTATTTGATCCCATTCTTCCCAAGGAAATGATTGATGGGGACACTAAGTTTTTCATCAATCCCACGGGACGTTTTGTGATAGGAGGTCCTCACGGAGACGCGGGACTTACCGGGCGCAAGATTATTGTAGATACTTATGGAGGATATGCACGCCACGGCGGTGGAGCATTTTCAGGAAAAGACTGTACAAAGGTAGACCGTTCTGCAGCTTATGCTGCCCGTTATGTAGCAAAGAATATTGTTGCAGCAGGTCTTGCGGACAAATGTGAGATTCAGTTGTCTTATGCAATCGGTGTGGCGCAGCCTACGTCTGTGATGGTGGACACATTTGGAACTGGCAAAATTTCGGATGAGAAGCTTGTGGATATCATTCGTGAAAACTTTGATCTTCGCCCGGCAGGTATCATTAAGATGTTGGATTTGCGGCGTCCTATTTACAAACAGACGGCTGCTTATGGGCATTTTGGGCGCAACGACTTAAATTTACCCTGGGAGGCAACGGATAAGACAGAGATTTTAAAGAAATACCTATAAGAATAATTTATTTATAAATGTGAGGAAGAGGCGCTGTTAATCAAACGGCGCCTTCTTTATCTTATTGGGAATGATTTGTCATTCTAAATCGCTAAAATATATTTCCTTTAAGATGAAAACAATTATGCATATAGAGATACCTTTTGGGGTGAAAATGGGAGAGGTTTTTCGATTGGATAAAAAACTCTTACCGCGTATTGCGAAAGCATTATCCTCATGTTACAATGAAACAAAAAGTCAGTTGAAATTAGTTGGTAAATGTATGAAAAAAAGCAGAAAAATTATGATAGTCGGCCTGGCAGTAAGTTTATTCATATTGGCATGTCTACTCTGTGCGGCCGGAAAAGAAATGAATTGGGATAATGGGAAAGGGAGACAGGAGGCAGCGCATGACCCAGAGCTACCGAATGGGGATGGAAAAGAGGCAGATTCGCAGCTACCGAATGAGGATGGAAAAGTTGCAGATTCGCAGCTACCAAATGAGGATGGAAAAGTTGCAGATTCGCAGCTACCAAATGAGGATGGAAAAGAGGCAGAACAAAATGAGAGCAATGAAAAGCAAAATACATTAACTCAGAATGAGGGCAGTGAGGAACAGAATTCAAAAATTCAGAGTGAAAGTAAGGAAGAGCAGATACAAAAGATATTGTCATCAATGACAGTGGAGGAGAAAGCCGCACAATTATTTATCGTGACGCCGGAAGCGTTGACTGGCTATTCTTCTGTGACACAGGCGGGGGAGGCAACAAAAACTGCATTCCAGGAGTATCCGGTCGGGGGCTTAATTTTTTTTGAGGGAAATATAGTTTCTGAGCAGCAGGTGACCCAGATGCTTAATAAGCAGCAGGAATTCAGTGAGGAGAGAATCGGATTGCCGCTTTTTACCTCTGTTGATGAGGAGGGCGGGAAGGTTACACGAATTGCTGATAATGATAATTTTGACGTACCGTCTTTTCCAAATATTTCGGAAATTGGCTCTGGGCAGAAGACAAGCTGGGCATATGAATTGGGTGACAGAATCGGAACATATTTGAGCCGCATGGGATTTAATTTGGATTTTGCGCCGGTTGCGGATGTTTTGTCTAACCCTGAAAATACGGTCGTCAAACAGCGTTCCTATGGCAGTGATCCTCAGATAGTTTCACAGATGGTTCAAGAGAATTTGAAAGGTTTGCAGCAGCATCAGGTGTTTGGCTGTGTCAAACATTTTCCGGGGCATGGAGCAACTAAGGGGGACACACATGCCGGTTATGCATATACAGATAAGACATGGGAGGAATTGACTGACGATGATATCATTCCATTTGAGGATAGTATTGCCTGGGGTGTTAAATTCGTGATGGTTGGGCATATTTCCTGTCCGGAAGTGACAGGAGACGACGTGCCGGCGTCACTGTCTCCATTTGTAATCGGCAATTTGCTGCGTTCAGAGCTGAGATATGAAGGGATCGTGTTGACGGATGCCTTGAATATGGGGGCGGTAACGGACCATTATACTTCTGCTCAGGCAGCGGTGAAGGCAATTTTGGCCGGCAATGACATGATTCTGATGCCGCTTGATTTTAAGAGCGCATATGCAGGCATACTGGCGGCTATACAGGATGGCACGATTTCCCAAGAACGTTTGGATGAATCGCTGACGAGAATATTAAGAGTTAAATTATCTTTGTAATTGAGGAGAATGTAAATGAAAGAAATGATATTATTGTTTCAATTTGAGGATAAGACTAGGAAAAACAAGCTCATGAGAGCATTGCTTCCTCTGCGTTTGAAGATTAAAGAGGTGCCTCAAGAAGATTATGGGAAACCAATGGGATACCTGGCAGGAGTGAAAGAATTTGTAGAGAGGGACGATAGTGATTTTTTAGGTGCAGTGCAGTTGGTCCAGGAAAAAGTTCTGCATGAGAGGCTTTCAGGAGAAATGATGGTGATGGCGGGGCTTAACGGTGACAGAGTAGACCAGGTTTTGCGGGCGCTCCATAAAGCGGGACTTTCTATCCCCTATAAAGCGGTACTTACGCCATCTAACCAAAGCTGGGATGCATGGAAATTATTTGCGGAAGTCAAGGAAGAGCATGAGATGATGGCTTAGTGCAGGGGCAGGAAGGCCTGGCGCTGGCAGATAGGGCCGTGCATAGGGCAGAAAGGTTACAGACAATGGAATGGAAAAAATTACTCTGTGATGACAGGGTGAGAAGTTACAAAAGCAATTCGTCTAGGGATTTTCGGACAGAATATGAGAAGGATTACCACAGGATTATCGGGAGTGCCTCTTTCCGGCGAATGCAGGATAAAACGCAGGTGTTCCCGCTGGACAAAAGTGATTTTGTCCGCACTCGGCTGACACATTCTCTGGAGGTGTCTTCATTTGCCAAATCATTGGGACAGAATATTGGCAAAGGCATTATCCGAGAACAGAAAGATCACGAATTCTTGCCGGAATATCAAGGATATATCTGCGACATCCTGCAATGTGCAGGTCTTTTGCATGATATAGGCAATCCTCCGTTCGGCCATTTTGGCGAGACAGCAATACGCGGCTGGTTCCGGGCAAATCTGCCGCAAATAAAATACCGGCGCATGGATGGTAATGTGCAGACGTTAAGCGAAATACTTTCATCACAGATGAAAGCGGATTTTTGTAATTTTGAGGGCAATACGCAGGCGTTGCGGCTTGTGTCTAAGCTGCACTATCTGGTAGATAAGAATGGAATGAACCTGACGAAGTCGCTGTTGGGAACAATTATAAAATATCCCTGTTCTTCTCTGGAAATTAGCAAAGACAGCCATATCAAGTATCATAAAATGGGATATTTTTATGCGGAACGGGCGCTATTTGGCGATTTACAGGAAAGTCTGGGCACGCATGGGCATCGTCATCCGCTGGCATTTGTGTTGGAGGCAGCGGATGATATTGCATATAAGACAGCGGATATTGAGGATGCAGTAAAAAAAGGCTGTATTACCTACGAGCAGCTTGTGAGGGAACTTAAAAACTTTGGCGCGAAGTTCACAGGCGGGCACAAAGATGCATTTGACAAGATTTCAAACAGCCTGGAGCAAAAATATGAGAAGGCATTGAACAGGGGCTTGCAGCAAGCGGAGGGAAATGCTGTGCAGAATTGGGCGGTCTATGTGCAGGGATGGATGATAAATGCTGCTACGGAGAATTTTCTGAAGAATTATGACGCACTGATGGATGGAAGTTATGGCGCCCACGGTGAGGATTTGTTTACGGGCACCGATGGGGAATCCATGATGGATGCCTTGGGCGAGATTGCATACCGCTATGCGTTCCAGATTACACCGATTTTAAAACTGGAAATTGCGGCGCAGCGGATTCTGGATTTTCTGCTGGATGTTTTTGTTCATGCTGTTTTATATTATGATACAGAAACAGCGCTTACTGAGGTTCAGAAGAAAATGATGTCATTATTGTCCGACAACTATATTGCAATTTACCGGCAATTTGCAGAGCAGGTGGATAAATCAGAGCAGTCTTCTTCGCAGAAAGAGGCGGAAAAATTGTATCTCAGGTTGCTTTTGGTAACAGACCAGGTGTGCGGAATGACGGACAGCCATGCCAAACGGCTGTATCAGGAGTTGAACGGCATAGATTAGTCTTGAAATAGGCATATAGTACATAGAAACATAATTGATAGATGAAAGAAGGAGGAATGAAAATGAATCGAAGCATTATAAAATGTTTATGTGCGCTTACAGCAGCAGCAGTGTTGTCCAGTGGATTTTCGGAGACAGTTTTTGCCCAAAAGCAGGAAACGGTACAGCAGGCAACATATGGCGTGCAGGCAGATGATGGCCGCGGCGCAGAGGAGAACGGGGTTACAGTCGCGACAGCGGAGGAGTTTGAGTCGGCGATAGCGCAACATAAAAGTCCGATTATTGTGGAGAGAAGTATTACAATTGGCGATGCGGCGGATTCGGATGGCAGGATGCTTCCGGTAGAGTTTCCGGCAAATACTCTCGTGCAAGGCGCGGAAGGGATTGAAATTA
>CAJUTD010000026.1:0-24211 GCA_910589635.1 uncultured Lachnospiraceae bacterium | reverse complement strand
TGTTTTAAAAATATAGGTATGAAATTTAGTTCCACCAATGCATTGGGCAGTGTACCTCATCGGGAGATTTTTCTTGCAGGACACAGTTTGACTTTGGACAATGTGAGGACTTACCTTAAAGGCGGTGGGAGTGAGAGTAATAACCCCGTTTTAGGAACGGAGGATGAATTGCTCCCAACTGTGTATGCAGGAGGCTTTACTACGGTACAAGGGGAGGCTAGCCCTAATGGGACGAACGCGTCACTGACGGTGCAGAATTCTAACAGCGAGACGATGTTGCAGGGTATTTATCTGGGACATGGGGCGGAAGACGATAATCTGTCGCCTTATCAGGGGAATGCTGTGCTGAACCTGGATGCCGGGGCAATTGTCCGGGATGGTGTGGATGCCTCTTTAAACAGTAAGGCGGACATTTTGATTTCAGATAAGGCGGACAGCCATGCAAGCATAAAAGATATATATGGAAATGATTATACAACTCTCACAGTGAACAGAAGTACTATAGAGAGAGCCACAGTTATAAATGTGGGAAATACTGTGTTGCAGGAAGGGGCTTGTCTGTCGCTTATGACAGCGGTCTTACGCAACGTTACGCTGGGAAGCGGCGCTTGCCTCGACTTAAATGGGGCAGGGGATGTAGTTGTTGCAGGGGATTTTGTTGGAGTGGAAGGTCAGGCTGAGGAGCGAGGGATTCTTGTTGTGAGTCAGGAAGGCTCGTTGGAAGTTGCGGGCGCCGTTACCGGAACTACGCAGCTACAGACAAAAAACCGTTATTTTCCGGGTACGTTTACAGCAGGAAAGTCGTATGTCACTGCGAAAGGGATGTCTGTTGAGAGCAATTTTGTGTTGCCGCAGTCTAGCATTGACAATGGTTTTAAACTTAATTACAACGGCGGTATATGGACTGTAGAGAGAGAACAGACAGGTATCGAAAATGTTAGCAGGATTGAGGTTCTTTCCTCGCCGGGGAAAGTGGATTTGAGAAAGATCGCGGTGAAAGAGGACGGCACGATACCTGATGAGACTGCGTATTTTGAGTTAAACTGGTATGATGGCAATGGTCAAATTATTGGAAATGATGTGGTAGAGGAGTATGGTTTTTATGATAGTGGATATGTAATCCTTATTAAAACAGAGTATTGGAACTCTGATGATTCGGCGGTTTTAGACAGGATGGATTGGGCACAGCCGATTTTCCTGATAGGGTCTGAGCAGAATCCGGGTAAGTATTATATGGAAGCATACGAAGGGGCGAAGACTGGGGATTATACATTTTTATTCTGCTCTGATTACTGCGAGGAAAAGTTGGACACTGTAGCAGATGTAAAAGCATTAAGCAACACAGTGCTTGAAGAACGGCGCGTGATATTTTATGACCAGGATTCTCCTGCACCGGAGGAGCATGAACATGCGTACCGGGAGGATGTGACGAAACAGGCGACGTGTACGGAAGCGGGAGTTATGACATATACATGCAGCTGCGGAGATAAATATACGAAAGTGATAGCAGCGTTGGGGCATAAAGAAGTGATAGACGAGGCAGTGGCGCCGACAGAGACGGCGGAAGGGAAGACAGAGGGAAGCCATTGCAGCGTGTGCAATAAAGTATTAAAAGAACAGCAGACGATTCCGGCAACAGGCAAGCCGACAGAGCCGACAGACCCAGAAGAGCCGACAGAGCCGGAAGAGCCGACAGACCCAACAGAGCCGGAAGAGCCGACAGACCCAACAGAGCCGGAAGAGCCGACAGAGCCGGAAGAGCCGACAAACCCAGAAGAGCCCAAAGACCCGGAAAAACATACGCACAGTTATGATTGGGCAATTACAAAACAGGCGACGTGTACGCAGGCAGGTGTTAAAACTTACGTTTGTAGTTGCGGAGATAACTATACGGAAGTAATTTCTGCGCTTGGCCATGCGTATGAAAAAAAGAGTATTCCTGCTACGTTAAAGAAAGATGGAAGCGTAACAAATGTATGCAGTGTTTGTTTCGATACCAAGGTGGCAGGTGTGATTTATCGTGCGCAGAAGATTGTGCTGAATAAGACGGATTACATTTATAATGGCAAGCTAAAAACACCTTCTGTATCTGTCAGGGATAGCAAAGGAAAGCAGCTTACCGCAGGTAAAGATTATCATGTTTCCTATGGCAAGGGGCGTAAGAATCCCGGGGTCTATACGATAACTATTACCTTAAAGGGAGATTACAGCGGCACATTATCGAAATCTTTCACCATCAGGCCGAAAGGGAGCAGCCTCAGTAAAATTATAGCCAAATCCAAAGAGTTTCAGGCATCCTGGAAGAAACAGCCATCACAGATCAGTGGTTACCAGTTACAGTATGGTACGTCAAAGAGCTTTAAGGGCAAAACATCAAAGACAGCAGACATTCGCAAAGTCTCTACTGTTAAGAAGAAGGTGACAAAGCTCAAGGCAAATAAGAAATACTATGTTAGAATCCGCACATACAAAACGGTGAAAGTAAATGGGAAAAGCAAGAAGCTTTATTCTGACTGGTCGAAGATAAAAAGCGTGCGGACAAAGAAATAGTGCAAAAAACACTTGACAGCGTCACATTACTGTGCTAAACTGCATATAATTTAAAAATAAAACAAAATCAATGAGCAAAAGTAGTACCATAGAAAGGTTCCTCACAGAGAGTTATCGGTTGGTGGAAGATAACAGGAAAGTTTTATGGGAATGGATTTGTTAGATGCAAAGCGAAATTATAGTAGCGGATGCCGTGTCCTCACGTTACAGGGGTAAGATATCATGTGTATCGGATTGAGATTATAGAATTGGTGGCGGATATTTCTAATTTGAAATATCCGCTTTTCGTATCTTTTACGAAAGACCATTTCTATAATGAAACAGGGTGGCACCACGACCAGCATCGTCCCTGGTAAAAGTTTTTTAACTTTTACCAGGGACTTTTTTCTTCTATAGGAAATTCCTTCTGGCTTGCCCATTTTGTTCTTAGAAAAGACCTTGCCATGTGATTAGAAAGGAGATTGTACATGAAACGAATTTTGAGAGTTTATAAACGCACAGTCAGTATTGTAAAGGAAACATCTGTGGAACTGTATGAAAATCTTGTAGGGAGCGAGAGAGGATTTTTGCTGGAAAGTTATGATAAGAATTATGACCGCTATACGTTTTTTGGCGCACAGCCGCAGGAGATTATCACATCCCGGGGGAATGCGCTGGTGATTCAGCGGGAGGGCGAAGAAGAGGTGAGAGAGGGCAATCCGTTATCTTTGTTAAAACAGTATTACAGTGAGTTTGAAATTCATAAAGACGCGGATGGCCTGAATTTCAGCGGCGGACTGGTGGGAAACCTGGGTTATGATTTTGTGCGCTATACGGAGAAACTGCCGGATGCAAACCCGGATGAAATTGGCATTGAGACAATTCAGATGATGCTGATGACGAAATTCATGGTTGTCGACCATATAGCGGAAACGATGACAGCCGTCGTACTCGATGCGGACAGCGCGCAAGGGAGAGAGAGGGCTTTGCGGGAAGCCGATGTTCTCATTAGGCGGGCCAGGGATAGCGGAGGGAAAATGGAGCGGCAAAAAGCCTTTGACCATGCCGGAAGGATTGTCAAAAAATCCGACAGCCTGGATGAATATTGCCGCAAGGTGGATAAAATCAAAGGTTATATCCGGGAGGGGCATATTTTCCAGACTGTGCTCTCCCAGAGATGGACTATTGAGACCGGACAGGATGGTTTTGAAATGTATAAGGAGCTGAGGCGGTTAAATCCATCTCCATACTTGTATTATTTTAACTTTGGGGAGTTTGAAGTGATTGGCAGTTCGCCGGAAATGTTGGTGAAACGGCAGGGAAAAAAAGTGTTTACATGTCCCATTGCCGGAACCAGGAAGCGCGGCAGGGATGCGGCGGAGGATAAGGCGTTAAAGCTGGATTTGCTCAGTGACAAAAAAGAGCGCGCGGAGCATGTGATGCTGGTAGATTTGGCGAGAAATGATATGGGTAAAATTGCCGAGTTCGGCACTGTCAAAGTGACACAGTTTATGGAGGTACAGAATTATTCCCATGTCATGCATATCGTGTCCATGGTCGAGGGACAGGGTAAAGAAAGCCTGCATCCGTTGGATTTAGCGTCGTCTTTTCTGCCGGCGGGAACTTTAAGCGGCGCGCCCAAAATCCGTGCGATGGAGATTATAGATGAATTGGAAGAAAGCCGCAGAGGTTTATATGGAGGCGCGACCGGCTATGTGGATTTCGGCGGGGATATGGATTTGTGCATCACCATCCGCACGATGGTAAAAACAGGCAACCAGGTGTATTTACAGGCAGGCGCGGGCATTGTGGCAGATTCTCAGCCGGAAATGGAATACCAGGAGTGCTGCAATAAAGTAATGGCGTTGGCAAAGACTTTGGTGCGGGAGCAAAATCTGTAACACGTACCGTCACAAAATATAAATTCGTAAAATGAGGAGGACAGCAATGGTACTTTTAATTGATAATTATGATTCCTTTACCTACAACTTGTACCAGTATATGGGAACTTTCCGTACAGATATCGAAGTGGTGCGCAATGACAAGATGACAGTGGAAGAGATTAAGGAATTAAAGCCGGAGAGGATTGTGCTCTCGCCGGGGCCCGGACGTCCTGGGGACGCCGGTATCTGTGTGAATGTGGTAAAGACATTTTTGACAGAGACGCCTATTTTGGGAATATGTTTGGGACATCAGTGTATCGGGGAGGCTTTGGGGGCGACGGTAAGCTATGCCAGGGAATTGTGTCACGGCAAGCAGTCAGAGATCGTGCACAAGGAAGAAAGTATTTTTGCAGGTATTGATACTCCGGTTAAAATTGCGCGTTACCATTCGCTTGCCGTACAAAAAGAAAGCTTGCCAAGCTGCCTTGAGGTGTTGGCGGAGACGGAGGATGGAGAGATTATGGCGATGCGACATAAGGAATATCCGGTGGTGGGTTTGCAGTTCCATCCTGAATCTATTTACACGGAACATGGAAAACGTATGATAGACAACTTTGTAAACGGCGTAATCTGAAAGGGGAATTACATGATATTAGATAAAATCGTAGCGGATAAAAAACGGCGGCTGCCTTTGCATAAGTCACGAATCAGTGAAAACAGGATGCGAAGCCTTGCCGAAGAAACAATCCGCGAAAAGATGCAGCATCCGTCATTTTATGAGGCGCTGGCAAAGCCCGGCATTTCCATAATCGGGGAGTTCAAGAAGGCGTCTCCCAGTTTGGGGAAGATTGAGAGCAAACTTCATCTTGACGAGCGGATTGCAGAGTACAATGCTTGTGTGGACGCCATTTCTTGCTTGACGGAAGAAGACCATTTTCATGGAAATATAGATTACCTGCAAAAAATCCGCAGGATGTCCTCACTGCCCATTATCCGTAAAGATTTTATGATAGACGTGTACCAGTTTTATGAGGCGAGGGCAATTGGCGCGGATGCTGTATTACTGATTGCAGCGATTCTCGATGATGTGCAGTTGCGGGATTTTTATCAATTGGCCGGGGAACTTGGCATGGACGCGCTGGTGGAGACGCACGATGAGCATGAGATGGAGCGTGCGCTGAAACTGGATGCAGAGATTATCGGCGTTAATAACCGCGATCTGCGCGATTTCACAATCCGTCTGGAGACGACGAAACGTTTGTCCGCTATGGTTCCTCAAGGAAAAATCCTTGTAGCGGAGAGCGGCATTGTGAATGATGAAGACGTGAAATTTCTAAAAGATTGTCGTGTGGATGCGTTTTTGATTGGCAGGGCTTTTATGGAGGCGGAAGATTCGAGGGCGTTGGCAAAGCGATGGAAATCGCTGTGAGAAATCATTGCTATGTGTAGACAGAAGGAGGATAACGGTTATGGCGGATAATAGAAGGGGTTCACCGCAGATAAAAATTTGCGGGATTACGCAGGTTGGGGAAGCGTTTTATCTGAATGAGGTTCACGCGGAGTATGCAGGATTCGTTTTCTGGCAGAACAGTAAGCGTAATGTCAGTTTCGCGCAGGCAGAAGAAATTCATAAATATTTGGATAAACGTATCAAACGGGTCGCCGTGACGGTCAGTCCCAATTTAGAGTTGGTGAGGAGAGTAGAACAGGCCGGATTTGATATTCTGCAAGTGCATGGGGATTTACAGGAGGACGTATTGAGACAGTGCGGCGTACCAATCTGGCGCGCCTGTAATCTGCAAAAACCGCAAGATATGAATGGATTGGAACAGGACGCTAAAATCACAGGTTATGTGCTTGACGCCAAACAGGCGGGGAGCGGTAAACCCTTTGACTGGGCGGGCAGCCGTACGGCGGTGGAGCACATGAAAGCTACGGTTTTTGCCGGTAAAATGTTTGTGCTTGCCGGCGGGCTGAACCCGAAAAATATCGTGGAGGCGGTGAAGACCCTGGAGCCGGACGCCGTGGACGTCAGCACCGGCGTGGAGGGTGCAAATGGGAAGGAAAAATCATTGCTATTAGATTTTGTAGGAAAGGTGAGAGGATCATGAAAAAGAGTGAGAGATATTATGGAGAATTTGGCGGGCAGTTTGTGTCGGAATCTCTGATGAACGTATTGGATGAGTTGAATGAAGCATTCGAGGCAGCCATTCATGACGAAGCGTTTTTGAAACAGTATGATTATTATATGAAGCAGTATGTGGGGAGGGAAACGCCGCTTTATTTTGCGGAAAACCTCAGCCGGGCGTACGGTACGAAAATATATCTCAAACGCGAGGATTTAAATCATACGGGGGCGCACAAGATTAACAATGTGATTGGGCAGATTCTTTTGGCAAAGAGGATGGGTAAGCGAAAGGTGATCGCCGAAACCGGGGCTGGCCAGCATGGTGTGGCGACAGCCACGGGCGCGGCGCTCTTTGGTATGGAGTGTACGGTCTTTATGGGGGAAGAGGACATGAGGCGGCAGGAATTAAACGTTTTCCGCATGGAAATGTTGGGCGCGCAGGTGGTATGCGTGAAGTCAGGCAGCCGTACATTAAAGGACGCCACCAACGAGGCAATCCGTACCTGGGCAAAAACGGCGGAGGACACCTTTTATGTGATTGGTTCTGCAGTGGGACCGTATCCCTATCCTAAGATTGTCAAAGAATTTCAGAGCGTTATCAGCCGGGAGAGTAAAAAACAGATCTTGCAAATGGAGGGAAGGCTGCCGGATGTAGCGATGGCATGTGTGGGCGGCGGCTCCAATTCCATCGGCATGTTTGCAGATTTTTTGGAGGACGCGTCTGTAAAATTGATTGGCGTGGAAGCCGCGGGACATGGCATTGCGAGCGGAGAACATGCCAGCGCCATGGCTCTTGGGAAACCGGGGACGCTGCATGGGATGCGCTCTTACCTTTTACAAGATGACGACGGCAATATCCAAGTCGCTTATTCCATCTCGGCAGGACTGGATTATCCGGGCGTGGGCCCGGAACACGCTTACCTGCGCGACAGCGGCAGGGCAGAGTATGTATCAGTCACAGACGTGGAGGCCATGGACGCATTGCAGGAGCTATGCAGGCTGGAAGGAATTATCCCGGCGATTGAGAGCGCCCACGCGCTTGCTTACGCAAAAAAGCAGGCAATGAAAATGAAGAAGGATGAAATTATGATCGTCTGCCTGTCGGGCAGAGGCGACAAGGATGTGCATACCGTAGCGGAATACAGGTCGCAACAGTGATATAAGGTGAACGGAATATCGTCTGTAACAGTGATGATGAGCGAGTGGAATACAGGTTGTAACAATTGTTTTAGAAACATTAGGAGGTAACTTCATGGAAAATAGAATTGAGCAGAAAATGCAGGAGCTGAAGGAACGCGGGGAAAAAGCGTTTATCACTTATATGACGGCAGGACTGCCGGATATGAAAGGGTGCCGCCAACTGATTTTGGCACAGGAACAGGCGGGGGTAGATGTGCTGGAACTTGGGATTCCTTTTTCCGATCCGGCAGCGGATGGACCCGTGATTCAGAATGCTTCTTACAAGTCGATTCTGCTGGGTACAAATTTGCCGAAAGTATTTACTATGATGCGTGAAATCCGTGCGGAGGGTGTGGAAGTCCCCATTGTCTTTATGATGTATTATAATACGGCGCTGCACTTTGGATTGGAAAAATTTGTGGAGGAATGTATCATTGGCGGCGTGGATGGGCTGATTATCCCCGATTTGCCGTTGGAGGAGCAGGACGATTTGAAAAAGGCTTTGCAGCGGGAAGGAGCGCCTATTTTGATAGAGCTGGTATCTCCGGTGTCGGCGGGGCGTATCCCCAAGATTCTTGAGGGCGCCAGGGGGTTTGTGTATTGTGTCTCTGGTATGGGCGTTACCGGGCAGAGCGGCAATTTCCATAAGGAGATTTTGCACTATTTGTCGGCGGTAAAGCAAGTGTCAAAGATTCCGGTAATGATGGGATTTGGCATTGAACAGGCAAAGGATGTGGCGTCTGTGAAGGATGTGATTGACGGCGCAATTGTGGGTTCCCATTTCATCCGTGTTCTCGAGGCCAATGATTATAAGCCGCAGGCGGCGGCAGAGTATTGCAGCACATTTAAAAAGGAACTGAATTTATTGTAGAAAGGAAGGATAAGTATGATGCAGGAAGCGATTCAAAAAGTGGTGGATAGACATGATTTGTCACAGCAGGAAGCAAGCCGGGTTATGAATATCATGTTGAGTGGCGAGGCAACGCAGGCGCAGCTGGGAGCGTTTCTGACGGCAATGCGCATGAAGGGGGCAACCTTAGAGGAATTGACAGGATTTGCCTCTGTGTTAAAAGAAAAGGCGGAGCATATCGCGCCTGATACGAGGAACTATCTTGATCTGGTGGGCACGGGCGGAGACCGTACGTTTACGTTTAACATTTCTACGACATCAGCGTTTGTAGCGGCGGGCGCGGGGCTTCCCATTGCCAAGCATGGCAACCGTTCCATTTCCAGCAAGAGCGGCGCCGGAGATGTCTTAGAAGCCCTGGGCGTCAATATTACGGCAGAGCCTGAGGTAGTGGCGAAATGCGTAGAAAAAGCCGGGCTCGGTTTCATGTTTGCCCCCAGTTTCAATAAATCCATGAAGTATGTTGGGCAGGCGCGCAAGGAAATGGGCGTGCGCTCCGTATTTAATATTTTGGGACCGCTTGCAAATCCTTCGGACGCGAAATGCATGGTCGTAGGCGTCTATGACCCAGCGCTTACGGATTTGATTGCGCGGGCGATGTGCAATCTGGGTGTGGAGAGCGGATTTGTTGTGAGCGGTGAGGATTGTATGGATGAATTTACATTGACAGGCAAAACAATCGTATCTGAGATTAATGACGGTAAAGTCCATACTTACGAAGTGACCCCGGAGCAGTTCGGATTTGCGCGCGCGACCCTTGCAGATTTGCAGGGCGGCGATGGAAAAGATAATGCGAAAATTACGGCCGGAATCCTCAAAGGCGAAGTGCAGGGCGCTAAGCGGGATATCGTGCTGCTGAATGCGGGAGCGGCCCTCTATGCCGGAAAAATTGCCGGCAGTATGGAGGATGGAATCAGCCTTGCCGCCGAAGCCATTGACTCCGGCAAGGCATTTACGGTGCTGGAAAAATTGGTGGAACTGTCAAATCAGTGATGATGGAGGCTTACGTTATGAATATACGTCTACGATGTCAAAGTTGTCAGAGGAAATGAATAGAAAAACAGTTGAAATGTGGGCAACAGGTTGAGAAGTAAAAAGACGAATGTCTTTTATAAGTTCTTGTCGATAAATAACAATCAGCTCTTTCGGTGTTATTTGTTCTGGCAATTTACAATTTATTGCGAAACAATAAAAATAACTTGACATTAAAATTATTTTTTGGTTACTATTTATAATAAATCATTTATAGGATGAAGTTTACACAATTTTTGATGCAGTTGTATCTGCTAAACGTGGTGCGGAGGACACAATTAATTTTGTTGTCTCGAACAAAGGCTTTGCTACTATCAAAGAATAGTCAATCAATTTTAAAGCAGGTTGTAATATTGTTGCTTGTGATGGGGGGTGAGATTTTAAATAACAGTGATGTAAAAAATAGTTCCATTGAAAACGGTTTCAGTGGCGGCTGGCGATATTTATGAATTACAAAGGGTATCTTTAGACATTTAATAGATATTGGTGCTTGCAGATAAGGGAGGTTGCCATGAATAAACAAATAGTTCCCATTATTGTGTTAATAATAATCGCGTCCGGTTTTTGTGGCTGCAGCTTTAACGATAGTCCGGCAACAAATAGTGCCATAGTAGAGGGTTATGTAAGAAAGGTCGAACTGGACGAAAGCAGAATATTAATTTGCTATGACTTAAAGAATATATCAAATGAG
This sequence comes from uncultured Lachnospiraceae bacterium, assembly GCA_910589635.1. GTDB lineage: Bacteria > Bacillota > Clostridia > Lachnospirales > Lachnospiraceae > Petralouisia. The sequence continues at coordinate 13,862 of CAJUTD010000026.1, read as the reverse complement.
GAATATATGGGTGACTGCTATATACCTATTGAGGCGGATACGGTTATCTCTGATGACAGAACTCCTGATTCAATAGAACAAGGAGAGCGCATCATTGCCACATATACTGGTACTCTTGCAGAAAGTTGCCCTGCACAGATTAATGGTACGATATTGATACAATTTGTTAAATAATTTTATAGGGTCGATTGATAAAGCAAATTCTACCGGAGGTAAATATTTCAGCAAAGAAATAGTTTATTTCCGGAGTTTTTGTGTTAATAGAAAATGGAAACACGCAGATACACCTGATTTTTGGGCACAAAAGGGCATGGATGCAATTTAACTATTTTTTTGAAATATTAAATTCGATCCTGTCTTTTGTCTTTCTTGTGAAGCTGAAAATGGTGTGATGCTGGTATGAATAGTCAGTGCTTTATTTTAGACAGCCCTGGGCGTAAAATGATATCATTTGGCCTAATTCGCGGGCAACGGCTTTGAAAGAGGCTGAGCGGTCAAGCATGGATTTAATGATACAGCGTTCTCCAATAGATATTTGCAAATGGGCATTATGATAATTATGCCTAGAAATTCTCGCTGTTACTAGAAATTTTTGGAGATTTCTGCTATAATATTATGCGATTATATTAGTATTTAAAGATAAGGAAGAGGAGGATATTGCTCATGCGAAAAAGATTAAAGAGAATTTTTAGCGCAGCGCTGGCTGGAATTGTATTTTGTACGGCAATTACTTTCTATCCAGTGGAAACGAAAGCAGCGGAAACGGCAGCCGATATCTGGGAGGGCGTCAGCAGTGCGGATTGGATGTCTTATCTGGATGACAATTTAAAGATTTCGCAGATTAACCTTCCGGGGACGCATGACAGCGGAACCAAAAGAGTAAAATTATCATTTATTGACGCCACAGCTTCTGCACAATGCCAGGATACAACGATAACGGAACAGTTGACTAATGGCATCCGTTTTCTGGATATCCGTCTCGAGGACGATGGGGAGAAATTGCGGCTTGTCCATGCCACTACCGATTGTAAATCGGAAGATGGCAGTAATTTATATTTAGATGAAGTTTTGCAGAATTGCTATGAGTTTTTGGAGGCGCATCCCACAGAAACCATTGTTATGAGCATGAAGAAAGACGATGGTAAAGCGGAGGATGCGCAGATAGAAACATACATCCATAATTATATTAAAGAAAACCCGGAGTATTGGTATCTGCAAAATGGAAGTGCAATCCTGAAGGATGTGAGGAAGAAGATCGTTTTGGTGAGACGTTACCACAGCGCTTCTGATGATTATGCAGGCGATAAAGGCGTAAGGCTTTTCTGGAATGACCAGAGTGGTTCGGATCCGGTAACGCCTCCCTGGTCCGGACCGGATAGGGTCAGCAAATATGGATGGCTGCGTTTCTGTGTACAGGACCGATATGAATATAAAAAGGATAATAAATGGACGGCTGTTAAACAGGGACTGGACAATCCGCCGCATACGACAAATGCAAGCATGAAAGCGGAAGATGGCAAGGATATTGTCATCACCCCTGAGACAACTTATTTCCTGAATTTTATGAGCACAGCGGGAGACAACAATCCGAAATCATCTGCAAAATCCATTAACGCCCAATTTCTGGATTACAACAACGGAAAGCTTGAGTATGGCAAAAATTATGGCTGGATTATCATGGACTTTGCCACGGAGGAGCTGGCGAAACATGTTTATAAGAGTAACAAATCGCCGAAATTGGAAGTTGCCGGTACGATAAAGGCGTTAGAAACAGCGATTCCGGCTGTGGTGACGGCTGATAGGGTGCTACCGTCTAACGGAGAAGAGGTTGGAGGGCAGACTGGGATTTCCATTACGTGGAGCTGTAAGCCATCAAATGTTTTGCGGATAGATGGAACAAAGGCGTCTCTTATATGTCCGAGTTCTGGGGACGTGACAGCGAATTTGACAGCAACCGTTTCTTCTGCGGGCTTCTCACAGCAGAAGTCATTCACAGTGCAGGTGAAAGGGCTGGATGCTGTTTTTACGGATTTGCGCACAGCGCTGAATGATGCGCAGGCAATCTGTAATGACGCAGCCAACGCCAAATATAACCTGGCTGCCTTAAAATCGGCCATGGAAACGGCAAACGCTCTTGTGCAGGCGGGGGCTGATAATGTTACGAACACGCAGGTGCAGGCAGCGACAGATGTTTTGAACACATTGAGGGCAAATGGATTTCCTTTGAAGAGCACAGCGGAGCTTAGAGAAAACATGTTAGGCTGGTATCCTTTGACTGCCAGCAGCAACGACGTGTCGGGGAACCATAACAACGGAACGGCAAAGGGTGTTACATTCGACAAAGAAAATGGCGCCGCTTTTTCAGGTGGCAGTGCGCTGGGCAGCTATATTTCCCTGCCGGCAGAAATGTTTGACCGGACGGCTGCAAATGACAATATGACAATTTCTTTCTGGGTGAAGGACAGTCGTGGTGAGAAAAGCAATGTCTTCGGCTTCGGCGCAAGCAAGGCATGCAGCACCGGTAAACATTTTATTGTGAATACGAACAATGATAATAAAGGACAGATTTCTATCAGTGCGTGCCCCAATGGATGGGGGGATGACCCTGCTAAAATCCAAACCGCAGCGCCGAATGCCAATACCTGGTTTCATCTTACGATTGTAATGGAAGGTAAGACGCTTACGGTTTATAAAAACGGTGTAAAACTGGATTCAATTACAGAAGATTATTCTTTGGCTGAAATGGGGAGTAATGTGTTTGCGTACATTGGCAATGCAGTGTATGCCCACAATCCATATGGAGGAGATAAGGATTTTAAAGGAAATGTGAAGGATTTCCGTGTGTATGGCTGTGCGGTTGCCCCACAACAGGCAGAAGCAATTTTCAACGATAGCGCTGATTCTGATACATCCACGTCAGAAGAACATCTGCTTGCCCATTACCCATTGACGGCAGACAGCAAGGATGCATCTGGGAACCATTATGATGCGGTTGCCACAGAGGTTACTTTCAGTTTGGAAGATGGCGCTGCATTTAAAGGAGGTTCGGCGCTTAGCAGTTATCTCTCACTGCCGACAGAGTTGTTTGACGCGCTGATTGGCAATGACAGGATGAGCGTCTCTTTCTGGGTCAAAGACGCGCGGGGGAGCAAGAGCAATGTATTTGGGTTTGGCAATGGTACCCAGTGTAATCCAGACAATGGAGGCTCCAAACATTTCATTGTAAATACGAACGACGGTGGCAGTTTGTTAGTGAATGCATGTCCCAAAGGATGGCAGGGAAATACCAACAACATTAAAACAGAGGCGCCAGCGGCGGATACATGGAGCCACCTTACGATAGTGATGGATGGAAGAACTATGAGCCTGTACCAAGATGGTGCGAAAGTAAATACGGTAACGGCAGATTATTCGCTTTCGGAGATGGGCAGCGTAGCATTCGCTTATATCGGCAATGCAATCTATGCGCACAATGGCGATAGCGATTTCAAGGGAAACATCAAGGATTTTCACATTTATGATTACGCTTTGGGCGAAGAAGAAGCAAATGGATTTATGGACGCCTCCATCAAAGAAGAATTGATGGCAGATCTGGAGACGGCGCTTAATTTAGATATCACAAAGGATGCGGATGGGAGCCTCTCGTTATCTATTACGGACAGTGCGCTCACGCTTCCGACGACGGCCTGCGGCGGCGCGGCAATGATTTCCTGGGAATCATCCAATCCGAACGTGATTGATAACAGCGGAAAAGTGACATTGCCTGCGGCGAATGAACCCATTGCAAATGTTACTTTGAAGGCGACAGTGACTTTGCATGGCAAGACCACTGAAATGGTGTTTCATTGTGCCGTATACACGAAACTTAATGTCGACACGGCAGACTTGCAGGCAGTCGTATCGTCTGTGGAGGCTATTTTAGCGGGGTGTAAGGAGGCAGATTACACGGTTTCTAGCTGGGAGGCGCTGCAACAGTCATTGGCGGCGGCTAAACAGCAGCTAACCAGGCCCGGCAGCGAGGCGGAAGTCCAGGCGGCGTCAGCTGATTTGCAGGCAAAGAAAAACGCATTGACGAAGTTAGGTGATAAAGTGTCCCTGAATGATTTAATTAAAACTGTGAAGTTTTTAAAACAGGCTGACTATACAACTGCAAGCTGGGAGGCGCTCATGAAAGCGCTTGCCGATGCAGAGGAAATCGCTGCCAGCAACGACGTATCGCAGGGCGATGTGGATGCGGCGAAAGCAGCGCTCACAGCAAAGAAAAACGCTCTGGTCCTACGTGGGGATAAGACATTGTTGAATCAGGCTATCGCAGATGCCCGGCAGCTTTCACAGGAGGATTACACAGATGAGAGCTGGGCGTTGTTCCAGGAAGCGCTGGAAAATATCATGCAGACAGTGGCAGAGGAAGATGTAACGAAAGAGGATGTTGACAATGCATTGGCATTATTACAGGACGCTCTGGCGTTATTGGAGAAAGTAACATGTACTCTTACGCTTAACCCGGATAATGGTTCAGATATCATAACTATTACTGTGAAAAAGGGTGAGAAGGCAACGGAGCCCCAGAAGCCTGAGAAAACAGGATTTGATTTTGAAGGATGGTTTGCAGAGGGGGAAGAAACAGCCTTTGACTTTGAGAATACACCTGTTATGGCAGACGGAACCTTGACGGCCAGATGGAAAGAGGCACAGGGAGGAGATAAGCCAGGCGGGGACACCCCGGGAGGAGATAGGCCAGGCGGGGACACTCCGGGGGGAAATAAGCCAGGCGGGGACACCCCGGGAGGAGATAAGCCAGGCGGGGACACCCCGGGGGGGAAGTAACCAAGGCGGCAATGAGAGCCCAAAGCCAGTTTCTATCAGCGCTGCAAGCGTAAAGCTTTCTAAGACAACGCTTACCTATACAGGGAAAGTGCAAAAGCCTAAAGTGACAGTGGCGTACAAAGGTAAGAAACTAGCTGCCGGTAAAGATTTCACGGTTTCTTACAGTAATAATAAAAAGGTCGGACAGGGTCTAATCAAAGTTACAGGAAAAGGCAGATACAATGGACAAAAGACAGTGAAATTTACCATCATGCCTAAGAAAAATAAGATTGTAAAACTTACAGCCAAGAAAGGCAGGAAGCTTCTGGTAAAATTGAGCTTGAGCACGAAGAAGACAGGAGCAAAGGGATACGAAATTTCGTATTCCACGAAAAAGTCATTTAAAGGCGCCAAAAAGGTTAAAACATCTAAGACAACGTATACCCTGAAAAAGTTAAAAAAGGGCAAGACATATTATGTTAAGGTTCGCAGCTATGCGAAGATTGGCAAGAAAGTAAAGTACGGTGCATACAGTAAAGTGATGAAGAAAAAAGTGGCAAAATAAAAGATATCAGAGGTAATGGCTGGCGTTGACACAACTTATATTTCGTGCTATGATGCTGTTTAGAATCTGACGACTAGTAGGAGAGACAGAGACGGAGGAAGCGCTGAGGAGTCAGCATTTCTTCCGTTTCTTTATTCCGGTGGGCAACGGCCGGGTAACCGCGTATGCGGCGGAATACAGGCTTATGAGCAGGGTGATGGGAGGCAGGATGGCGAAAGAGAAAGAGATAAAGACGAATGCCATGCGAATTTTGGATAAGAAGAAAATACCTTACGACTTGCTGCAATATGAATGCGATAAATTTATTGACGGAATTCACACGGCTCAGAAGACAGGCGCACCTTTGGAGCAATCTTTTAAGACGTTGGTGCTACAGGGAAAAAGCAGGCAATATTATGTGTTTGTGCTTCCGGTCATGCAGGAGATACAGTTAAAGGAGGCGGCGCGGCTTGTCGGGGAGAAGTCCCTGGAAATGATTCATGTGAAGGATATAACGGCTGTGACCGGCTATGTCCGAGGAGGGTGCAGCCCATTGGGAATGAAGAAGCAGTACCCGGTATTTTTGCATAAGTCGGTTCTGAATTATGAGAAGATCTATATCAGCGGCGGAAGGATAGGAACCACTCTATGTCTGGCAGCGCAGGATTTGTTAGCAGTCACCGGCGGCAGGGTTGGGGAATTTTAAAATTGCATAATAAAGAAAGGAAGAGACATGGCGTATCAGATTATTACAGATGGTTCCTGCGATCTTGGGCAGGAGATTCCACAGAAGATGGGAATTAAAGTTGTGCCTTTTTATGTGACCTTTAACGGCAAGGATTACAAGAAGGAAATTGAGGAGATTGGCGTGCGGGAATTCTACCAGGAGATGGTGGATAACTCTGATAAGTTTCCCAAATCATCTTTGCCATCAGTGCAGGATTATGTGGAAGCATTTACCCCTTATGCGAAAGAGGGCAAGGATATTATCTGCCTGTGCATCACGGTCAAATTTAGCGGTTCTTTCAATTCGGCAAGAACTGCGGCCGAGTCTATGAAAGAGGAGTATCCAGATGTGAAAATAGAGGTCATTGACACGACTGTCAACACAGTGCTCCAGGGGATTCTGACGTTAGAAGCGGTGCGTATGCAGCAGGCTGGGCTGTCTTTTGGTGAAACGGTGGCAGGGATTGAGCGTATCAAGGCCAGCGGTCGGATTATTTTTACCGTGGGGAATTATGAATATCTGATTCACGGCGGACGAATCGGCAAGGTTATGGGCAGCGCGGCTTCTACGCTGGGGATTAAACCGCTGATTATGCTGCGCGAGGGGGAGATTTTTCCCATTGGTATTAGCAGAAGCCGCAAAAAGGCGCTAAAGCGTCTGATTGAACAGACAAAGGAACATTTTCATAAGATTGGAGAATCACCGGACGATTATCAAATCGTGGTGGGATATGGCTACGATTATGAGGAGGCGGCCGTCTTTCGTGATGAACTTCTGGCCTCTTTAAAGACGTATTCTAATTATGAATCCATTGATATCTTACAGATTGGGGCGACGATCGGTGTCCATACCGGGCCTTACCCCATCGGTTTGGGTTTAATCAAGAAATATGATAAATAATATAATAATGTGACAAAAACATCTTTTTCAGAATAATAAAATACAGAAGATTTTGCGCCAAAACGGCACAGATGGGAGGAGACCATGCAGATTATCATAGTGGGTTGTGGAAATGTGGGCGCAACCTTGACCGAGCAGTTGAGTAAAGAAGGTCATAATATTACAGTGATAGATATGGATGGATATAGGACAGAGTCGGTGGCAAATCAGTATGACGTGATGGGTATTGTCGGCAATGGAGCCAGCCTTTCAGTCCAAAAGGAGGCGGGAATTGAAGATGCGGATCTGATGATTGCAGTGACAGCATCGGATGAACTGAACCTGCTTTGCTGCCTGATTGCCAAAAAAGCAGGAGACTGCAATACGATTGCCAGGGTGCGCAATCCTGTGTACAATAAGGAGATTGCCTTTATCAAAGAAGAATTGGGGCTGTCGATGATTATTAACCCGGAATATGCGGCGGCATGTGAAATTTCCAGGCTTTTAAAATTTCCTTCTGCCATTAAGGTGGATGTTTTTGCGAAAGGAAGGATAGAGCTTTTAAAATGCAAATTAAATGAAGGTTCTGTGCTGCACGGCCGGCCGCTTACTTATATTTCAGGCGGTCTGGGATGTGATGTCCTAATTTGTACCGTGGAGCGTGGTGAGGATGTATTTATCCCCGACGGTAATTTTGAACTGAGAGAGAAAGACGTGATAACAGTTGTGGCGTCGTCGAGGAATGCCAATGAATTTTTCCGTAAAATTGGCATGGCTACCAACCGAATTAAGAGCTGTATGATCATAGGGGGAGGAGAGACCACTTATTATCTGGCAAAGCAGCTTTTGCCTATGGGGATTGAGATTAAAATTATTGAGCAGGACAAGGAACGCTGCAACGAACTCAGTGAACTGTTGCCTCAGGCCTTGATTATCCGCGGCGATGGGACAGACCGGGAGCTGCTCTATGAGGAGGGGTTGCCGCGTGTCCATTCTTTTGTGTCCTGGACCAGTTTGGACGAGGAGAACATCATGCTCAGCCTCTTTGCAAAAAATGTTTCCAAGGCAAAGACAATTACAAAAGTACACCGGATTGCCTATGATGAAATTATCGACGGCCTTGATTTGGGGAGCGTCCTCTACCCGAAAAACATTACGGCAGAATATATTCTTCAATATGTCCGTGCTATGCAGAATTCTATTGGCAGTAATATCGAAACCTTGTACCGGTTGATTGAAAATAAGGTAGAGGCCCTGGAATTCCGTGTAAATGAGCAATCGGAATTAGTGGGAGTGCCGTTAATGGAACTGCGGTTGAAAGATAACTTGCTGATTGCCTGTATTAACCGCAAGGGCATTATTATTACGCCGCGCGGTCAGGATTCTATCATGCTGGGAGATACGGTAGTGGTTGTCACCACCGCCCGGGGCTTTCATGATTTGAAGGATATTTTGCGGTGACGGAGGACGAAGAGAGACATTATGAATTACTCAATTATCAGATATATTCTTTGCCGTGTCCTGGAGTTTCAGGCGTTGTTTTTGGCGCTGCCTTTTGTTGTTGGGCTCATATATGGGGAGAGGGAAGGTTTTGCATATCTTGTAGTGGGAGTGTCCTGCCTGTTGGCAGGAGTGCTTGGGAAATTGAAAAAGCCCAAGAGCACGGTGTTCTATGCAAGGGAAGGATTTGTAACAGTGTCTCTGAGTTGGATACTCTTGAGTGTGACAGGGGCGCTTCCCCTCTTTTTATCGGGGGAATTTTCCAGTTATACGGACGCGCTGTTTGAGACAATTTCTGGTCTCACAACCACGGGAGCAAGTATATTGACGGATGTGGAAGCTTTGTCAAAATGTAATTTGTTCTGGCGTAGTTTCACGCATTGGATTGGCGGTATGGGTGTGCTGGTGCTGATTCTCGCGATCCTGCCGCTGGCTGGCGGTTATAATATGCATCTGATGCGCGCGGAAAGCCCGGGGCCGACAGTCGGGAAATTAGTACCGAGGGTACGGCATACGGCGCGCATCTTGTATGAGATGTATAATTTTCTGACGGTTATCCAGATTATTCTCCTGCTTCTCACCGGTATGTCTCCTTTTGAAGCAATGACGATTTCCTTTGGTACGGCAGGTACAGGCGGATTTGGCGTGCTCAACAGCAGCATCGGCAGCTATGCTGTCGCTTCCCAGGTTGTAATTACAATTTTTATGATACTTTTCGGCGTTAATTTTAACGTCTATTATCTGATTCGTGCGCGCAAGCCGATACAGGCATTTAAGCATGAAGAGATGCGGTATTATCTGGGAATTATTTTAGCCGCTATTTTGTTGATTACAATAAATATCCGCGGCAGCTTTCAGTCGTTGTTTGAGGCATTTCACCATGCAGCGTTTCAGGTGGCGTCTATTATAACTACGACCGGATTTTCTACGGTAGACTTTAATATGTGGCCGGAATTTTCAAAAGCTATTTTGGTTGCCCTGATGTTTGTGGGCGCTTGCGCAGGGAGTACGGGAGGAGGAATCAAGGTGTCCCGTGTGATAATCATGCTAAAAATGGTTAAGAATGAGCTTTCATATTTAATCCACCCTAAGCGCGTGCGCCAGGTGACGATGGAGAGTCGCGTAGTGAATAAAGAGATTCTGCGGTCAATTTCCGTGTTTTTTATTGCCTATATCGTAATTTTTGCGGCTTCGACATTGTTGGTTTCTCTGGATAATCTGGATTTTACGACGAATTTTACAGCGGTGGCGGCGACGCTGAACAATATCGGGCCGGGACTGAATGAGGTGGGGCCAGCGGCTAACTTTAGCGTGTACTGCCAGCCCGCCAAGTTTGTGCTGATGTTTGATATGCTTGCAGGACGCTTAGAGCTGTTTCCGCTCCTGCTGTTGTTCTCACCTTCCACTTGGAAACGTTCTTAATGGAGGTTATATATGCGTCAGATGGAATTTAAAATGGAGCGCACCGGATTGCTGAAAGAGGGTGATGTCCTTCCTGTTACAGAGGGAAAACTGCCCTCTTCTTATTACTATACGTTGGGCAAGGCCTTTGCCATGTCATCCAATTACTCATTTTCGGACAGGCTGCATTCCAGGGAGGGGAAAGTGATAGAAATAAAGGAGACGCCCAAGGGATTTTTTGTGACAGTGGAGTTTGAAGAGTAAAGGGATACGTTCATGGCGGATTATTCTCAAATAGGCAGTAGAGATTGTAAAATAATTGTGGTACAATTTTAGAAAGGAAATAAATGGACTCAAGAGTAGCGATTATAGGGATTATCGTGGAGGAAGAGGCTTCTGTGGAGGAATTGAATCAGATTCTTCATGAATATGGAGCTTATATCATAGGAAGGATGGGAATTCCTTATCCGAAAAAGGATATCAATATCATTAGTATTGCAGTGGACGCGCCGCAGAACGTCATCAGCGCGCTTTCCGGAAAATTGGGAAATCTGCCTGGAATCAGCAGCAAAGCGGCATATTCCAGGGAAAAGTAAGATGGAAAGTTGCAGTAAATATAGTGAAGCGCATTCCAGTAATAAATTTGAGGATGCAGGGAGGAGACATCGTGAGTTTAAATAGTACACCTTCCGCAGAACGCGTACATATCGGTTTTTTTGGAAGGAGAAATGCAGGCAAGTCGAGTGTCGTCAACGCGGTGACGGGCCAGGAGCTTGCGGTAGTGTCTGAGGTTAAGGGAACTACCACGGATCCGGTGCAGAAAGCAATGGAGCTGTTGCCGCTGGGGCCGGTGGTAATCATAGATACCCCAGGCATAGATGATGTTGGAAAGCTGGGAGAGCTGCGGGTGCAAAAAACCAAGCAGATTTTAAATAAGACAGACGTGGCGGTGCTTGTGATGGATGCTACCATGGGGATATCAGAAGCGGAGCTGGAATTGCTGGGGATTTTCCGGGAGAAAAAGATTCCATATGTATTGGCGTTTAATAAGGATGATTTAACAGAAGGGGAGGATGTTCCAGCAGGAAATGACTTGGCGGAAAAGGTAGATAATATCATAAGAATAAGTGCGAAGACTGGCTATCAGATTGAAGAGTTGAAAGAAAAAATTGCCCACCTGGCTATACCAGAGAAGACAACGCAAAGGATTGTGGGAGATTTGCTGCATCCGCTGGATTTTGTGGTGTTGGTAGTGCCGATTGATTCGGCAGCACCCAAGGGAAGATTGATATTGCCACAGCAGCAGACAATCCGGGATATCTTAGAGACAGGCGCGGTATCTATTGTGGTGAGGGATGGGGAGCTGGCAGAGACGTTAAGGCAGCTTGGACAGCGGCCGGCGATGGTGATTACGGACAGCCAGGCATTTGCGAAAGTCAGCGCTGAAACGCCTGTGGAGATACCGCTGACGTCGTTTTCCATTTTGTTTGCCCGCTATAAAGGGAATTTGCTGGGGGCAGTACAAGGAGCTGCTGCCGTAGAACAGTTGCAGGATGGGGATAAAGTTTTGATTTCTGAGGGCTGTACGCATCACAGGCAATGTGACGATATTGGTTCTGTGAAAATACCGCGCTGGCTTGCTGATTATACCGGAAAACAGCTTCAAATCGAGTTTTCTTCGGGCACAGAATTCCCAGAGGATTTATCGGGGTATAAGCTGGTTATCCATTGTGGCGCTTGTATGCTGAATGAGCGGGAGATGCGCTATCGCCTGAAATGTGCGGCGGACCAAGGCGTCCCCATCACCAATTATGGAATCATCATAGCCTACATGCAGGGAATACTCCGGCGAAGCGTGGAATTGTTTCCCGAGGTTCTTGCCCAATTGCCAGATACGCAATGATTTCAAGTGAACTGCGTTTCGCAGTTTTTGGGCAGTTCTCTTGAAATCATTTTTCTGTCTTGCTATAGTATTGGCAGGGGATTAAACTTGGAATTGCATATAGTTTTTACAGAAGATGAATAGAGGGGATAAAAAATCCGGTGAAATGTGGGAGATTTTTTATGCCCTGATTTTTTGGAGGTACCAAAGGTGTTTCAATATTTCTCATTGTTGGATGCCGAAGAGGAGAAGGAATTTTTTGCGCAGATTTACGAGACATACAAAGATGAGATGTTTTATACTGCTTATTTAATCCTGAGAAATAAGCTTGATGCGGAGGATGTTGTACAGGAATCGTTTCTGCCACTGATTGATTATCTGGATACGATGAAAAAGAATTCTCCTCAGAAAAATTGGAATTTTATTGTCACAATTGTGAAAAATAAAGCTTTCAATTATTACAAGAAAAGAAAGCGTAAACAGGAAATGGAAGTGCCTGAGGAGGAGTGGGAGGAACTGGATTTGGTGGATGAGGAATTGGAGATAAGGGTCATAGAAAAGGAGCAGGTCCAGCTTGTTATGGAACTGATGGGGCAGATGGATGAATCCTACCGCGATATACTGCTTATGCGCTATTACCATGGTATGAAAGTCCGGGAAATTGCTGACATTGTGAATAAAACACCAGATAATATCAGGCATATATCCCAGCGGGCAAAAAAGAAGCTGCAAGGCATGTTGGAGAAATATGGATATTTTGGAGGCGGCTGACATGTTTCATAATCGTCCAGGGAAGGACAGCAGGCAGGAAAGTGATTTTTTCAGGGAAATATACGAGAGTTATAGAAATGAAATGTATTATACCGCATATGGCATCTTACAAAATAAGCATGATGCGGAAGATGTTGTGCATGAGACATTTATGGCTTTGTTTGCCAATATAGATAGGATGGAGCATAATTCTCCAAAAAAGAATCGGAATTACATACTGACAATTGTGAAAAATAAGGCGTATAATCTTTACAAAACCAAAAGACGGCAGGCAGAGAAAGAATTGGGGGAGGATGCGTTAGAAGACGTTTTTGATGAAGAGCCGGATGTAAAGCTCATGGAGATGGAAAAGACGGAATTTCTTAAACAAATGTTGAAGCAGATGAACCCATCTTACCGTGACATTTTACTTTTACAGTACTATCATGGGCTGGGCGTTGCAGAAGTTGCCGAAGAGCTTGGAAAGACACCGGATAATGTCAGACATATGTCTATGCGGGCGAAAAAGAGGCTGAAAGAAATGCTGGAGGCGTACGGATTCACGGACACATATTTGGCGAGGGATGACAGAGGAGGATCGTAAAATGCAGTATAAAGGATTGGTATTTGATTTCGACTATACGCTGGGGGATTCCACGGACGGCATTGTAATCTGTGTGAATTACGCCTTAAATCAGTTGGGATATGCGCAAGCAAACAGAGAGATGATTTGTAGGACGATCGGCCTGCATTTGCAAGAGATTTACCAGGTGATGGTAACGGGACAGGGAAAGGAAGTAAAGTCTGGAGAAGATGAAGAATTCTCCCGGTTATTCATAGAAAAAGCAGATCAGGTAATGACAGAGAATACCCGTTTTTTTCCTGGGGCGCTGGAACTTCTTGGCGAGTGGAAAGAACAGGGGTATAAACTTGGAATAGTAACCACAAAATATCGCTACCGCATTGAAGAAATCTTGCAGAAGTATCAGGCTTCAAACTTAATTGATACAATTATTGGCGCAGATAATGTGAAGCGTCCCAAGCCGGATCCGCAGGGGCTTTTGTGGGTTGCTAAAATGTGGGAACTGCCCAAAGAACAATTGCTTTACATAGGGGACAGCCTTGTGGATGCGAAGACAGCCCAAGCGGCGGGAGTGGACTTTGTGGGAGTAGCCAGTGGAACTACGACAAAGGAAGAATTGCAGCAATATCCGCATGTGGGAGTGTTTAATGGGATTATAGGAATCCGTGGGCTGCTTGTGTAGAGAAAAAGAGAACGTGTTTGCTCTAATATATTTATCCGTTGAAAAGGGGCTGCCGCACGAAGCAATCTATAAAGTTTTCATCCGTTCAAAAGGTTTCCATAGCGAAGC
>CAJUTD010000025.1:29907-37282 GCA_910589635.1 uncultured Lachnospiraceae bacterium | reverse complement strand
GCAGCCCAAAACCAATGTGGAAAATGACAAGACGGCAGACAAGACGAAGGGCAGCACGGGAACGGCAAGTTCTACGCAGCCCAAAACCAATGTGGAAAATGACAAGACGGCAGACAAGACGAAGGGCAGCGCGGGAACGGCAAGCAGCGATAAATTAGCGGATAAGAAACAAGATGCAGCAAAAACAGAAGACAAGGATGCACAGAAAGGAAAAACGGGAACAGAGAGCAAGCAGGAGGACAAAACACAGAATACCCAGAAAAAGACTGGGAATTCTGCTAAGAATTAGAAAAAGAGTTGAAAATAGATGGACTGTACAGTGCGTGCAGTCCATTTACTGGTATCAGGGAATATGTTATGATATGGCAAATGGCTTAAGGCAGGACAAATGGTTTAAGGAGGGACGCAGTTTTATGGAAAAGGAACGTGTGTTGCTTGTAGAAGATGATGAAGATATCCGCGAAGGGGTACGCATTCTTTTGGAGAGTGAAAATTATCTGGTGGCGGAAGCCGAAAACGGCAGAAAAGGACTGGAGCTTTTGGATGAACAGACGGATTTGGTGATACTTGATGTAATGATGCCAGGGCTTTCCGGGTTGCGTACCTGTGAGGAAATAAGGAAAATTTCTAATGTGCCGGTGCTGTTTTTGACTGCTAAGGCGCAGGAATCGGATAAGTTAATTGGACTGATGGCAGGAGGGGATGATTATCTCTCCAAGCCTTTTTCTTATGCGGAACTTTTGGGAAGAGTAAAGGCATTGGTGCGCAGGTATAAGATTTACAAGGGAAAATGTGTAGAAATGGAGGATGAGAAGGAGCCTTACCTGGAAATAGGAGGGGTTCGCATACATGAATCGTTCAATGAAATTTTTGTCAATGGAGAGAATATAGAATTGTCAGACATTGAGTATCATATTTTGCTATTGCTGATGAAGCATCCCCAAAAAATTTTTTCTGCGCAGAATCTGTACGAGAGCGTGTGGGAGGAGCCATATTTTTATTCCTGCAACAGCACGGTTATGGTGCATATCCGTAAATTGCGGGTAAAAATAGAGAAAGACCCTAAGAATCCAAAATATATCAAGACGGTATGGGGGAAGGGGTATAAATTTGATGCGAATAATGAGTAAAAGAGATTCGGTTTATGTTCAACTGCTAAAATTGCTGTCTGTCTCGGCGGTTGTGTCCGTAATTGTGTTTTTTGCCTTGAATTACGCGGGAGCTGAAGCTCTCAGCCTGTATTATTACAATTCCGACTACGAGGAGAAAAGGGACGAAAAATATGTCGAAAAATTTCAGCAGTATGTCAGCGAGCATAGTATTGCTTCCAAGGATACAGAAAAAATTAATAACTGGGTGCGCAAACAGAAAATGCTTTCTATGAGTATCTATAAAGATGGCATTCAAGTATTTGATTCCGCGTATCCGAACCAGGAATTGTGGGAGGAAGACGTTGCTATCGCCGATTATGAATGGAAGGTATATTATTCGGTGGCGTTTGCGGATGGAGAAGCTATTATCAGCATTGTGGGCGTCTATGCATATCAGCTATATAATTATGCACAG
This sequence comes from uncultured Lachnospiraceae bacterium, assembly GCA_910589635.1. GTDB lineage: Bacteria > Bacillota > Clostridia > Lachnospirales > Lachnospiraceae > Petralouisia. The sequence goes on along the minus strand of CAJUTD010000025.1, from coordinate 35,716 downwards.
ATAGCAGAATTGTTTATTTCCTTTGTTCTTTTTTTGGCTTTGGTGCTTGTGGGAATTCGCAGAAAAATAGAGTATATTTTGCTGCTCAAAGATGAAATAGAGCTTTTGGAAGGTGGAAGCCTTGACTATAAAATAACGGTTAAGGGCAAGGATGAGCTGGCTGCGCTTGCGGAAGGGCTTGATAATATGCGTCTTTCCATTCGCGGGCTGATAGAGAGCGAAGCGCAGATGGCGCAACATAACCAGAGGATTGTCACAGAGATGTCCCATGATTTGCGCACGCCCGTTACTTCCATGATGTTATATACGGAAATTCTAAAAAAGGGTAATTATAAAAATGAGGCTCAGCTTAGAGAATACCTTGAAAAGATAGATAAGAAGGCACGGCGCATGAAACAATTGACGGATCATTTGTTTGAATATTCCCTGATTGTCCAAGAAGAGAATCAATTGGAGGAGCCGGAAACGTTCGCGGAATTATTCTATGATTTGTTTTCAGAAATTTGCAGCTACCTTGAACAGAAAGGGTTTCATGTGATATTTCAGGTAACGTGGATGGACGGAAACATTCGGGCCTCGTCTAATTATGTGATAAGAGTTATGGACAACATAACTTCAAATATTGTAAAGTATGCAGATGTAGTGTCACCCGTTATAATATCATCCGTAAAAGAAGGAGGCATGGCAGGATTCTTGTTTGAAAATAAGGTATTGCGGGAGCCAGATAAAACAGATAGCAGTGGAATCGGTATGCAGAGTGTTAAAAACATGATGGAAAAGATGAATGGAACGTGTACGGTAAAACAGGAAGGACAGCAATTTCGAGTTAAGATATTATTTCCTTTTTATGGCGTGTAAAAAACAGAAGACATAAGCGGGCTCCTCAAATTGGACATACCACATTCCAGAAAATTCCATGATGGTTTGAGTTTCCCCATTTTTTATAATAGCCGATATTTTAGCGCCAAAAGGTCTTGCTGCCTTTGGCAGCATAGACATTTTGCACAAAAAGCGGTTAGAAAGCTAGCTTTCCAAAACGTTTTTCTGTGCAAGTGTTTCCATCACTCTGTGCTGGAAACCTTTTGGCGCTATAAAAATACAAAATAGGGAAACTCAAACATGATTGACATTATATAGCTATGCATTTATAATAAAAATAGATATTATTATAACTGGTACAACCAATAGGAGAGAGGTAACATGAAGGATTTCAAGGTAATAGAAGTTAAGCGCAGCATTTTAGAAGATAATGATGCGGATGCCGCAAAACTGAGAGAGGAATTAAAGGCAGAGGGGACGTTTTTACTTAATTTAATGTCATCTCCGGGGGCGGGCAAGACTACGATGTTAAAGAGAACAATTTCCATGTTGTCTAAAGAGATGAAGATAGGCGTAATGGAAGCGGATATTGATTCTGATGTCGATGCGCAGGCAATTGCAGAGGCAGGTGCGCGTTCTATACAGCTGCACACTGGGGGCATGTGCCACCTGGATGCGTCTATGACAAGGCAGGGACTTTTGGAATTTGGCTCAGGAGCTTTTGATTTGGTGGTGCTGGAGAATGTGGGTAATCTGGTATGCCCGGCGGAATTTGACACGGGAGCCTGCCGAAATGTAATGATTCTCTCTGTGCCGGAGGGGGACGATAAGCCTCTGAAATACCCGCTGATGTTTTCTGTCTGTGATGTGGTGCTTATCAACAAAATAGATGTATTGCCCTATTTTGATTTTGATATGGACAAATGCCGGGAATACATCCGTAGGAGGAATCCCAATGCAAAGATAATTCCCATCTCCGCGAAGAACGGAGAGGGTTTTAAGGAGTGGGCGCAGTGGCTGCGCGAACAAGTGGCTGCTTGGGCAAACTCAATATAAAAATAAAAAGGAAAGAGGGTAAAGGTTATGATGTTTCAGGTGTATGGAGACGGCGCAGGCTGGCAGCTTTTTGGGTGGCTGCCGGTATTTGTAAGTCTGATTTTGGTGAACGAAATTGCGCGGCGTTCAAAAATCGGAGGGATTTGTTGTTTTCTGGCGTTGCCGGCAGCTTTGACTGTGTACTTTATCGCCATTCAGATTGGCGCTGCGACAGGCGCGCAGTGGGCGTTGGAAAATGACACATACCTACATATGAACAGTTGGTTTCACTATGCGAAACTGTATGCGGCAACCGCCGGTTGTATTGGTTTCATGATGCTCAAATATAAATGGGGCGTCGGCAAAACGCATTGGTTTAAGGTATTTCCCTTCGCTATTGTGGCAATCAACATTTTAATTGCCGTGGGCAGCGATTTTGAATCGGGAATCCGCGGGTTTATGGCGCTTGCCGAGCAGGGTGACCGCTGGTGGCTTTCCTCCGAAAACGTCTGGCTGTACGGCGGCTGGTGGAACTGGGTAAACGGCATTGCGGGCATTATCAATATTTTCTGTATGACAGGATGGTGGGGCATTTACGCTTCCAAGGACAAGAAAGATATGCTGTGGCCGGATATGACGTGGTGTTTTATCATTGCCTATGATATCTGGAATTTTGCTTATACTTACAACAATCTACCCACTCATACATGGTACTGCGGCATGGCTCTGTTATTGGCGCCCACTTTTGCGGCTATGTTGTGGAACAAAGGCGGATGGATTCAGAACCGTGCGAACACGTTAGCTTTGTGGTGTATGTTTGCACAGGTATTTCCGCTGTTCCAGGATGAAGGGAAATTTGCTGTCCTTCCTTCGTTGTATACGGACGGCGTTATGGACGCGGCAGTGCGTCCGACGGCGGCTGACCCGACGATGCAGGGCGTGATTTCCGCATTGGCCTTGATTGCCAATGTAGTCTGTATGGCGGCAATCATCAAACGTGCGAAGGAACAGAAGAAGAATCCGTATACGAATGAAATATTCACTGACCAGAAAGATTTCAAAGATGCAATGGCAAGGGCAGAGAGTAATTAAACATAATTTGGAGGTAGACTATGGCAGATCCATTATTCCCCAATCCCCATCCCGAGGAACCGTTTCGGGAGCCGGTTGCAAAACTGGCGAAAATGATAACAGACAGAATTCCCATTGTGCTGGGCTTAGAAAAGATAAGCAAAGATTCCCCAGAATACATAGGGCTTTGCGCTATCTGTACCGATGAGATGGCAGAAATCGCCATGAAGATGGGCAAGCGCAAGCCCCGTACATTGGAAGACATGGTAAGACTGACAGGCAGAGACAAAGCATACCTGGAGGATATTTTACAGAAAATGTCCGTAAACGGGCTGATTGAATATAATTGGGAGAATCCTCAGCATGAAAAGCAATATGTGCTGCCCATGTTTGTTCCGGGGAGCGCAGAGTTTGCCAATATGAATGAAGACCTTTTAAAAGAGCATCCGGAAATGGGGCGGTTCTTTGAGCGCATGAGCCGTCTGCCCTTAGAAAAGGTTACGCCGATGGTGCCACCGGGAGGAGCCGGAATAGGTATGCATGTAATTCCTGTGGAAAAGGCCATTGAGCTGGAGAACCAGTCGGTTTCTGTGGAGCACATTTCCCACTGGCTGGACAAATATGACGGAAAATATGCGGCAAGTCCCTGTTCCTGCCGCCGTTCCCGCAAAACCTTTGAAGAAGGCTGTGGAGATGACCCAGAGGGTTGGTGCATCGCCGTGGGCGATATGGCGGACTATGTGGTGGAGACCAACAAAGGCGGCCGCTACATTACCAGGGAGGAAGCCTTAGAAATCATGAAGGTTGCCGAGGAGAATGGCTTTGTCCATCAGATTACGAATATTGACGGTGAGGACAAAATTTTTGCCATCTGTAACTGCAATGTGAATGTCTGCTATGCTTTGCGGACTTCTCAGTTGTTTAATACGCCCAATATGTCGCGGTCGGCTTATGTTGCGCATGTGAAGACGGATAACTGCGTAGCGTGCGGACGCTGTGTGGAATTCTGTCCGGCAGGTGCGGTAAAGCTGGGGCAGAAATTATGTAAAAAAGACGGCAGTAAGGTCAACTATCCCAAGCAGCCACTTCCCTCTCAGGTAAAGTGGGGACCCCATATGTGGACGGAGGACTATCGCGATAAGAACCGTATCAATTGCTACGATACGGGAACGGCACCCTGTAAGACGGCTTGCCCGGCACACATTGCCGTGCAGGGTTATCTGAGAATGGCGGCGCAGGGCAGATACCGGGATGCGCTTGCCCTCATTAAGAAAGAGAATCCGTTTCCAGCAGTCTGCGGCCACGTCTGTAACCGCAGATGCGAGGACGCCTGTACGAGAGGCACGGTTGACGAGGCGGTTGCGATTGACGAGGTCAAACGTTTTATTGCAGAGCAGGATTTGAAGGCGGAGACCCGGTATGTGCCAGGGAAGGTAGTGCCTTCCCTGAAAGGAGAATTTACGGAGAAGGTAGCCATTATCGGCGCAGGCCCCGCGGGACTTTCCTGTGCATTTTATTTGGCAGAGAAAGGTTACCGTCCGACTGTATTTGAGAAAAATCAAAAGGCTGGCGGTATGCTGGTGTATGGCATTCCCTCCTTTAAACTGGAAAAAGACGTTGTGCAGGCGGAGATTGACATTATCAAAGAGATGGGTGTAGAAATCAAGAGCGGCATAGAAGTAGGCAAGGATATTACACTGGATGAGCTGCGGGCACAAGGATATAAGGCATTTTACATAGCCATTGGCTGCCAGGGCGGAAGAGGCGCAGATATTCCGGGAGAAGATGCCGAAGGCGTTATGACTGCCGTCGATTTCCTGCGCGCAGTTGGCGAGGACGAGTCGTATCAGGTGAGTGGCAGAACAGTAGTTATCGGCGGGGGAAACGTGGCAATCGACGTGGCGCGCACCAGCAGCCGTTGTGGCTCTGAGAATGTTTCCATGTACTGTTTAGAGGGCCGGGACATTATGCCGGCTTCTAAAGAGGAAATTGCGGAGGCGGAAGAAGAAGGCGTTCATATTTGCTGCGGCTTTGGCCCTAAAGAAATTCTCACCGAAAACGGCAAAGTCAAAGGCGTTATTTTTAAGAAATGTATTTCTGTCAATGATGCGGATGGCAAATTTAATCCACAGTATGATGAGACTGATACGGTTACCGTGGAGTGTGAAAACGTATTCTTGAGCATCGGACAGAGTATTGTGTGGAAGGACTTGTTGAAAGGTTCTAAAGTAGAGTTTGGCAGAGGTGGGGCGGCAGTGGCAGATTCCTTGACCTACCAGACGGCAGAGCCGGATATCTTTGTGGGTGGCGACGTCTATACGGGACCCAAATTTGCCATTGACGCCATCGCGGCAGGCAAAGAGGGTGCAGTCTCGATTCATCGGTTTGTACAGCCGCATACCAGCATGACGATTGGGCGCAACCGCCGTCAGTTCGTGGAGCTGGATAAGGAAAACGTCAAGCTGGAAGCATACGATAATTCCAGCCGTCAGATACCGGGCGTGGATGAAAGTGCGGACCGTAAGAAATCATTCCGCGATGTATCAAAGGCGTTTACCGAGGAGCAGGTCAAAAAAGAGACGGCAAGATGTTTGAGCTGCGGAGCTTCCGTGGTAGACGAAAACCGCTGTATCGGCTGCGGTGTCTGTACTACGAAATGTGAATTTGACGCTATTCATCTATACCGGGAGAATCCCGAATGTAGTACCATGAGAAAGAGTGAAGATAAGCTGAAATATATTCTTCCTTACGGCGCAAAGCAGGCCATAAAGATTAAATTTTCCAAACATTCTTAGTCAAGTTCACTATTTATGGAAATTTGGCTGATGCCATTAGCGTAGAGTTTTGAAGGCTTATAGATAGGTGGTAGGTTGTTATGCACGAA
>CAJUTD010000025.1:0-29897 GCA_910589635.1 uncultured Lachnospiraceae bacterium | reverse complement strand
TCATCAAAATAGTGGAGGAAGTTGCCGCCGAGAATCAGCTGACGGAAGTAGAATCTGTGACGCTTGAGCTGGGCGAAGTGTCCGGCGTCATTGAATCTTATTTGCAGAATTGCTGGAAATGGGCGGTGCGTAAGCGCAGTGAGATTTTAAAAGGCGCGGCGTTAAAAATTGAGACGGTTCCCGCTGTTACCTACTGTGAAGATTGCAGAAAGATTTATAGCACAATTGAACATGGAAAAATATGTCCCCATTGTGGAAGTGGCAATACCTATTTGCAGCGGGGGAATGAATTTCAGATAAAGGAGATTAGCGCGTGCTAATCTCCTTTATCTGTTGTTTGGCATGTAATGTTCTCTGGGAAGTCAATGCAACGAACTTTCGTAAAGTATTTGCCCACCTGGTAGCGTTATGGTAGAATAGAGGATAATAAAGAACGAAAGAAAGTGATGCTTTTGGATAAACGTGTTACGAAAATTTATTTTACAGTGCTATTGATTGGGATTTTATATGCGATATTTGCTTCAATTTCTTATCAGAGTAATATATATACGTGGGAAGGGGACAATGGGGTCGTCACATGGGATGACGAGATGGAGATGACGAGGGAAGGAGACGCATATTGTTACAGAACAACTTTGCCCCGGACGAACACGGATGATAAAGTCATTGTGTACAATACCGTGCATATGTACTTGGATGTGAAGATTGGTGAGAGGACAGTATATGAATTAAAGATAAGTGAGGATAGCCCAATCAAAACTACAGGCTTTTGCTGGAATGTAGTTTCTCTCACAGGAGGGGACGCTGGAAAAGAGATTGAGTTTCGGGTAATCCCGGCTTACAAAGACAGCAGGCCAAGAGGAAGTTTTCTTTACGGCGCATACAGGGATGTAGAGCATAAGATTTTAAAAGATAGGATTTTCCGGGTTATTTTGGCCGGGATGATTGCGATTATAGGAATTGTCATGCTTTTTTATGGCTTTTTTGTGGTCAGGAAAGGGCAGGTGGCCAAGACGATTATACAGTTTGCCATTTTTACCACCATGCTTGGGGTCTGGTCCATCTGCGAGACGCAGATTCTCGATTTGTTTTTCCCATGTAATATGGTGATTGTATTTGTGTCTCACCTGATGTTAATGATAATGCCGATTCCCTTTGTGATGTTCCTGCGCCAGATGTACCGCAACGGAGAAAATAAGCTGTGGGATATATGCTGTTATTTTAACTGCGTGGTGATTGTTGTGCGGGTGTTCCTTCAGGTGACAGGGCTGCTGGATTTGCGGGAGACATTGTTCCTGACGCATATCTGCCTGCTGCTGTTTGTGGTAAGCGTTGTATTCATGAGTATCCATGAAATGGTAATGAACAGGCTTACCAGGCAGATTAAAATTAACAGCATCTGTGTGCTGGTGATTCTGGTGAGCACAATGCTGGAGCTAGCGATTTTCCGTTTTAGCAATCAAAGTACGCCATTGGGAAGCATTGGTTTTCTCATTTATATTTTAGTGATGGGAATTGAAAATGTCAGTAAATCACGTAAATTGATGGAGCAGGCAAGAGAAAGCGAGATTTACCGTAAACTTGCGTTTACGGATGAATTGACTGGACTTTTGAACCGCACGGCCTTCAAGGAAGATTTGGAGAGCCGTACGGTGACGGATGAAATTACCCAAAATGAAAGCATACTGCCGACCGTTATATTCATGTTAGATTTGAACGACCTTAAAAAGTGCAACGATACATATGGACATGATTATGGGGATCAGTATATTAAAATGGCGGCAGATATCTTAAAGAAGGTATTTGTAGAAGATGACAGGTGCTACCGTATTGGCGGGGATGAATTTTGTGCGTGGTCGCCTGAGGTTTCACAGGATAAAATTAATGCGAAACTCCGTTTCCTGGAGAAGCAGGTCAGGGAACAGAGCCGCAAGGAATTTGTAGTGAAGTTTAGTATAGCGGTGGGGTACGCCGTCTATGAAGAGAAGGAGGACTCCAATCTTTACAGTACGCTCAAACGGGCGGATGCCATGATGTATGAGAAGAAGCAGGCGTATAAGAGAGGGATTGCCGACAGCAATGATGTTAGGAAGTAGAACTCTGTCATTTTCTTTATAGATACTGAAAATATTTCTGGCAATTATTATCATTTAGCAATATAATAAAAAAGATAGTATTCTTTACAAACATCGAATAGAGATTTAGGAGGAAAAAGGAATGTTGTTTTGGGTTGGCCCTAGGGAGTCGGACATTGATGATACAGAAAATATTTTTGATGGGTCGATTACTTTGTTTGGAGAAGAAAAAGGAGATAAAAGCAGTGCATTTTGCAATAATTACCATTCTAGGGTGAATCATAATATTATAGATGAAGACCAGGATAATTTTACCGTTTCAGAGATTTTAGACAGGCTTAAAAAAGATGCAGATGCAAAGTTTCTGTTTTATAACCCGAACATCGTTTATAAAATACAAAAATTAAACGGTTTGCGTAACCATATTTTATGTTTAAATGATGAAAATTTGATGGAGAAACTTAATAATAAGATTAGTTTCCGAGAGTTATTTGCAGGCCATGTGAATATGCTGGATTGTAAGATAATAAAATCAACAGAATGTGACTATCGCAAGTTAAGGGAAATGTTTAGCAGCAGTGAAGCCGGAGCGCAGTTTATTATTCAGGCGCCGGTAGCAAGCGGCGGATACGGAACATTCTTGTTAAATGAAGGTAATAATTATTTTATAAAGAAAGAAATGAAAGGCAGCTGCGATTATCTCGTCTCACAGTATTTGGAAAATGCTGTTTCGGTAAACGGCCATTTAGTTATTTTTGAGAATGACATTCTTCGCACCCCCTGTTCTGTTCAAATTATGAGGGAAAGCAATCATAGATTATTTTACCGGGGGGCAGATTTTATCACCTATCGGGATATCCCTGCCGCCCAAAGAAAGCAATTTGAAGATATGATATATGAGGTCGGGAAAGAGCTGCAGAAAATGGGATACCGTGGGATATGCGGCATAGATGGGATTATAACCGAGGATAAGATCTATATTTTGGAGATAAATAACAGGTTTCAGGCATCTACGCCATTAATTAATCTTAGCTTGAGTAAAATAGGGATGCCATCGTTACATATGTTGAATTTATGGGCATTTGAGAATAAAAATCTGCCGCAAGATTTTTTATCCATTGTCCCCAATATAGATATCAGTTATAGTTACTATTTTTTTACTGCCGGCAGTGTTGATTTTCATTATAAACATTTGTTTCAGCTATTTCAAAATGAGAATGCAAAGAAGTATGTTGAACGGGTAGCATTAGACGGTTACGATCCTGCAAAGGCGAGTGAAAAAGACGCCTATCAGTATAAGGTGGTTTTTCATACGAATATTACCGGGATTGATGGAAATAACCAACTTAGCATTTATAGCAATATAACGGAACCGGATGAGAATTTTTACAAAAAAATAGAAAAAAAACAAGTGCTGTTTTTGAAAGTTGCGTTATTAAACCAGGGAATCCGCATTACGGGGAAGGCGGAAGAATATTTAAGGAAAAAGGGCGGAATTCGGCCAGGCACAAATTCTTCCGTAGATATTATGATGGAGGATATTGTAATCAACTGTCCTGTTAATACAAAATTTTCAGAGTATTCACCTTTCAGCGTGGATATCAATCGAGAAAAAACATGTTTATATTATTATGGTTCACTTTTAAAGGAAATAAAAATAAATCCGGTTGACATCTATTCTATAAAACGTACAAAGACGGGTGTGTCTTTTGGAAGTGTTGCGAATATGTCGTCTGACAGGCTTAGAGTTCATCATACCGCATCATGCATCTTTAAAATATGCGGACAGGGTTGCAAATTTTGCGATATTATGATGGGAGAAGAACATATATGCCAGGAGGATGTACATGAGGTTATAGATTTTTATCTGGAAAATACTGAGTTTGTCCATTTTCTCGTAGGAGGGCAATCGGAAAGCGCAGAAAAGGAGTATGGCCATATAATAGATACCGTTCAATATATCAGGGCAAGAAGTGACAAGAAGATTTATATCATGTGCCTTCCGCCGGAGGATGTAAAGGTTATTGAACGGATATATGAGGCAGGCGCGACGGAAATTGCATTTAATATTGAAATCTTTGACCGCTCGTTTGCGCAGGCTGTTATGCCGGGGAAAGGAAAGATCCCATTGAAGCAGTATATGGATGCATTGGAATATGCGGTGGGATTATTTGGAAAAAAAGGCGAGGTACGTTCGTTGCTGTTGGCGGGGCTGGAAAAGGACGAGATTTTCTTTGAGGGAGTTGAAAGCCTGGCAAGAAAACATATACAGCCGATTCTCTCGGCATTTCGGCCTTTGCCGGATACAGAGATGTGCGATGCCATACAGCCGTCAAATGAAAGATTAATTTACTTATATCAAGAGGCAGAAAAAATATGCAGTCGCTATGGAATGCATTTGGGACCTGACTGCATACATTGCCAGAATAATACGTTGAGTGTACCGTGGGGATAAAGGGGTTGTAATGAAAAAAAAGGGGAAAAGGGTATTAGAATATATATTAAACAATCCTGTCAGATTTTCTTCTGCTGTAGGGAGCGTGCTGTTTGTATTTTATATATTAGTGGCGGTATTATTCTCATTTGTAGAACAAGTGGATAATACAACGGCGGTAAGTATTGGGATTGGATTAGTAACGATTATCATAACGACGGCTGGGCTGTCGATTTCAGGCTATATCTTTTTGAATAATTATTTTAGGATGATTATTGAAAATGACAAACATTATGAAGATATTATCAATGGGTTAAATAAGACTTATATTAGAAAAGTTATCATAGCCAGCATTGTGAGCGCGATTTCTGTTGGCTTATCTTTGGTGATGATTTTTCTGAAGGAAGAAAAAAGAGACTGTGAAATTAATGGGATACCCATATTTTATTGGCTTCAGCACGCATCGTACATAACGTCGATAGGTACGATGCTTTATAATTTCCATTTTTTGTGCCATATCATCAATCCGGGAAAATTGATCCAAAAGCGAGCCGAAAAAGTTGTAAAGAAGCAAATAGAATATTTTAAGCATTGGCAGCAGCTGATTCCAAGCTTATTACCTACCAAGGATATATGGGAATGGGAAAAAACGAACAGCACACAAGAAAATGATATAGATGGCGACAAGGAAGATGATGGGGCAAAAGCATTGCGATTGTTAAAGTATATCTTTGAAATTGAAACAATTATCACAAGGGCCATAGAGGAAAATGCAATAAAGGGCGGTAACAGGAATAGAAGAGAGGCGCTGAATTTTATATTTGCCGATACGGGAATTGCCGCCATGAAATATAAACGCCGTCTTCAGTGGTGGCATGATAAGGAAATACCTAATGGTGCGGTACCCGGAGATTTACTGCACTATGAAGAGTGGATGCAGGAATTGATTGCAACATATGAGGAATATTATGTGCATTTAGTTCTGTTAAGAAACGCACTGCAAAAGTGTTCCGATTCTGAGTTTTGTATCAGCGGTGATGTCGTGCGCGCGGCATTTATGGTCTTAAGGGTTACATTGGACTTTTTCTCAAATTTTCTCAAATTGACCAGGTTGAATATTGGTGGCGGGTATTTTCGGAATGCTTGCTTTAACTGGTCGGACCTATCAGAAAGTAATTTGATTGGGGGCGATTTTAGAAATGCATCTTTACGCAGCGCAGTTCTTCGGAAATGCGATCTGTCCAATTCTATAATGGAAGAAGCAGACCTTTGCGAAGCGAATCTTGAGTATGCAAGCCTAAGTTATGTCAGCCTGATAAATGCTAACCTGGATTCGGCAAATTTATCGCATGCAAAAATGTCAGATATAATTTTTCTTGAAGAATCTAAGATAAAGAGACATCATGTTCTGAGGGAAAATATTTTCTCGTGTCTGGAGCATGGCAAATTGTATGGCAATAAGTGGAGCGAACTGAAAAGATATTTAGAAGAAATAAAGAAAGAAACATTAAATTGTGAGACAAGCCTGCGTTCGGCTACGCTGCATGACGTCATGCTCAAATCCATTGATTTGAGCGGAGTTAAATTACAGGGCGTATCTTTTGCAAATTCTATTTTATCAAATAGTATTTGGTTTTGCACAAAAGAGGCGCAGGGGGTAAAAGCCTATAATGCCAATCTTAGAAAATCTTTGATGGTACAAACGCAGATTTCTGTGGCGGATTTTAGTTTTGCGAATCTTGGACAGGCGATTTTTATAGATGTTTTTGCAAACCAATCATGCTTATTCAAGACAAATGCAGTTGAAATGAAAATTATTGGCAGTTGTCCTCAAATTAAATTTAAATCAGGGGGCAAAAAAAGTTTTATGGCTCCAGACTTTGGGGATAAATTGTTTTCTATGGAAAAATTGGAATACAAGGACAGCTGGTTTTCTAATTGGATTCAGGTTAATTTTAATGAAATGAATGCAGTGGACAGCTTATGGATAAACACGATTATCAATGAAAGCCAGTTTCAGGGTTCTATATTAAAGAATTCCATATTTTATAATATTGCGGCAAACTGGGTGGACATGAGAAATTGTGATTTTTCGTATGCAAAATTAACAAATGTTTCCATGAGATTCCCTAAAATGAATGCTGTCATATTTACAAGGGCAGTCTTAAAAAACGTTATATTTGATGATGCTGATATACGCAAAGGAATATTCTTACATGCGGCAATTAAGAAGGCTTTTTTTACAAATTGTGATTTACAGTTCTGTAGTTTTGCCCATGCATACATATACCGCTGTAAATTTATTGGCTGTGAACTAAATGGGGTATATGTGCAAGCGGCAACGTTCGAGAAAGTTATATTTGATGAAGATTGTTTCACGCATATTTTGAGAGGGAATAATCATAGCGTCAGTTTTACTGATTGTATTATTATAACGGACGATACGAAAAATTTGTTTAGGAAATGTGAAAAAGAAAAGATAATAGTAGAGAAGAAACCTGGTAAAAATTATGTGAGAATAAATAGTAGAGGAAATGAAACATGAATCGTTTTGTAGTATCTAGAATAGAAAAATATGATGATGCACGAAAACAAGTTGGAGGTAAAGCGTTCTCATTGTTTAAGCTTTGTGAACTCAAGATTTCGGTACCTCAATTTTTTGTTGTATCAGTAGATGCTTTTGAGGAATTTCTAATTTTAAACGGGCTGAAGGATACTGTTGAGAGATTGGCAGAAAAACAAGATTATGGGAAAATAAGACAATGTATTATGAACCATGGGATTCCCGAATGTATATGGAATGAAATAGAAAGAGAATTTAGAAAAAGAGGGATGGAAAAAGCTTCTGTACGGTCTTCAGCGTTGGTTGAAGATGGGAGGACTAAATCATATGCAGGGCAATTTGATTCCTTCCTGTCAATAAAAGTTTCAGAGCTTGAGAAGACAATTAGAAGATGTTGGGCCTCTTATTACAATACAAATGTGGTGGAGTATATGGGGGAAGAGTTTGAACCACAACCTAAAATGGCGGTCATTGTGCAGGAAATGATTGATGCCGATATTTCAGGAATTGGTTTTTCCAGGGCGCCAATCGCAGGGTATGAAAAGTATGTGTTGGAGGAGGCTGCTTATGGCGCTGGCGAAAGTATTGTCTCTGGAATTATTACACCAAACCAATATTTTTATCTTCCGTCTAATCATGAAATAAAGAATTGTGCAAATCAGCAAATTCTGTCTAACGATCATATTGTTGATATAGGAATGCAGATTTGTGCCATCCGTGACGCATTTGGCGCAGAGATTGATACGGAATGGTGCATAAAAGATAATAAAATTTATTTTTTGCAGGCAAGGTCAATTACTGCAGTTGAGAAAAAAGAGAAACCTTATAATAAGGTTATTACAAGGCCGTTGCCTTTTATAAGGGTACAGTTACTTGCAAAAGGAGAATATAAGGGGATTCTCTGGCTTACCAATCAGCAGTATTATTTTAATCCTTTATTTTTATGCCAAAATGGAGAGGTAAGTGTATATTATAATAATATTTCACAAAAAGAAAATCCAATTAATATATACCGCTATTTGTGTGAAGAAATAGAAGAAGTTAAAAAAAAATATAAAGAAGCTGTTATGTGTTGCAGCAGACTAAAGGGTGTGATGTCAGAAAAATTAGAATTTGTTTATAAAGAATTTATTGATGATTTGATAAAAATTTACCCCTTCAACAGTCTGGGAAATCTGGCGGGGAATTTTCCTAAGTTTTTAGTGGGGGATGTTTATGATATATTTGAAACATTTAGAACGGAATATGAGGAGCTATTGACGGAAGCGGAGAGTTTCTTAATACGAAAAGTTCGTAATGAACATAATGAAAAACAGATTAGTTTATATTCATTGCCGGAATTATTTGAAAACGAGAAAATAGACGAAAAAGAGCTTAATAAACGCAGCAGGGGCTACTTATTTTTTAATGGAGAAATGATTATTGATGAAGCAGATGACATAAATGATTATTTAAAAGAAAATAATATTGTGCTGTCCAAGGAAGAAGATACAGGCAGTATTGAATTAGTTGGAGCCTCAGCTTATGGAGGGGTTGCGAGTGGAAAAGTTACAAAGATTTCAGGAGAGCAGGATTTTTATAAAATGGAAGATGGAAATATTCTAGTTGCAAGTATGACAGTGCCCAAGTATCTGCCGGTAATGAAAAAAGCTGCAGCTGTAATTACAGACGAGGGTGGGGTCTTGTGCCATGCAGCTATTATAGCAAGAGAATTCAAGATACCTACGCTTATTGGAACAAAATATGCGACAAAAGTGTTAAAAGATGGAGATATAGTGACAGTTGATGCTAATGGTGGAAAAATAAAATATCTTACATAACGCTGCCAGCTGAAGTTGCCATTATAGCCTTCGATGTGGCTATAGGAGATTGGCGGTCATTATGAATTGAGAAGATACAAAATTAAAAGAGATAGCTAAAGCAGGCGCTTAATCATAATAGATTTTGCGGCTGCCGTCTATGCTCTCACGGACTGATTTCTGAATCCAGGCAGCGGCGCCATTAGAATCACGGTTCTTGATATAGGTGAAAAGTTTATAATTATTCTCATATAAGGCTTCCATTCCATACAACAGGCAGAAACGTTCCCATAGTGTGGTGATTGCCACTTTAAAGGAGCAGAAGATAAGGGGAATCAGCGTGTTGCCCGAGAATATGGCAAATTCGTGTTGAAATTCATAAGCTGCTTCCACAGCTTCCTCTATGGAGGAAGCATTTTTAAGTTGATTTATAATTTCTTCCAGGATCGTAATTTCTTCGTCTGTGATATGCGTTTCACAAAGTTCTGCTGCCAATGTGTCTAAAGCAATTCGGACTTCCAGAATGGAGCGGATTTCTTCGGTCCGAAGCCGCCCGCCGTTGTAGTTCATGATGGCAAGCAAGGTGTCTGCGGTGCCGTTTCTGCGGTAGTCGGCAACGTATGTGCCGCTACGGGGTTTTACTACCAGAAAGCCTTTCTTTTCCAAATCGGAAATGCCGCCGTTTACGACGGAACGGCTAACTTGCATAGATTCGGCAAGCTGGCGTTCTGGCGGGAGCTTCTCACCTACGGCAAGTTTGCCGGATAAGATCATGTGTTCTAATTGTTCTACGAACAGTTCCCGAAGAGAGGGGGAGCTGATTTTTTGAAATTCCATTTAGGGCTCCTTATCGTTCTCAGAAGTATAAAATGATATGTATCATAGGTATTATATCCTTTGTTCTTGTACATTTCAAGCGGTCTGCCGTTTCTTTCCTTGCTTTTTGCCTTGCCAGCGTCCATAATAGTAATATATATCAGATGTGAGATGACTCCCGCCTCTATAGGCGGTGAGTAAGAAAACTTTATCAGTGGCGCGAGACTTGAATTGACAGAGGAAGTGAATAGGATATGGAGCAGTTAAGTTTGTTTGATAACCGGGAGAGGACGGCGCCTTTGGCAAGCCGTCTACGACCGGATAATTTGAACGATTATGTAGGACAGAAGCATTTAATTGGCAAGGGTAGGATTCTGCGGCGTCTGATTGAGGAAGACCAGATTTCTTCTATGATATTCTGGGGGCCTCCGGGAGTGGGAAAGACGACTTTAGCGAGGATTATCGCTGAGAAAACAAGGGCGGAATTCGTGGAGTACAGCGCAGTCAGCAGTACAATCAAAGAGATTAAGGAAGTTATGGCAAGGGCGGAGGAAAACCGTAAGATGGGCATCCGCACCTTATTGTTTGCCGATGAGATTCATCGCTTTAATAAGGCGCAGCAGGACGCCTTTTTGCCATTTGTTGAAAGGGGTAGTATTATCCTGGTGGGAGCAACCACGGAGAACCCTTCTTTTGAAATTAATTCGGCTTTGCTGTCCCGCTGTAAAGTGTTTATTCTAAAGGCGTTGGAGGAAGCAGATTTAAAGGAACTTTTGCTTCATGCGCTAAAGAGCCCCAAGGGGTTTGGGAATATGAAAGTTTCCATAGAAGATGCGCATTTATCCGCAATCGCCCGCTTTGCCAATGGGGATGCGAGGACGGCATTGAATACGCTGGAAATGGCGGTGTTTAATGGCAGAATGAATGAGCGGGCGGTCTTGTGTGTAGATGAGGAAGTGCTGGCGCAATGCATGAACCGAAGGTCGCTTTTGTATGATAAAAACGGGGAGGAGCATTACAATCTGATTTCAGCATTGCATAAGTCCATGCGCAACAGTGACCCAGATGCCGCAGTGTATTGGATGTGCCGGATGCTTGACGGTGGGGAAGACCCGCTTTATATAGCAAGACGGTTGGTGCGTTTTGCCAGTGAGGATGTGGGGATGGCAGATACGGGCGCGCTTTCTTTGGCGATTTCGGTGTATCAGGCATGTCATTTTCTGGGAATGCCGGAATGCGACGTGCATCTGACACACGCCGTCGTCTATCTTTCCATGGCTCCCAAGTCTAATGCGCTCTATATGGCATGTGAAGCCTGTAAAAAAGATATTAAAGAATTTCCAGCGGAGCCTGTGCCGTTGCAGATACGCAATGCGCCTACCAATTTGATGAAAGAGCTGGATTATGGGAAAGGTTATATTTACGCTCATGATACCAGGGAGAAATTATCAGACATGCAATGTCTGCCGGATGCGTTGGCGGGTAGACGCTATTATCAGCCTACGGAGCAGGGGCAGGAAAAAAAGACCAAAGATCGGTTGGAAGAGATATTGGAGTGGAAGTGTGGAAGAAAATAATAAGTGATGTAAAAAATTACGATTATAAAGTAGAAAAAATACAGCAAAACTTGTAATTTTGAAAAAAACGCCGCAAAAAGAAACTGGGGCAGCGCCCGGTTCTTTTTGCGGCGTTTTGGGGGTTACAGAAAAATTAGAAATCTGTTAAATCAGCAGCACGTCTCTCTAAGAAAGCGGTCATCCCTTCTGTCTTGTCGTGAGTAGAGCAGGTGATGCCGAACAGGTTTGCTTCCATCTCCACAGCATTCTTGATGTCCATGTCATAACCATTGTTGATGGCAGCTTTCGCGATAGAAACAGCGTAGCTTCCCTTGGAGATAATCTTAGAAGCCATCTTCTTAGCGGTATCCATCAGTTCTTCCTTGGCAACAACTTTGTTCACCAGGCCGATACGGTATGCTTCTGCGGCGTCAATGTTGTCGCAGGTGAAGATGAGTTCTTTGGCGCGTCCCATACCAACCAGACGTGCAAGTCTCTGAGTTCCGCCGAAGCCGGGGATGATGCCCAGACCAGTTTCGGGCTGTGCAAAAGTAGCGTTATCGGAAGCAATGCGGATATCGCATGCCATAGCGATTTCGCATCCGCCGCCCAATGCAAATCCATTGACAGCAGCGATGGTAACCTGGCGCATGTTCATCAATTTGAAGAACGGCTCCGCAGCCCTCATACCGAATGCGCGTGCCTCAGCAGCAGAGAAGTTTACCATCTCAGCAATATCAGCACCAGCTACGAAGGACTTGAATGCGTTGTCTTTCTTGTCAGGACCGCCGGTCAGGATGACAACTTTAACGTCGTCTCTTGCTTCAATTTCACTGAGGACAGTGTTCAGCTCGTCCAATGTCTCGCTGTTCAGTGCGTTCAATGCGCCTGGCCTGCTGATAGTGAGGATAGCAATTTGGTCAGCTACGTCTAATTTTAAATTATTCATGTGTAGAACCCTCCTAAAATATATGTATTTGTAACTGATTTAAATATAGTACTTTGACAAAATTTTGTGAAGGATAAAGAGTTTGGAGTTTCCCCATTTTGTATTGACAAAGCAGCAAAATAACCATATATTTGTAATATCATTAAAAATTTTTTCAAGACGGAAATGAGGAGGTTATCAAATTGCAAAAACGAATTCTTTCAATTGCTTTAGCACTGTGCTTATGTATTTCCTCTCAATTAGAGGTACAGGCATGGCAAGAAGCGCCTTTACAGCAAGAGGATGTTATTACGTCAGAATCAGATTCGAGACTAGCTGCCCGTGATGCCACAGTTCCTTCCCCAAAGGAAGCCTATGAGGCTATGATCGCATTGAAGGACAGGGATGAGTATAAGGAGGGAACAGCCTGGACGGATGATGAGCCTTATTCGGACACAAAGGGATATTACCGTTGGAAGGGCGGCACTCTTGGTGGGAAGAATATTGTCGCAGTAGGATGCGTAGCCTTTGCTTTCATACTCAGCGATGAAGCATTTGGCAGTTTGCCAGCTAGAATGTACGCGGCGGGAGATTTTTCATTTGAGGAAATAAAACCCGGTGATATCCTGCGGGTAAACAACGACACCCATACCGTGATTGTGCTCGAGGTGAATGATGCTGGTGTGATTGTGGCCGAAGGAAATATTAGTATGGGAGACCATCAAGGTAAGGTGCATTGGGGGAGAGCAATATCTAAGGAAGAGGTGATGTACAACACCAGCCATTATATCACCCGTTACCCGGAAGGCTATGTTCCGCCATACGATCCGGACGCAAATGTATCAATTGCATCTGGAACTCTTGCCGGAGGGCTTGCCTGGAATCTGACGAAAGTGGGTACGTTGACTATTTCCGGCAAAGGAGCTATACCGGATTACAACAGTGCCGAAGAACAGCCGTGGAGCCAAAATAGCGGTCAGATTCGTAAAGTCATTATTCAGGATGGCGTTACCGGTATTGGTTCCTGCGCCTTTTGGAACTGCGGAGTTTTGAGTGCGGAGATTTCCCAGAGTGTGACGACGATCGGCAACAGCGCTTTCCGTGAATCTGCAATTATTTCCGTGACTATTCCCTCCAACGTGAAAACAATCGGTGACAGTGCTTTCCGCCAATGTCAAAATCTTAGTTCGGTGACTGTTTCAGAAGGAGTGGAAACAATTCAACAAAATGCTTTTCGCGCTTGCACGAGCCTTACATCTATTGACTTGCCTGCAAGTATTGGTGAGGTGGGTGCAGCCGCATTTTTTGAATGCCAGGCAATGACAAGCGCGACGTTTGCTCCTGGCAGCAAGCAGGTAAAATTGGGTGATAATATGTTTACGAGGTGCTACTATCTGATGCGTGTAACACTTCCCCAAAATATAGATCGCATTGGCGATGGTATGTTTCAGAATTGTCTGATGCTTCCTGGAGTGGAAATTTCCCAAGGTGCGGAAAGTATAGGAATGTCAGCGTTCGCTTCCTGCACAAGTTTTACAACTGTCATAATTCCAGACAGTGTAACGACAATAGGGATAGCCGCATTCGCGTCCTGCTCTCTGCAAGATATATATTTCACAGGTACCGAAGCGCAGTGGAACAGTGTAAGTAAAATGGGCGATACGGCAGCGGTAGTGTCGAAGGCGACGGTACATTATAATTACGTTCCACCTGTCAAACCCAATCCTGGTGATAACGATGACAACGATAATAATGATAACGACGATAACAATAATAACGACGATAATAACGATGGGGATAATTCAGGAATTAGCGTTAATATTTCCCAAGCGACCGTGACGTTAGACAAAACAGGCTACACTTATGATGGTAAAGCCAAGACCCCATCTGTAACCGTGAAGGTGGATGGTAAAACATTAGTTTTAAATACAGATTACACGGTTTCTTATACTGACAATATCAATGTAGGAACAGCTAAGGTAATTGTTACAGGTAAGGGAAATTATACTTGCAGCAAGACGGTAAGCTTTACGATTACAAAAGCAGCGGTTCAGAACCCAACGGTAACTATTACCTGTAAGAAAACTGTTTATAAGGTCGCATATGGTGCAAAGCCATTTAAAATTAATGCATCATCCAAGAGTAAGATGACCTTTACTAGTTCTAAGCCCAAGATTGCCGCTGTGGATAAGAATACTGGAAAGGTAACAATCAAAAATACCGGAGTTGCAGCTATAACCATTAAGGCAGGGAAAGTATCTAAGAAGGTGACGGTCAAGGTAAGCCCCAAGAAGCAGTCTGTAAAGTCGCAAAAGGCAGTAAAGGGCAAAAAGCTGACTGTGAAATGGACAAAGGATAAAATGGCGTCGGGATATCAGGTTCAAATAAGCATGGATAAGAAATTTAAGAAAAATGTGAAATCGCTGAACTTGTCAAAGACATCTTGCACATTCTCAAAGCTGAAAATGGGCAAGAAGTATTATGCAAGAGTGCGCAGTTATAAGAAATCCGGCAAAGAAACTCTGTTTGGCGCATGGAGTAAAGTAAAATTGAGCAGCAAGATTAAGAAGTAAATACAAACATATGAAATAGTGCTTAGTGTTCATAGCCCTTATTATGGGCTCGCTTGTTTCAGGAAAATGACCGTCCGATTTGATGCCGGGCGGTTATTTTTATGCACGATTGAAAAGAACATAGTTAAGGGAGTTAAGGAAAGTCTCAGGTTTTTGGGAGTTATTGAGGAACTTCGGCAGAGGGGCTTTTAAAAGCGTGGTTGAAAAAATAGTCGTCGGAGGTTATAATTAATAGCGCAGAATTATGTTTCTATATGAACAACGAGGATGTAAAATAGTCTTTACATAGATGAAATTGATAAGATAATTCTCAATGTAAGTATATACAATTAGATATATGGTGCTTGTATAAAGGAAATAGAGGAATTTTATGGATGAAAATTATTATCATAAACTTGAAAGTAGAATTGATTGGGCATTACAACAAAATAAGTTTACTTTTCAAGAAATAATTAGAGAATGCAAAGGAGCTTATCCCGTAGACGTGCTGAAGATCCTTAAATCGAAAAATTATTTGCAAGTGGAGAAGCAAATAGTTACATATAAAAGGTCAAATGCCGCTTATGTGAAAGAATTTATTACAGAAAAAATAGATAATAATCCTGTCTTATGTTCATGGTATTTTTCTATATCAACATGTAAAAAGATAGTAGACTTATATTCATGGAGTAATAAAAGAATATTATTTTTAGGAATGCCAAGGTTGTTTGAATATTTTGCGAAAAATGTTAAAAATGCTTATGTTACATTGATAGACTTAGATTATTATGTAGTAAATAAGTTAAAAGAAAATTATACCCAAAATGAGAGACATAAGATTATTCACGCGGACATAAATGGCCAAAATTTTAGATTTGAGGAAAGTTACGATTTTGTGTTTTTAGATCCGCCGTGGTATATAGAATATTATGACAGATGGATCGCACAATCTTATAAACTGTTGAATCAAAAGGAAGGAATCTTAATATTTCCTTTATTTCAAGAATTAACTAGGCCAAGTGCAAATAAACAAAGAAAATATTTGTTAAGTAAAATTAGAGATTGTGCAAAAGATTATCTAGTTATATCTGATTTTGTCGAGTATGAAATACCGACGTTTGAGGATAGTGAATTACACAATCATGGTGTTATGTTAGAAAAGCCCTGGAAAAAAGCAGACTTAATTATAGCGAATGGAAAAAAGGACTATAAATATTTAATATCAGAGGAAGCAATAGATTTGAATAAGTGGCAAGAAGTAGATATATTCAATATAAGAATTTTTATCGATATAACTGAGAATGCTAGATATGAAAAAGCTGCAATTCGATATATTGCCAAGAACAATGCATATTTAAAGAATCCAAGCAGGCGAAACCAAGAATTGAAGTCAGCAAATATGTTGACTTCAAGGGGACAGGGGTATATCGTGGAATCAGCAGAAAATTTGATGCCTATATTAAAAGAAATAAAGGCGAAAATTGAGAATGGAACAGATATAAGAAGCGTTCTTGCTTCTGTCGACCTGGATAATATAAGTAAAGAAATTTTGTTTGAAATAATTGGAGGAAAATAATGCTAGATATTATTTTATTACGGTATAGAGATATTACACCAAGTATAAATACGATCGACGAGCATAATAAGGTGGTAGAAGAAAAAGGAAGAGTTTTATGGGGATGGTGGAAGAAAGGCTCCGAGCAAATGCCGGATCCATTTTTGTTTGAAATAGCAGAAGAGATGAGGCGGAATTCATCTATAAGTAAAGTTTTTATAATTAATTCGGGAACCTATGAATTATATGAAGCTCCGCTCTATAAAATTTATTATGATTTAGGAGGAGCAAAAGACTTCCCCCCAAATATGGAACTTTGCCCCCAATATTATTCTATGGAACGTTTACCCGCATGGTTTGAATTGGGAGAAATTAAAATAGTAGACAATGGCCTTCACGAACTTTCACAATATGTTTTTTCAAAATCTAATAGAAATATTCCCAATAGTAGTTCGTGCTTATCAGAATCAGAAATTGGACAGATTGTAAGAGACGTTGATTTTCTAGAAAAAAACATTAGCCTTTGGTTTATAAATAAAACAGAAGATTTTGTCGCACAGAATGATTACTATGCGCTAAATATATCAAACGGAGTTTGGCCTACCAAGGGTAAGTACATCTTGCATTTATCAGATATTCATTTTGGAGATAATCATGGATTTAAAAATCCTTTAGGAGGGAAACAAGACTTAGTCGCAAAGCAAGAATTGTGTGATGTGATATTTGAAGATTTAATGGCACAAGGAATTTCCAATTCAGATATTGCTATTATCATTATTAGCGGGGATTTAACATGGCAGGCAAATCCACATGAATTTTCTAACGCTTTAGATATTTTGCAGAAGTTGAAGAATTATTTCGGATTAAGCAATAAACAAATTATCATTGTTCCCGGTAATCACGATATTGAGTGGGTAGATGAAAATGGAAATATTGATACAAATGCAGAGTTGAATTATTATAATTTCTATCACTCTTTTTATAATGTTCTTCCTGAAAAATCATTTATGCGTATTAGTAAGTTTGAAGTTGATGGCAAAGTGATAGGTATGATTGGCCTAAATAGTTGTAGGATTGAATCTATGCCGAATGCAGGATTTGGATATGTTGGCGATGAGCAGTTAGGCAAAATTCAGAACTACCTAAATGATAATAAGGATATCGATATCATATGCACGGTATGTCATCATCATATATTACCCGTTAATTATCTTGAACAGATTAGTACAAATGAAAAAAAGATAAGTATGATGTTAGACGCCGAGCTGGTGATTAGAACTTTAATAGCTAATAGAGTTAATGTTATATTGCATGGGCATCAACACCAGCCATATTATTCACAGATTAAAAGAATCATACCGGAATATATTAACCAATTTGGAAAAAGAATGAAATTAGATGGCACGCTCACTGTTGTTGGGGGAGGCAGCTGCGGGGTTAAGCAAGAGAAAATAAATGTTATTGGTAGAAATACATATAACTTGTTGAATTTTAGCGATGCTGATGAGTTAATTGTTAAAACTCGCATCAAAAGTGGAAATGGCATAGGGTTCTATGATGATGGAGAATTGAAACTGAAATTGAAGTAGATATTTTGTGTGATTTTATATATTACAGAGATAAAATGAAAAATCGCCTTGTAAAAACCTCCCGTCTGGTGTTAAAATGTAAAGGTCAGAAGTATTTGACTGCAAAATACTAAATTTAGATAATATTGCCGGCTGAGAGGCCGCATAAAGAACACAGGAAGCGTGGAAAATGCAAATTAAGAAACGGACAATTGGAGCAGGACGACCCTTGGTCTGCGTTCCGGTAGTGGAAATAGAAGAAAATGGAATTTACAGGGCGGCAGAGCTTGCAGTGGAGCGGGGAGCGGAAGTATTAGAATGGCGCATAGATTGGTTTGCACAGGCTGCCAGCCACCACAGGATCGATGAGATATTGCACAGGTTACAGGAAATTTGTGGAGACGTCATTTTATTGTGTACGTTTCGCAGCAGACCCCAGGGAGGAGAGCGGGAGATTGCAAAGGAAATGTATCTTGAGCTTCTTGAGCTGATTGCAAAGAGCGGGCAGGCGGATATACTGGATGTGGAGGTGCCGGAGCTCTCCAATTCATCTGATATTATCCGAAACCTTCATGGCATAGGCCAGTGCGTGATTGGTTCAAAACATTACTTTTCCCACACGCCTGAGACAGAACAGATGCAGCAGGATTTATTACAGATGCAGCGGGCAGGGGCGGATATCGGAAAACTTGCGGTAATGCCGCATGATTCCTTAGATGTGCTTCGGCTTTTGGAGGCGACGGCGCGGATGAAAGAAAATTGTCCGCATTATCCGTTGGTTACTATGGCGATGGGCGGGCTGGGAGCCATATCCCGCGTCAGTGGAGAAGTATTTGGCTCTTGTATGACTTTTGCAAGCGTGGAGAAAATGTCTGCTCCGGGACAGATGCCTTTAGAGGACGTCTTAATGATTTTAAATAAAATATCGGAAAGCATGGACTAGGAAATGGGGAAAAGCAATATATTCTTAATAGGATTTATGGGAACAGGGAAAACTACGGTATCCCGCAGCTTGTCAGAACTGTTGGGATATGAAGAGATAGATACGGACGCGTGGATTGAGCGTCAGCAGAACATGAGTATAGCGGAGATATTTGAGAACAGCGGGGAACAGGCATTCCGAGATATGGAGACGGAGCTTTTGCGCGGGCTGGGGAAAGAAAGGCACAAAATAATTTCCTGTGGCGGAGGTATGGCGCTGCGGCAGGAGAATGTCAAACTTATGCAGGAACATGGCGTCGTGACGCTTCTGACGGCAGAGCCGGAAACTATTCTAGCGAGAGTGCAGGGGAGTGATGAGCGCCCCATTTTAAATGGGAATATGAATGTATCGTACATCCGGGAACTTTTGGCAAAGAGAATTTCCTATTACCAGGCGGCAGGAGAAGTAGTGGTTGCCACAGACTTGCAGTCTCCCCAGGAAATCGCAGAAGAGATTGAGAAAAAATTGCATTCTGACAAAATTTGTTTTGATTTTTGAGAAAAAGTATGCTATAATAACCTACGTTCGTAAAATATTGGAAAAGCACCCATAGTTTAACGGATAAAACACCAGATTCCGGTTCTGGGGCTGGGGGTTCGATTCCCTCTGGGTGTATTGACACTATTAAAATGACTTCCCTGCTTGCAGAAATGTGGCAGGAAGTTTTGCACTATAGATATGCAGTTCCTGCTAAATACGCAGGGAAGCATGGTTAAGATAAAGGAGAAAAAATGGCTAATATGGAGAATGGGTCAGGAAGCGGACTTAACATAGACAAGATTATAGGTTTTTGTAAGAAGAATGTAAAGTATATTTCCGGTGGTGTATTGTTAGTAGCGCTTGTTATTGTTTTGGCGGTCATGGGAGTTAATAATTCCGGTGGTAAGGACAAGCCGGAACAGAAGGTTGCTACCGAGGAAGAACAGCAGAACAAGGATGAAGTTGAAAATAACAGCAATGATAACCAGGACAAAACAGAAGACGCTAATACAGAAAAAGAAGAGCATCCAGAGATTAAACAATTGGTATCTACCTATTACAATTCCTATGCGACAGGAGATTTAGAGCATCTTTCCAGCGTTGCGAAAAAGCTCTCTGATATGGAAAAAGACTATATCAGGATGATGAATGAGCATGTGGAAAGCTATACTGACATATCCTGTACAGTAGCGGATGGGGTCAAGGAAGGTTCCTATGTCGTGGCGGCAGTTTACCAGATGAAATTTGCGGGAGCGGATGAGACGCTTCCAGGTATGAATGTTTTCTATATTCAGACAGATAAAGATGGAAAATTATATATTAACAATCTTTACAGCTCCTTTAACCGTGAATTGAAAGAGCAGAAGACGAAAAAGAAAGTAATCAAACTGATAGAAGAGTTTGAGAAGAGCGCTGATGTTCAGAAACTTCAGAATGAAGTGCAGACTGAGTATGACAAGAAGGTAGCAGAGAACGAAGATTTGCAGAAGAAGTTGAATGAAATGGTAGATGCTATCGCAAATTGGAAGGAGACGTACACTCCTCCCGAGGATAATGAAGAAGAACCTGAGCAGAAGCCGGAAGAATCAGAAGAGCCGGCAGCAACGGATGACGGCAATGCAGACGATGGCTCCGACGATGGTAATGCGGATGACGGTAACGCAGACAATAGTTCTGACGATGGCAATGCAGATGACGGTAACGCAGACAATAGCTCTGACGATGGTAATGCAGACGATAGTTCTGATGATGGAGGAAATAGTTCAGGTTTGAATTATGTGCCAGAAGGTACTGTATTGACAGCAAACGACGGCTACAATGTGCGTAAGTCTATGGACGAGACTTCAGAACTTGTGGGAACAACAGCGGTTGGCGACAGCATAAAAATCATTCTCAGTTATGCGGAGGGCTGGACGAAGGTAGAGTGGAACGGAACTACCGGTTATATCAGAACAGATTTGCTGTTGAATAATTAATGTCTATGATTTCTTATACGGTAAGAAAGGAATTGCCTGCATTGGCAGTTCCTTTTTATCATTCTTTTAGGAAAGGCCTTGTCACGCAAAAGTGTGAGAGGTTTTTCTATAGAAGAAAAGTGATATATGTACCTGTGCGAATGTTTGTAACAATGCTGTGCTAAAGTGCCTGGATTATCTGCATAAAAAAAGAAAAATGCTTCAACCTAATGGTAAAACGATTAGGAGGAAGCTATGCGTAATAATGAAGAGATTAATGTTTTAAAGGAAACAAGGAAAAATGCATCTATGGCGGTTAATGCAATTGATGCATTGCTGGGAAAAATCTATAATCAGGAGTTTGCTTATGAGTTGACAGCCGAGAGGAACCGTTTTCGCGATTTCGAACGGAAAGCGGAAGCTGGGTTGTGGGAACATGGAGTGGTGTCAAAGGATTCTGGTGTGCAGAGAGCAATGTTGTGGGGAGCTATCCAGGCAAACACATTAATGAATATCAGTACTAATCATGTGGCAGATATGATGATTCAGGGCAATGCCAGGGGGATTACGGAACTAATGAAGACAAAGCATAACAACAAAGCCAGCGGCAGTTTTGCCAATGAACTTGCCGAAGAGCTGATGGATTTTGAGGAAGAGAACATTGAACGGCTGAAAAGATTTCTGTAGCTGCATGATTTGATGCAGGAAGTGGGAGAAAGTATGGAAGAATCTGTGAGAATTAATAAGTATTTAAGCGAAGCGGGCGTCTGTTCCCGAAGAGAAGCCGACCGCCAGATTGAGGCGGGGAATGTGACAATTAATGGCAGGACAGCGATGATGGGAGACCGGGTATTTGCGGGGGAAGTCGTCATGTATGGCGGGAAAAAGGTTTCTAAAGAGGAAGAGCAGATTTTGATTGCCGTAAATAAGCCTGCGGGAATCGTATGTACGGCCGAAAAACGGGAAAAAGACAACATCGTGGATTTTATCAATTATCCAAAACGCATTTACCCAATAGGGCGTCTGGATAAGACTTCGCATGGACTGCTGTTGATGACGAATCAGGGAGATTTGGTGAATAAAATGATGCGCAGCGGCAATTACCATGAAAAGGAATACATTGTCAAAGTGAATCGTGAAATCACAGAGGATTTTCTTCAGAAAATGGCAAAAGGCGTATATTTGCAAGAACTAGACGTCACAACCAGGCCGTGTCGTGTGGAAAAGGTGGGCAGGAGAGTTTTTCGTATTATTTTAACACAAGGGCTCAATCGCCAAATTCGCAGAATGTGCGAGACATTTCAGTATCACGTAATCGATTTGAAACGTGTGCGAATTATGAATATACGGTTAGGAGACTTGAAAGAGGGCGCCTATCGCAAGGTTACGCGGCAAGAGTGGCTAGAGCTGCAGGAGCAGATGAAAGATTCTTCTAATGAGACGGTAATCCCCAAATGGCAGTAGAGTAAAATGACGGAATGAAACAAGGGGTAATCTGCTATTGGTGGTAGTATAGAAATGATAAGGGAATGAGGAGGCATTAGGAAAGGATAATTTATGGACAAAAAGCAGGCTGAATCGAGAATAAAAGAGCTTAAGAGTGAGCTGGAATACCATATAGATCTCTATTACAATCAGGATAACCCCCAAATCAGTGATTATGAATATGACATGAAAATGAAGGAACTGAAAAAGCTGGAGCGGGAATTTCCAGAATTTGTCACACAGGATTCCCCCACACAGAAGGTGGGTGGTTCGGCCAAGCGGGAAGCTGGGAAGTTGGTGCGCCATAATGTTCCCATGCTGAGCCTTCAAGATGTATTTTCCAGAGAAGAAGTGGAAGAGTTTGTGGAAGATATGCAGCGGCAGCTTACGGAGCCGGAGTTTGTGGTGGAATATAAGATTGATGGGCTGTCGATGGCGCTCCGTTATGAGCAGGGAACGTTGGCTTTGGCGTTGACGCGGGGGGACGGCGTCAATTTCGGCGAGGATGTGACGGTGAATGCTAAGGTTATCCCAGATGTCAAAAAGAAATTAAAAGAGCCTGTAGACTACCTGGAAATCCGCGGCGAAGTCTATATGAAAAATGAAGATTTTGTGCGGGTTAATGAAATGCAAGAGCTAAATGCAAAAAAGCCGTTTGCCAATCCCAGAAATTGTGCTGCTGGCACACTACGTCAATTGGACAGCAAGGTCACGAAGGAGCGGGGGCTTTCCATGTTTGTGTTTAATATCCAGCAGATACGGGGGATGGAGATTACAACGCATACGCAGGGGTATGAATATTTGAAACGAAATAAAATTCCGGTTATTGACGGCTATCGCATTTGCCGGACAAAAGAGGAGGTCTGGGAGGCCGTTTGTGCCATTGGCGACAATCGTGGAAATTTAGGATATGATATAGACGGAGCGGTTGTAAAGGTCAACTCTTTGGCTGACAGGGAAAAACTGGGCGCGACTTCAAAAGTGCCGCGCTGGGCAGTGGCCTATAAGTATCCGCCGGAAGAGAAGGAGACGACGCTTCTGGACATTGAACTGTCAGTCGGGCGGACCGGACGGATTACGCCCACGGCTATTTTTGAGCCGGTGCGCTTGTGCGGCACCAGCGTGTCACGTGCAACACTGCATAACCAGGATTTTATTGATGAACTGGATATTCGGGTTGGGGACAGGATTCAGGTATACAAATCAGGTGAAATCATCCCCAAGATTCGTCAAGTGTTGAAAGAAAAACGGCCGGAGGGAACGAAACCCTATCATTTACCTCAAGTATGTCCCGTGTGCGGTGCCAAAACGCAGCGAGAGAAAGACACGGCAGATATTAAATGTACGTCGCCCAATTGCCCGGCGCAGCGGGAACGCCATATTATCAATTTTGTGGGCAGGGACGCCATGGATATTAAGGGATTTGGAAGCGTGTATGTAGAGGAATTGGTGCGCCTGGGTTATCTCCAAAATATTGCAGATATTTATACCCTGTGGGAACACCGTGAGGAGTTGATTGAACAGGGAATTATAGGGAAAGAGAAAAATACTGACAAACTATTGGATGCTATCGAGAAATCAAAAGAAAATGATGCGATTCGGCTGTTGACAGGATTTGGCATTCCCAATGTTGGCAAGGCTGCGGCAAAGGCGATCCTCCGGGAATTTGGCACGATTGACGCGTTGATGCAGGCAGATAGTGAATCATTGCAAAACGTCAATGATATTGGTGAAGTGAGCGCCGGTTGTATCTTAGAATTCTTTGCCAAGGAGGAAAACCGCCGGATTGTGGAGCGAATGAAAACGTATGGCGTCAATATGCAGTCGAATGAACAGCCGTTGGGCAGTAAATTCCAGGATATGACATTTGTGATTACGGGAACGCTGCCCACACTTGGGCGCAAAGAAGCGGCAGCATTGATTGAGGCGCAGGGCGGAAAAGTATCAGGTTCCGTTTCTAAGAAGACTTCCATACTCCTGGCAGGAGAGAGCGCAGGCAGTAAGCTGACGAAAGCACAGCAACTGGGAATACAGGTGATTTCTGAGGAAGAGCTGTTGGAAATGCTCAATTCTAATACGATAAAATAACAAATATTTCTATAGAAAGAAGGAATGACTTATGCCAATTAAAGTTCAAAGTGGATTGCCGGCGAGAGAGAAGCTGGAGCGGGAAAATGTATTTACTATGGATGAAAACCGGGCAATGCACCAGGATATCCGGCCTATTGAGGTGGGGATTTTGAACTTGATGCCGTTGAAGGAAGATACGGAATTGCAGATTCTGCGCGAGCTATCCAATACGCCGTTACAGGTGGATGTGACGTTTGTAGTGGTGAGCAGCCACGAATCCCGCAATACATCCAGCAGCCACTTGAACAAATTTTATAATACATTTGATGAAATCAAAGATAGGAAATTTGACGGTTTCATTATTACCGGTGCGCCGGTGGAGCAGATGGAATACGAAGAGGTTGACTATTGGCAGGAATTTGAACAGATTTGTGAGTGGACGAAAACAAATGTAACATCAACTATGCACCTTTGCTGGGGGGCGCAGGCTGCGCTTTATCATCATTATAAGATACCCAAATATATGCTGGAACAAAAAATGTTCGGGCTGTTTGAGCATAAAGTCAGCAACCGCAGAATTCCCTTAGTGCGTGGGTTTGATGATTATTTTCTTGCGCCCCATTCCAGGCATACGGAGGTGCGCAGGGAAGATATCGACAAGATACCAGGACTGACAGTTTTAGCGGAATCGCCGGAGGCAGGCGTCTTCCTGCTGATGGATATGACTGGTAAGAAGATTTTTGTGATGGGGCACCCGGAATATGACCGGGTAACCCTACATACGGAATATATGCGTGATAAGGAAAAGGGGCTGGACATTCAGCTGCCGCGCAATTATTATGTGGACGACGACAGCTCCATTCGTCCACGTCTGCAATGGCGTGCCCATGCCAACGCCCTTTATTCCAATTGGCTTAATTACTATGTATATCAGGCAACGCCTTATGAATATACGGCAGTGTTGCCTAAGAAGTAGTTTAAAATTTTTTAGAATTTTGTTATGTGTAAATTTTTCCGTTCGCGGCTTCGGCGATTAAAACGATGTGGTTCGCGCCTGCATATCTGGAGCTTCATGAAAAATCCAGCAGAGGAACATTGCGCACCAGTATGCAGGATTTAAGCGAACCACTTTCCATACTTTGTTTAATTGGCGCAGCCTGCGTTTTTTGTGTTACTAAATTCTCATAAGGTTATGTTTTAATAAAATGTTTTTGTCTGTTTGGCAATTTAGGGAACTTTTGCCAGAGTGCTAATCAAGATCACCAAGCCAGTCCAATTGCCGGTTGGATATTTCTTTGAGATTTACCCCAAAGCCTGAGTAACCGCTTTGTAGAAGCAGATTCGCATTTTTTATTTTGGAAATTCTTTTTACGGAATCCATAAAGGCATTGATCTTCATGTCCCAGACGTCCGAGTGGTTGTACTTGAAGCCTTCGCTGTTCGTCATGGCCGATACCATGTTTTTTAATGGCGAATGGTATTCTTTGTCTTTGTTCTTCAGAGATTCTTCCCTCGCATCTTCAATCAGAATCATTTTAGTTGCATTGTTTGCGGGGAGTTGTTCATCTTTGGGGATGAAGTGTACTTTCCTCAGATAATCTGTAATTATATGATAAGTAAATTCATCTAAAATAATTTCTTCCCAGCCGATATTGTCGGCATTGTTTTTCTCAATAGCTTGATACAGCAAAGTAGAATTATCATCCTTGCGTTTGGCGACTTGAAATTTTGTGAAATCTAAATCGCCGAACAGAATAGAAGTTTTTTCCTGCGGATAGAGCCGAAACAAAAAACCGTAAAATAATTCAAACGGCGTAATTTCTGTGTAGTCGATTCCCATGTCCCACAATTGCCATTTCATTGACTGTGGTGTGGCCGTTAATTGATAAATCATGGAGTAATAATCTCGCTCCCCATAATCACATATTTCATTCAAGGAGGGCTGATGGATTACAATGTTTCTTGAAATAACAAAATCCTGTCCGCGGTATATTTTTAGTTCGTCGTTTTCCAAAGTCATCACCAACTTTCTGTTAAAATAAAGGTTTGTGTAACCATTCAATGTTCTTGTGGGAACGAATGGCTGCAAGTTAAAGAATTCCTGCGGGCCCGCAGTGGTTCCCGGAATTACATAGAGAAGAATCCTTGTGCAGACTGCGTACCGAATCTTTAAAACGCCGGCTGAACTCCGCGGAGAGAAGCAGCATGTCGCTGGATTTGAGGTAAGCCGAGAGGTTTGAATTTGACTGTTCAGCTGGAACATATCGGGAAGTTATTTTCAGTCCCGGAAACAATTTCATTTCCACAAAACGGTCCTCGTCGCTGAATTTTTCTTTGACTACACTGCATAAGGAATTGAGGATATTTGTAACGTCGCGTATCGAACAGCCAGTATCTTGGCTAATAATGTCAATAATCTGTTTTTGGTTATAGTATCGTTTCGTTTCTGGCATGGCATGTCACCTCCTTATATCCGATGCCAAATAAATAGATATCTGAGCCAGGTGTTTCTAATTGCAGCATTTCAGCAGACGATTGTAGGATGGCCTTTTTAAAACTTTCATTCTCACACAAGTAAAGGATTTCTAAAAGCGTATTTTTGATCTGCGAATTTCCTTTCTCCTCGAGGGAAGATAATAATTGGTATAAAGTTGAAAAACCGATTGTTTCACAGTTAATATCTGTAATCAGCTGTTGTTTCAGAAGGGCAGCTTTTTGTTGTCTCTCTTCTTTGGTATCCATGATAGAGCTGTAAAGATTTTTTCTGTCTGCAACATATTTTTTTAACATACCGTAAATTCTTTGTATCTGCTGCTGGTTCACACTGGAAGTCCGAAATTTTGCGCGATCTAAGACAGAGACAAAAGGCAGCCAATCTTTTTTATATGGATGTTTTACCTTAAATTCATTAACGATTGTCTGTAAATAATCCATAGAAGTATGGTATTTCTGGTAGTGCTTTTTATCCGGGTTATAATAACCTTTTTGTTTGGAAATATGGGAGAAGAAATGCGGCATTTTTTTGCGGCATTTTACGAGCTCCCCATGTTCGTCTTCTTCATATTCTCTGACGGAAGGCTCATATTTTCTTCGTAGTTTGTCAAGCTCCTTTGCATTGTCAATATCAAATTCTTTTTTAGCTTTGTCGATTTCGATGCCTGACATTACATCTAACTGGCAGATATCGTAGTATAATTCCCGTACATCATCGTAAACTGCGCCGTGATACATCTTGTCCCATAACAGGGAATTCAGCTCTTGTGATAAGTTGACGATTTCTCCGATCTTATTTACGGAAATTTTAATATCTAAATCCGCCTGTTGTTCCGGCGTATAATATCGTTTTACCTTGCGGGCGGCTACGGAAGAGGTTGGAGTTTTAAATAATTTGTAATTTCTTTTGGCTGCATTTATTAGGATTTCGTTGTCGGTGAGCAGTACGGTATCACTGTCAAAATCCGCGCCGGAAAGCCTCTGTAAAACGTTTTCTCCGATTGAGTTGATACAGACAATCTCATCTGTGAGGTTGAAGTAGCAATCAATCGTTTCGTTAGCTGAGTTGTGCGGTAGCCACACGTTTCCTATTGTTACATGAGGGCTTCTGCTAGCCAATAATGTCTGGTTATAGGCAAAGCGCGTGCTGTGTATATTTCCAGCTCCAAGCTGGCTTTTGCCGTCAAATTTGCCGATAGAGTGTTGCAGCATTTCCATGGGGTTTCCCAGGAGGGCGGAATAATTTCCATTGACATAAACATGTCCGTTTTTGAGGTTTTTATAATATGCCCGCAATAAGTCTGTGAGAAACTCCTGATAATATTTCGTTTGGGAAAAGCTGTCGTTAATGCACATCAGGCCGTATACGACATCGTTTTTATTGTGCATGGGCTGGCTTAGCGGCTGAGTATTTTCAATATCAGGATATTTGATGTAATATCTCACGACTTCCGGCCGTTCCCTAAGTTTTTGGGCAAAATCCAGGGATGGCTGTAGAAATTCCCTCATTTCTTCCATAGACATCTGCAGCGTATTTATTAGCTGGTAATGTGTTTGCACAAGACGGCCGCCAAAAAAATTCGTTTTCTTATCGTGTTTGACGATTCCAAAATCTGGGTACATATTGTCCAGCCAGTTATCCCAGGTGTCAAATTTGAGGTATTTAATACTGTTAGGAGTAGTGATAAGTTTGATATCTTCAATTTTTTCTGCCCTCGTTTTTCCGTTTAACTGTGAAATTTCTGTAATTTGGTTGTCCTGAAACCATTTTTGGATATTGCAGTTAAAACAGCAAGATTTGAACATCAGGTTACGCAATAGGACCATGCCGTATTTTGCGTAATCGCCAAAAAGAGAAATATCCATCAAAGACTGCCCGTCCCAGATTGTATTTGTGATTTCGCAATTGCCCTCCCTGGTTTTCAGCCAGCCGTTTTCGTCATAGGTCTCGATAACATCTTCCCGGAAAATGCTGTGATAATCCTCAATCAATAAAATGTTTTCAGGCCTGATGTGCAGTGTGCCTATGATGCTGCTGGACGGAAGGGCAATGTAGCTCTCGAAAGCCGCTAAATCCAGTTCCTGCCCATATGCCGCCTTGATTTTACCCGAACTGAATGATAAGAGGGGGTTAAATAATTTCTCATTGACAAAAAGGCATTTTCCTACGCGGGCCGAGCCGGCGGACCGTTTCATGCGGCAGTATTTGACGCCTCCACATAGAAAACCGTTTGTGTAAAGTTCGCTTCGGAGCTGTGCGCTGGTTTTTACGGTTTTGGGCTCTCCCTGTTTCAAATATTGCAGTGTATGTGTCTGTTCTGTACGTTTATCTGTAACCTCAACTTCCTGGCAGAAAAAAGGTTTGGGGACGTTCGTCGGCACACGTACGTTTTCACCGACTTTGATGCCGATAATATCGCCATCTGTGTTTTTGGCAATGCAGTCCTCAAATTCCAACTCCTTCCAGTCATACCCCAATCTTACAAAAATGTTCCGGCTCATCTGGTTCCATTCTTTTACAGAATATTTGAATGTGAGGTTGATGACGTTTGTCGAATACATATGTCCGTTCATTTTGAAAGAAAAATCGTTTTTCCGATATTTTTTGCGATAAATGTCAAACAGTTTCATAAG
This sequence comes from uncultured Lachnospiraceae bacterium, assembly GCA_910589635.1. GTDB lineage: Bacteria > Bacillota > Clostridia > Lachnospirales > Lachnospiraceae > Petralouisia. The sequence continues at coordinate 453 of CAJUTD010000025.1, read as the reverse complement.
ATCTAAACTGTAGTCGATGGTGTTGGTAAACTTTTTGAGGTTATACTGGCCGTCTTTTAATTTGAGGTCATATTCTCCCAGATGTCCGTCTATAAAATGGGAGGATAAATAAATATCTTTGGCGTCAATGGATGGTATATAAATTCCTGTAATCATAATTTGTTTTTCCTTTCTGCCTGCCTTGTCGGAGAGCTTGGTTTTTAGATCATCAATCATGCTTGTAAAAACTATTTCTCCATTTAACCAAACAAATGTTCTGAAAAAAGTATTGACAGAACAGAACATGTGTTCTATAATTGCAAACATAAAAGAAATGGGACGTCGGAAATGTAATGATGACAAAAGGTCTTACTGTTTTTGAAGAATAGCCCTATTTTACTGCCAAAAGTGGAGCTATCGCACTAACATAAATTACAAGGTATAGATTCGTTCAAAAGGTTTACATTGCAAAGC